>JAEZHY010000110.1 GCA_023416335.1 Pseudomonadota bacterium | reverse complement strand
GCCGTACACCATGTAGTAGGCCCCCGGGCGGCCGCACTCCGCGATCTTCTCCGCGAAAACATCGTGCAGGGTGATATACGTGTAAAAAATATCGATATTTTCGATGTCCACTCCAGCCCTGGAGCGGATTTCCGCAAACGTTGCGTTTTCCAGCGAACTTCCCCGGAACAGGAATGTGTTCGCAGGCGGAATCAGCCCGCCGTCCCGTTCCAGGATCGCGAACAGTTCCTGCGTCCTCTGTTCGTATTCGGACAGGATCTCGGAGTCGATTTCAATTCCGATCGAGCGCCTGACAAAATAGCTCATCAGAAAGTTGACCCGACCGTCTCCGCATCCCAGGTCGGTAAAGACGGTTCTCTCGGGATCGAGCAGTCGGCGCGATTCAAGGTCCTCGATGCAGGCTGCCAGTTTGGAAAGATCGGTCGTTTTTCTATAGCCTTTCGTGCCGGTACAGCCGACTTTGCACCGATCGAAGTAGTCGGCGACCAGCCGAACGGTTTTTTCCAGTTCAGATTTCATCCGTTTTTCGCTTTATGAAGTTCCTGATATCGTTGTGCAGCCTGAAAAGGAAATCCATCTCCTCTCCCGTGATGCTCTGAAGCCGATGCAGCTCTTCAGAGGGGATTTCCTTTTGAAGCCTCGTGCAGAGGTAATTTATACAGAGAATGTCCCGGGCGGGAAGGGTGCAGCCCCGAGTCCCCAGAAAGAAGCAACTGCCCTCCATGGGTCTCGAATCGGGCAGATCGGCCCCGAGCATGAGATTGATCAACAGAAGTTCTGGAGTGTAGCGGTTTTCTATTCCCGCTCCGCAGCAGCTTCCGCCTTCTTCCCGGTCGCACCTGCGGCACGCATCGGCTACTCCCGAGCGAACGGCCATCCGGCTCGAAGCGTCCGCTTTATTCTTTAATTCCTTGAGCCGCTCCGATATGGAGGCTTCGGCGCCGAGGGCGTCGCTCCAGGTGCGATACAGCTCTCGCGCAGTATTTATCTTTTCGATTATATTCATTTAACGTGATTCCGGACTGGCCGGTAACTGTCTTTCTATTTTCTGATGTTCAGTTTCTTCATTCTCGAATCGAAAGTCGACCGGTTCACCCCGGCGTCCCTGGCAGCGCGCGTAATGTGCCACTTGTTCTTTTCGAGAAGATACAGCACGTAGTCCCGTTCGAGCGTCTCCCACGTGTACCCGTCGAAAAGGTTTCTTGCGTCCGGTCTCTTTCCCGCGGGTTCATCCCGTTCCTTTTCGTCTTCCTGAACGGAAACCTCCGATACGCCCGGGGGCAGGGATAGGAAGTGGTCTGAGAGGTCGGTGCGAGTGATCCTGTTTCCACGGGTAATGACGAGTATGTGTTTCACGAAATTTTCGAGTTCGCGGACGTTCCCCGGCCAGGCATATGACACAACGTAATCCAGTGCGTCGCGGGAAAACGACTTGCGGTCGATTTCGGCCCGGAGCGCTTCTTTCCTCAAAAAATGGTCCAGGAGCATGGGAATGTCCTCGGGCCGGTCCTTCAGCGCGGGAATATGAAGCGGAAGGACGTTCAGCCGGTAAAAGAGGTCTTCCCGAAACTGCTCTTTGGTGATTGCGCTCTTGAGGTCCCGGTTGGTCGCGGAGATGATCCGAACGTTGATCTTCCTCGGACGCACTTCTCCCAGGGGCTTTACTTCGTTTTCCTGGATTACGCGCAGGATGCGCGCCTGGAGCTGGAGCGGCATGTCGCCTATTTCGTCCAGGAAAACCGTGCCGCCGTTTGCCGCTTCGAAAAGCCCGATCTTGCTTTTTACCGCCCCGGTGAATGCCCCTTTCGCGTAGCCGAAAAGTTCGCTTTCCAGAAGCGTGTCCGGGATGCAACTGCAGTTCTGGACCAGAAACGGCCCGCCGTTCCGGGCGCTCAGGCGATGAATCTCTTTTGCCAGGAGTTCCTTTCCCGTGCCGCTCTCACCCGTAATCAACACCGGGAAATCGGTCCGGGCATATTCTGCCGCCCGTTTTCTCACTCCCAGAAAAGTGGTGCTCTTGCCCACGATGACTTCTTCGCCGCGGATCGCATCCAGGGTCTGCCTGAGCTTCAGGTTTTCTTTCACCTGGTTGGAGTAGACAAGCGAATTCCCGAGGGCTATCGACCCGATATCGATCAAATGCTGAAGCAGTTCGAGATAGCTCTTCTCCAGGTTCAGGCGGTTTCCACCCGCGCTTGTATCGATTATCTGAACGGCGCCGTATACCTCGCCGGTCCTGAGGACGAGCGGAAAGCACAGGATAAGCTTGCTTTTTATTTCGATGCCTTCCTCGACCTTGCCGTAATGGCGCGCATCCTTGCCGGGTTCGGCAATCGTCATCTTGCCGTTTTCGATGACCCACCCGACTATGCTCGGACGGTCGGCGGCGATGGTCATGCCCTTGACCGGCCCGCTCTGGGCTCCCGCTGCTTCGATGCAGGTATATCCCCCTTCGCTCTTGACCCATATGGATCCGCGCTCCACATTCTGAAGTTCGAGCAGGGCCGTGAGGAAGTTGTGCTGAAGCTTCTCGGGATCGAGTTCTTCGGATACGGCTTTATAGAAATCAAAAGACTTGTCGCCCATAAAACCTCACAGTGCGAAAAATCCGGTTGATACGGACCTTTTTGCTTCCGGGCTATTCAGTAATTCTTAAAAAGTTCCGATCTTATATCCGGAAGCGACAAAAAAGAGAATGCATTATCCTTGCAAGTATTTCAAACCAGGTCAAGTTGGAAAGATTCTCACGAATGAATCGGCGGAAAGCGGCTCCCGCAGGGGGATTTTGACAGAGCCGGGCAATGAAGCGGATGGAGAAGGCAATATGGAAATGAACGCAAAGCGGGTAACTATTATGATGAGGGACGGAACGGTGTTCCAGGGATTTACGAATATCGGTTCCGCAAGGCGGCTCTCCGATTTTTTCAAAAAAAGCGACTCGACTTTTATTACTATTTTCGATGCCGTTATAGGCGACGGAGTGGAACCGGAAGTCTACTTCATCAACAAGAACCACATCCTCTGGGCGAAACCCGGTGAGCCGGTGCAGGGGCCCGAATCCGACGAGCCGTTTTAGCGAACCGGAGCAGAGTCGATCCCTGTGCGCCGGGCGTACGAAAGCCGGGTGAGACCGCTCCGGGGTTTTCCGATTATCCTCGGCATTTTCCCAAAAAATCTGGTAAACTGCACTCACTGGAGTCGAAAAGACTCCGTCAACTCACATCCGCATGGGCGGGGCTTCCCCGCCGCGTGGCGGACCGAATCGGTCACATGAGTATGAACTGCCCGGGAACCATTCCCGGGTCATCATAATGCGGATGCCCATTTTCTCTTGATTTGAACCCCTTGCCCGATCCTGCACGCGCGCCGAGTGAATTTCCGCACAGGGAATTCCTCTCCCGGTTTTCCATGCCGATACCTATTCTTCCAAAGGAGGGCCATCCGTGAACGTTCATGAAGAAGTCGTAGTAGTCGATGTGAAAATGCGCTTCTGGTCGATGGTGGTGTTTATGGTGAAATGGGCCGTAGCCTCCATCCCCGCCTTCATCATTCTGGCTGTGCTCCTGAGCATCCTTTTCGGTCTTCTCGGGGGGCTCCACGGCCGCTGACGGGCACCGGTTTCGGAAGTCCAAAGAGAAGGAGCGGACCATGAAAGTCTTCACGCACAATGATTTTCTCGACGTCTATGTGAACGATCCGGCGGCTTCCAAGGGAAGGATCGAGGCCATCCTCAACGAGATCAAAGGCGAAGTTGAGCTGGAAGAAGCCTATCCGGCGGGCGAAGACGATATTCTTGCGGTACACAGCAAGTCGCATGTCCAAAGCGTCGAGAGGGCGCGTCTGTATAATATTGCCGCCCTCGCGGCAGGCGCCTCGATACAGGCTGCCGCGGCAGGACTCGATGAGCCGGCTTTCGGCCTCGTCCGCCCTCCCGGACATCATGCTTCTTCCGATTACTCGTGGGGATTTTGCTATTTCAACAACATAGCTATAGCCCTGGAACACTTGAAGGCAAAGGGCAGCATCAAAAAGGCGCACGTCCTGGATTTCGATTTGCACTATGGCGACGGGACGGTAAATATTCTGGGCGGAAAAGGTTATGTTTCGATCCACAACCCCGATGCGATCGACCGGAAGAGCTACCTGTTGGAAGTGGCCTCGCAGCTCGATTCGCTCGATACGGATATCATCGGGGTTTCCGCCGGATTCGACAACCACATCGAAGATTGGGGCCACACGCTTCATACCGAAGATTACCAGGAAATGGGCCGAATGGTTCACAGCACATGCGAACGCCTGAAAATCGGGTGCTTCGCCCTGCTCGAAGGCGGGTATAATCACGGAGTGCTCGGGAAAAATGTGCGCGCATTCTTGAGAGGGCTCCAGGGCATCTGATTTGCCCCGGGATACCCGGGAGAAAAACGGAGGCAATGAAAAATGGCGGGAAAGGAAAGCGCGGCCGGCGTGACGATTCTGTTTCCGGACGATTTGAAGGAATATATCGGCAGGCACAGGGAGGGATCGTACCTGCTCCTCGACGTGCGCCAGCCGGAAGAATATGAGGATAACCACCTTCCCGGCTCAAAATCGATCCCCCTGCCGATGCTTGCGAGCAGCTTGGGTGAGATGGATCCGCAAAAGGACACAATCGTCTACTGCAGCGTGGGCGGAAGAAGCCTGATGGCTGCCCGGTTTCTTGCAGCCCGCGGATTTGCCCGCACTTTCCAGCTCGAAGGCGGAATCGAAGCCTGGGAGGAAAGGACCGCCTCCGGCCCTTCCGAGCTGTACCTTCAATTTGTCCGTGGAGATGAGTCGGCCGAGGAAGCGGCACGAATCGCCCTCGGAATGGAAAGCGGGCTGGAGCAGTTCCACAGGAAAGCCCTTGAGAAAAGCGATAGCCCGCTGGTGAGAGGTCTTCTCGAAAAACTCGTCAGGGCCGAGGGAAGTCATATAGAGAAACTTCGGAATCTCCTGGCGGAACTCGGGAGCAATGCAGATCCTCCCGTTCTTGCCGGGAAGATGGAGGGCGGTTTGGAAGTGGACGATTTCCTGCGCCGAAACGAATCCTTCCTGCAATCGCCGCACGGCTGCCTGGAACTGGCCATGATGATAGAAGTCCAGGCGCTCGATCTTTATTTGCAGATGGCCCAATCCAGTTCGGATAAAGCGGCGCGTGAGGTCTTCTTCGGCCTCGCGGACGAGGAAAAGAGCCATCTTAATTCGCTGGGCGAGTTGCTCGGGAAAGAGTTTGCAGGGTCCGAGCCCGCGAAGAATTGATGCGTATATTTATTGCCCCCCGGTTCAAAACCTTCTTTAAGCAGAAAGCCAGCACCTGCAATGAGAACGGCAGCTGGGGTGGGTACCCTGCATTTTGGGTGCCCACCGCCCGGCAATCCCGATGAACCCTGATCCGAGGGGACGGATGGTGGACACGATGAGACCCAATGTTGTTGCTTTAAGGAAATACGCCGCTGGTTCCCAAGGTCCGCCTTGGGAACCCCACCCCGGCAGGCCGGAGAGTATCCGGTACGCGCTGTCCAAAATACTTGGCCTACCGGGACGGGCATTAAAGCAACAGCATTGACGATAGAGCTTTGCGCACCCTGCATGGCCCCCGCCGGGGCAGTCCCAGGCATTTTATGACGGATTCCCCAATTCCGTCATCCCGTGTTTGAGTGCTTTTGAGCCGGGTCCCAGAGTTTTTAAGGTATTGAATTCCCGGAACAAGATCGATTCATATTTTTAACTTAGAGAATAATTCTCCTTCTCCCTTAAGATTACTCTTCTGAATCTTATCTTGCTGATTGAATCTTTATATATTTTTTTATTCTGAAAGGAACCCGCATGGATATAGGTTTAATCAGCCTTGCCTTTGCGTTCTTGTTGGCTCTCATCGAGAGCGACAACGAGCCCCGAACCGACGCCGACACGAATGAAAAGCACCTGGAAAAAGCGATCTTTGCCGGAGGGTGCTTCTGGTGCATGCAGCCGGCTTTCGACCATCTGCCCGGGGTGATATCGACAGCGGTGGGCTACACCGGCGGCAGAACCGAAAATCCCACGTACGAAGAGGTCAGCTTGGGCAGGACGGGGCACACGGAGGCGATCGAAATCGTGTTCGATCCTTCGAAGATCGGCTTTCGAGAACTGATCGAGATATTCTGGAAAAACATCAACCCGGCCCAGGAAAACGGGCAGTTCGCAGATAAAGGCTCTCAATACAGGACCGTCATTTTCTATCATGATGAAGGACAGAGACTTCAGGCCGAAGCATCGAAACAGGAACTGGAGGAATCGGGGAAGTTCGGAGGAAGGATTGCCACGGAAATAGAACCGGCGGGGCCGTTCTACAAGGCCGAGGACTACCACCAGGAGTACTACCGGAAGGATCCGGTGCATTATACTTTCTACAAGATCGGCTCGGGCAGGCAATCGTTTCTTGACAAGATGTGGGGAAGGAAGGATTAAGAGCGGACGAAAAAATGCCCCGCTTTTATCGGAATAGAGCGGGGCACGATTCAGCTATTTTATAGGGCAGGCTCCCGGACCTCCCGCATTTCCGGACGATGCGGTAATGCCGGGTTTTTCCATTTCGAGCCGGATGGCGCCGTCGAGCACGGCCGCATCGACATTGCCGCCAATCCGCAATCCGCCTCTCAATTTGTACAGACCTTCGGAGTCGAGGGGGGGACCGGAACCTGTTACGAGCCTTCGGCCGGACTCCATGTTCAAGACCCTGACGTAACCGTTCGGGTTTTCGCCGGTTGGGGCTCCCGGGTCGTGAACGATAAGGATATTGGGATCAATCTGCCCATTCTCGTCTTTACCGAAGCCGACCATCGTAACCCAATGGCCGCCCAGCCGTGCATATTCCCTTTTCCTGGCGGAGTACCTGTACCATCCGACGTTCAGCCAAACCGCCGAATCCCCGCTCAGGCCCGCCTCTACCCAATCCAGCTGGGGCACCGTTGTCCCGCTTGCATATTTTGCAGGCACCTTCCGGTATCCCTGGTAAGTAAGCCGGCAGTTCCGGTACCCGCAGTCTGCAAGGTATTTATCTATCCCCTGAAGAACTCCCGCAGGGGAGGTCCCCCATTCAAGGGTTGTGTCCATATACTTGGATGATGCAATGATGTTCACGAGTTCCACCTGCACCCGCATGCGGTCCGCCGCTTTGGGCAGGAGCCTCTCGTACCCGTTCTCGCCCAGCCAGACAAGGGAATTGGATATGGCGCACGGTCCGCAGTAGTGAACGCCGCCGTAGGGAAAACCCGCCTTTGGGTCGGTTTGTGTGATGTCGGGGATGGAATCCATCCGATCTGTAAACGACGTCCCATAAACCGGTGGAGCAAGTAAGGCGAAGCCCGCCAGTGCCAACAGGAGTGTTCTACGCATTTTCTGTCCCAGAAGAGTTAAAAAGGAAGCAAACAACGAGATATGCGTTTACATCAAAATTGAACGAGATTCAAGGAGAATCATTCCTGTCTAATACTTTTTATGTAATTTTCCGGCGCCGTATTTCGAGAATGGTACCTGGGATTTGGGAATGCGGCAACGACGGTGATGAGCCGCCGGTCCTTAAGTCGTCGGCGATATTTTCCTGGAATCAATGCGAAAAATCACCGGCCCGGACCCTACACGACTCACGGTCTACTTGTTTCACATTCCACCATCACAAGAGATTCCAGCCCCCCGTCTCTCAATAGGGGGAGTGGTGCCGCAGGCTTTTAAGTCGCCTACGGTCCCTGGAATTGAGTCTTACGCGAGCAGGCGGAAGGTCTGCCTAAGGAACGGCCCGAATCAACCTTGCCAGTTCCTCTTCCTCGCCGCTGAGAAGCGGGTAGGAACACAGCTTTCCGAGATAGTTCTCCACGATCAGCCTGCCGTCGGAGACCTCCCGCACCATTTCCGGCAGGAGCGCTACCTTCCCATGCCCGCCGGGAAGATCGATGACGAAATGGGGCATGGCGATTCCCGATATGTGGTTGCGAAGGTTGCGGACAATTCTGAGGCCGGTGCCGACCGGAGTCCGGAAATATGCCGTGCTTTTCGTTATGTCCATTTGCATCAGGTAGTAGGGACGCACCCGGACCGTGAGAAGGCGGTGGAAGAGATCGCCGAGGACGGCTTCGTTGTCGTTGATTCCGCGAAGGAGCACCGTCTGGCTGCCGAGCGGAATCCCGGCGCTTGCCAGGGTGGCGCAGGCACGTTCGGCATCAGGGGTCACCTCGGCCGGATGGTTGAAGTGGATGTTGATGTAGAGCGGATGGAATTGTGAAAGCAATCCGGCCAGCTCCGGAGTAATCCTGCGCGGGAGCGCCCCCGGTACGCGGCTTCCAATGCGAATGACCTCGACATGCCGGATCGATCGGAGTTTGGTCAGGATCTCCCGAAGCCGCTCGAGAGGGAGCAGAAGGGGATCGCCGCCGGAGAGTAATACGTCCCGGACCTGCGGATTTCCTTTGATGTAGGCCAGCGCGGGGTTCAGGTCCTGGTTGAGCGCACGGGATTCCCCTTCCCGCCACTTGCGCTTTCTGGTGCAGAAGCGGCAGTGGACGGCGCACTGGTCGTTTACCAGCCACAAAACCCGGTTGGGATACCTGTGGACCAGATTCGGAGCAGGCGAGAGGCTTTCTTCGGCAAGGGGATCATCCATCCCTTCTGCGTCCGAAAGCTCGGCCGCATTCGGAACCACCTGCCGCCAGACCGCATCTCCCGGTGCTTCGATCAGCCGCTCGAAATAAGCGTTCAGCTTGAATGGGTGCGCCCGGACGACGGGTTCCAACGGGGCCGGGTCGATCTTCCATTTTTCAGCAAAATCTTCAAATCGGATCATGAGCTTTTCAGGAATCCTTCGGACCGGAGGATGATTCGCTTTGTCGGGTTTCCGGAATTTTCATTGTCCCTGCCGGATATATCAGATACATTGCCCCGGTCTTGCGGGATCTTACATCAAAAACAGGTGAAACATGAGCAATTGGCTCAATATATACGGTAATAGACGCGTTTTGAATCTTTTCGGCCTTGGATTTTCTTCCGGACTGCCGCTTGCCCTGACGAGCTCGACCCTGCAGGCCTGGCTCATGACCGAAAAGGTCGATCTCACTACTATAGGCATCTTCTCCCTGGTGGGCTTGCCCTACGCTCTGAAAGTGTTCTGGGCCCCGCTCATGGACAGGTTCAGTCCTCCTTGGCTGGGAAGAAGGCGCGGCTGGATTATATCAATACAATTGATGTTGGTCATCAGCATCTTGGCCATGGGGTACACATCACCTGCCGCCATGCCGGCCCTCGTGGCTTTTGCGGCCCTCGTCCTGGCCTTCCTTAGCGCAAGCCAGGACGTCGTTATCGACGCATACCGGGCCGACGTCCTGCGGGAACAGGAACTGGGGCCCGGAGCAGCAACCGGTGTCGTCGGCTACCGGCTCGCCATGCTCGTTTCGGGCGCTCTGGCCCTGATTGCCTCTGATCATATTCCCTGGCGCTCCGTCTATCTTCTCATCGCCGGGATAATGTTCCTGTGCGTTATTTTCACACTCCTTGCCCCGGAACCGGAAGTCGAGGTCGTTCCTCCCCGAAGCCTCAAGGAGGCTGTATTCGGACCGCTGTCCGATTATTTCAAACGTACCGGCGCAGTTGAGATGCTCATCTTTATCATGGTCTACAAACTGGGAGATTCGCTCGCCGGTGCAATGACGACGCCCTTTCTGCTCGCCATAGATTTCAGCCGGTCCGACGTGGGGACGGTGAACAAGGCTTTCGGCCTGATCAGTACCATCCTCGGGACCCTGGTGGGTGGAGGCATTATTGCCAGGATTGGAATCAATCGCTCGCTCTGGGTGTTCGGAATTCTGCAGGCCCTCTCCAACCTGTCGTTCACCGCGCTGGCAGTAATCGGCAAGAGCTATCCGGCGATGGTAACGGCAATCGGCATCGAAAACATCTCCGGGGGTATGGGCAATGCGGCCTACATAGCATTCATGATGAGCCTGTGCGACAAGCGCTTCACCGCGACCCAGTACGCGCTGCTGACCAGCTTCATGGCCGCGTCCCGCATAATCGCCGGAGGTCCCACCGGCGCGATGGCCAACTATTTCGGATGGCCGGTCTTCTTTGCCGTCAGTACGCTCGGTGCCCTGCCGGGCCTTTTCCTCCTGACCCGCTTTGCGCCCTGGAACGGAAAAAGGGCGGCAGCAGCGTATGAGCACTGAGCAAGGTAAAGCAGCGGTCAAGGCGGGGAGGGCGTTGATGAAAGAGTCACCGACCTTGGCTTTCGGTCGTTTCGAGTGAAGTGATCTGCCCTGGATGATTTGTTGGAGTTCTTGCCGTCGAGCCGATAGTTGCCCGAGCGTGCCCGGCAGAATCTTGCCGGGCACGCTCGTCTTGACCGGATGGCAGGTGAGGTTCTGCTTGTGTCTTTAAGGTACTGTGAATCCCGGCAAGGATGATTCACGTCTAGTTGATTGGATATGTATACTCTTTATTGACTGCTAGCCTGTATTTCACAATCCCATAGATGCTTATGAGCAACCAGAAGAATTCTATGAGAAATGCCGATAAATTGAAATCATAGATCAACGATGTCAGGATGAGCGAGGCTCCTACGGCATTGAGCAAAGAATAAACGAAATCGCTGCTTTTGAATTTGTTCATTTGCAATAGCAAATATGTGATGAGAATGGTCGCAACACCTACATTCCCAACCAAGTCATACCAGGTGTAATTCATGCTACTGTCCTATCTCCATTAATCCGGAGCCTTATGCCAGAGCCGGTATTCAGACTCATTCCGATTCTAAAGGGATATAAAGGGATATACCGACCTTGATGAATTGAGTTACTTCTTTAGTTCAGCCTGAACCGCTTCGAGAAATTCCGGATGGATAAATTGCTCGGCGGCTTCTTTGGTAATCGCTTTCTTGATCCGACCCTGTTCAAGCAGGAATTTGCCGACAGCTACCAGATCGTCGGCGGAGGAGCCTCTCTGCTTCGAAGTGCCGAGAAATGCCGGGCTCAATTGCTTCGATATATCCAGAAGCTGGGTTCCGGCCATCATCCGCCGGGCGTCTTGAATCGTTATTCCGCCCAGTTCTTCAACAATAATCTTTGCCGATTCCTCTGGATCTTGGTGCCAGTAATCGATGGCGCGCAACTCGCTCTTGATGAACTTCTTGACCATGTCCGGGTATTTCCGGGCAAATTCGGGCTGGGCGCTGATGATGTCCCAGGTAACCGCGCCACGGGCACCCATTTGCGAACTCGTGAGGATTATCTTTGCACCCTTCGCAACGAGTTGTCCCAGGCTGGGTTCCCAGATGAAAGCAGCATCAACGTCACCTCTCATGTAAGAAGCCAATGCTTCGCCGGGCGCCATGTCTAAAACTTTCACCTTCTTTACATCAACGCCTGCTTCGGTGAATGCACGCATTAGCAAGTAATGAGTCGTTGAGCCAAATGGCGCCACAACCGTTTTGCCTTCCAGGTCTTTGACGGAGTTGATGCCCGGCCTCACCGCGAGAGACTCAACATCTCCCAGTACGTTGGCGTTCAAGATTCCCCAGTAAGCCATTCCTCCTGCAATTCCTATTGCCGCGGGGGGAAGCCCGACATTTCCAAAATCAATGCTTCCTGAAGCCATGGCGGTATTGACGTCCCTGCCCGAATTGAATCTAAACCATTCGATGGGCACGCCCATCTCCTGCTCATGGTATTTGAGATGTTTCGTGATCAATTGTGCGTTTACCAAAGACAGATAACCGATTCTCACTTTCTGCGGTTTTTCTTCCGCAAGAGCTATTTGACCCGTAAACAGAATTACGAGCCCCAAAAGTACGCCTGTCCAAAGAATACGCTTCATCGTTTTTCCCCGTCATTGGTTTTAAGGTCGGAATATCCCTTTGATATTACGTGAACTGGCAACTGCAATGTTTCGAATCTCTACTGGTATTTCCATCGCAACAGTCGTTTGGCTATGAGTCTGAGGCATGCGTCCAGGCCGATGCCTGTTAATCCCATGGTGATTATGCCTACAAAGATGATATCGGATCTCAGGAACTTGCTCGCATCCCAGACCATCCAGCCAATTCCTTCGGTAGCCGCGACAATCTCGGCAGCTACGAGAACGGTATAGGTAAACCCGAGGCTGATCCGCATCGATGTTATTATTGCAGGGGTGGTTGCCGGCAGAATTATCCTGTAAAAGACCTGTTTTGAATTCGCCCCAAGAGAACGGGCCGCCTGTATTACTGAAGGGCTGACTTCCTTGACGCCTTCTACGGCCCCGATAGTCAATGGCGGGATGGCTGCCAGGAAAAGCAGCAGTATCTTGGATGACTCTCCGATTCCGAACCAGAGTACCAGGAGAGTGTAATATGCCAAAGGCGGAAGCGGGCGGTAAAACTCGATAATATAGTCGAAGACTGCTCTGATTCTGGAACTCAACCCCATGGCCAGGCCAAGCGGTATTGCCAGTATACACGCGACGACCCATCCGACCAGGACCCGCGCGAGGCTGTACAGGAAATGAAAAATAATGCTCTTGCCGTGATAGCCCTCGATGAGGGTCTCTCCGAATCCCTGCCAGACGTCGTAAGGCGAAGGTATGAAGATTCGGGGAACGACATCTCTTGCGGTGATTTCATACCAGGCCAAAAAGATAATGGATAAAGTACAAAAGGTGATCATTTTCTCTGTGCTGGGTTTGTACCGACGCAATCCGGCCAGGAAAGCATCGGACTTGTCCTGTGGCGCCTGTTTGGCGGAGATGACTCCCCCTTCTCCGAGGTCTTTGGAGTAGCTGTTCATTTGAGAACCTCCCGTTTGATAAAAACTCTAAACTGCTGGAACGAGTTCAAAAGCTTTCAGGGCTTCCGTTTCCATGATTTCGTAGGCTTCATTCTGAATGTTTGCGAAATCGCTCGATGTTTGATGTTCTAAAATGCGGGGTCGCGGTATGGTGATTGCTATTCTTTTCTTTATCGAAGCGGGCATGGTGGACAGCAGGTAGACGGTGTCCCCCATAAAGATGGCCTCGTCCAATTCCGAGGTTATGAGTAGCATCGTGATCTGTGAATTTTCGAAAACTCTCAGGAAATATTCCTGCATCATTCCGCGGGTCATCGCATCCAGTCCGCGGAAAGGTTCGTCCATCAGGAGGATTTGAGGTTCATTGATCAATGCCCTTATCAACTCTGCCCTTCTTTGCATTCCACCTGAAAGCTGCCCCGGGAACTTCTTCTCAAAACCGCCCAATCCGCTTAACTCAATAAGCTCTCTGGCTTTGTCGGCGGCTTTTTCCAGGTCTTGCCCCTGAATCTTTGGGCCAAACAAGGTGTTGTCCCAGAGAGACATCCATTGAAACAGGGTGTTTTCCTGGAATACGGCCAACCGGTCGGGACTTGGTCCGGAAACCGGAACGCCATTGAATGTGCATAGGCCGCTATTGGGTTTGAGGTAACCGGCAAGGATTGACATGATAGTCGTCTTCCCGCAGCCGGACGGTCCGCAGATGCAGGTGAAAGAACCTTTTGGTATGTCCAGAGAAATATTTTCGAGAATCCTTTTTTTGCCGAAAGAGACGCAGACATTTTCCATCTGCATTTCGCCGGCCCCTCTGTTCGTTGGTGCTCCAGACATGGTCGATCCTTATGAAATGACCTTTGGCCAGTATGAAATATCCGGGGCGGGAGTGCTCCCGGGCCTCGTAAGCCTCTCAGGCGCCTTCTCGCTCGCCACGTTCAAAAGATTTCCTGGCCTCTTCGTGAACCGCCTCGAGCGTCTCCTTTTTTAGCGCCAGGAATTCCGGTGATTGCTTGATTTTGAAATCGCGCGGTCGTGGGAGATCGACAGTGACCCATTTTTTGAACTTGCCGGGCCGCGTGGTCATTATTCCAACCCGATCGGACAGGTAAATCGATTCGTCGAGATCATGCGTGATGAACATGACGGTTTTGTGGACCCTGTCAAAAACATCGAGCAGGAACTTGTGCATCACAGATTTTGTAATGGCATCCATTGCCCTGTATGGTTCGTCGAGAAGAAGTGTTTTTGGTTCGTTTATCAATGCCCGCAGGATCTCGACGCGACGTTTCATCCCGGATGAAATTCGTATCGGATATTCATTTTCATATCCCTTCAGCCCTGCCATTCGGATTAAATCGAGTGCTTTCTTTTTCGCTTCGGTGTGGCTCATTGCCCCCGTAATTACCGGGCCGAACGTGATATTGTCCAAAACAGTCTGCCAGTCGAAAAGGGCGCCTGCCTGAAAGACGACCACCCGATCGGGTCCGGGATGCAGTCGCTTTTGGGGAGAAGCGATGACATTTCCGTCCATGTGAATTTCTCCCCCGCTTATCGATTCGAAGCCGGCAATCATGTTAAGAAGCGTCGTTTTCCCGCAGCCGGAAGGACCGACGATTGCAACAAACTCTCCCGCCTTGATATCGAAGTCACAGTTGTCGACGGCATGAACACCCACGCCCTGTGCATCGTAAATCTTGGTCGCATTCCTGATTTGAAGATGTCCTTCTTTGGCTCTCACGTCATTTCCTTCCTGATTCTCGACTACTTGGGAGAAACTCCGAGCGATAAGGCACGTGATAGAGAAGGCAGGGGCGGAACAGGCAACGCCCCTGCCGGTCGTATTCCCGCCGTGAATAAACCTCCGGCAATATTCAATTACCTGGATGCTGAAGTGCCTGCGATCTTCTTCGGCTTCAGCCTGTGCTTATACAGTTCTTCGTGGATTGGCAGACAGTGCTCGTAGAGCAGCTTGAGCATGGGCAGGTCTTCGAAAATTGCGTTTACTACCTTCTCGTCGTACATAAACGCTTCCATGTTTTTCTGGATGCCGGTGCTGTTGGCAACATCATGGTAAAAACCATCGCAGTGGTTGTACTCACTTCTCCATTCCGGGTCCCAATTCAGGGATTCCGGTTTGTATTCAACCCCGATCGCATCACACCATGCTGCCATTATCCCCTGGGGATCGTTTTGGAAATCCTCACCATCAATAACGAGCGGAGTCTTGCCGCCGTCCAGGGCATGGAGCCCCAATTCCGTTACTCTTTGAAAAATGCGATAAACGGAAGGGGGGCCGACATCTTCTATGCGTATGGATTTTTGGGTGCCGAGGACCTTCCAGAAGGAAAGGACGACGAACTTCGGGTCGCGGATCTGGAAGGTATGGGTGACTCTCCTCAGGTATTGCTCATCGGCCAGGTACTTGTCAATTGCGTGATAGGGGCATTCCTTGATGAAAGTGGGGCCGTTTTCCGCGATCGAATATATTTTCTTGATGACTTCTTCGTAAACCACAGGCCAGCCCTCGTAATCCTGATGGGACTGTACGCCCGGATCATGTCGCTCACGCCAGTAAATGGGAAGGCACGGCTCGAATATGGTCTGAAAGTCGCCCCGGTTTTTTATCGCACGCATGAAGACTGTTGTAAGTGATCTTGGATACATCCAGTTTACGATGATCTTGTTCATCTCTGTCCTTCCTTTGGATAATAAAGAAATCACCAATACCGCGTAATACAGAACCTGATGTTCTATCCCTCCTTGAGTACTGCCGTCTGCAAAACCGCGCAGACTCGAACATTGACAAAAGCAAATAGAGTGCCAGGTCGAGAAAATGATGTAAGATGTCGGATTTACTGAAGTAATTGTTGGACTGACGAGTGATTTGTATGGGCAGGCGAAAAAAAGTGTAGCGGCTTGCTACATGAGTGTTGCCGCACGAAACTGTGCGGTGCTACACTCTTACCGGTCTTCCGATTTTGAGTTGCTCGATTCTCCGATAGACCGTCCAGCGGCTGAGCCCCAAAATCCGGGCAGCCTTCGAGATATTCCAGTCCGTTTTCTCCAGAGCGACAAGAAGGTCGTTGGGATTGTCCGCCGTTTTCTGGTGCGGTGTGTGCTGCCTTTTTCGCATGGTGTAACTCGTGATTTCAGCAGGAATATGCTCCAGGAGGATGGTCCTGTCCTGACATAAGACGAAAGCCCTCTCGATTGCGTGTTCCAACTCGCGAATATTCCCTGGCCAGGGATAATTCATGAAAGCCTGCATGACCTCAGCAGATAGGTTTTCAATTCCCTTGTGATAGTTTCTGTTGAACATCTTGAGAAAATGATCGACCAGCAGGGAAAGGTCCTCGTAGCGCTCACGCAGGGGCGGGATTTCGATATCCATGACATTGAGACGATAATACAGGTCTTCTCGAAATCTTCCCGCCAGAATCTCCTTCCTCAAATCCCGGTTAGTTGAAGCAACCACCCGGACGTCGACTTTTCGCGGGGTCAATTCTCCCACCCTCTCGAATTGTTTGGTCTGAAGGACTCTCAGCAGCTTGAGCTGTATGAGAGGAGAAATATCGCCAATCTCATCCAATACTATGGTTCCGCCGTCAGCTGCCTCAAAACGCCCCATTCTGTCTTTGTCTGCTCCCGTGAAAGCCCCTTTGGCATGCCCGAACAGTTCACTTTCGAGCAAATTTTCGGCAAGTGCTGAGCAATTGACCGTTACGAACGGCTTGCTTGCTCGTGGGCCGCCATAGTGTAAAGCCCGGGCAACCAGTTCTTTCCCGGTACCGCTCTCACCCGTAATCAAAACGGTAGTGCCCATGTTGGCCAGGCTCTTGAGCAGGCTGTAAATCTTCTGCATTCTTTCGCTTTTTCCTATAATATTTTGATAGTGTTGCCGCTCCTTCAACTCTTTCTCAAGATGGGTGAGCCGGGTGATATCGCGAATGACCAATACAGCCCCCATGAAATTCCCATTGTGATTTAGCAGGGGGGAACAGTTAACGGCTGCGATCAGATTTTTTCGCTCAGGGTGTCGGCACTCTATCTTGTATTCCCTGACGGTGTCCTTCTTCAGTAATGTTTCATTCAAAATATTTACGCACGACCGATCACATCCGGTGGTGCAATCGGTGAAGGGTTTACCTGTGGTAATTTTAATTCCACATATCTGCTCGGCGGCCTTATTCGCTTCAATTACGTGCATCTTCGTATCGACGGTGATTATGGCATCCTGTACGCTGCTGAAAATAGATTCAAGACGGCTGCGATGTTCTTCCAATGCTTCTTCATACTTCTTGTTTTCAATCGCGCGGGTGATGATCTGAGCAGCAGTTGTCAAGATATAGAGGTCTTCATCTATCCATTTCCGGTGGAAACGGCACTCGTCGAATCCCATGAAACCGTACAGTTCGCCTCTCACAAACATAGGCACATTCAGGGTGGATTCGACCTTGGCGGCCAGCAGCCTTTCCCGGTAGCATACGCCGGGCATTTCCCGCGTGTCCTGGTAATTGATCACGCTGCCGTTTTTCAGCTGTTGAGTCGCCCAGGGTATCGAAAGCGTTAATTCATTGAGGTCTTTCAGGGTCGCTGTTCCCGGCGAATCCCATTCACAGGCACAGCTGAAGATGTCTGACTTCGGATAATACGTGAATATAAATGCGCGACTGACATCCAGAATGCTTCCCATGCTTTTCAGCGACTCATTTAAAAGGTCGTGCAGATCATCTACCAGCACAGCCCTTTCCGATATGCCCGCCAGCATTCTTTCATAGGCAATACGCTTCTCAAGCTTCTCGTCAGTTTGCATTTTCATCCTTTACAGCCTGTATACCAGTCCTGGTCTTTGAGCCGTTCCTGAGAAGATTGCATGGTCATAGCGCGGTAGAGCGAACCCGGTTTATTGTGCAGGTTTGCCCTCTTAAAGTGGTTAGCAAAATTCGTTCCTTTCTGCGGATTTTGAACCTTCGGCAAGGTAGGGAAAAGGCAGTTGATGCCCCGTGCGCGAACGAAAAAGAGCGACGTCGATATGTGACCAGGGAAGTCGATCATTTCGAGAGTGCAAATAACAAATGCGCTTGACCATTTGTGCTAAATTATAACGTAAGTCATAACAAAAAAGGAGGTATTCAATGCGCGCTACGGTGACTCAGATCGGCAATTCAACCGGAGTTATTCTGCCGAAGAAAGCTGCCGCCCGGCTTAAGGTGAAAAAAGGTGACATTTCGTGGACGGCAACAAGCGCATGGGTTTTCTCGCTGCCTACATGTTTCTTGATCTCAATGGATGGGAACTGGCTGCACCGGAAGCTGAAGCCGTGACCGCCGTATTGGCCCTGGCGGCGGGAGAAAAGGATGAAGCCAGGTTCTCGGATTGGCTCGAAAATCATCGCCAAATCCCCACGAAAATAGTTCCTCCTTTCCCGATAAAAAATACCCATTCACTTACGCAATGTTTTCCTCTGGACGATAACTCCAACCGGTTTATAACCGGGATTGGATCGCCTCTAAGAGTTCGATCTGCAATGAGAATTGTTCACTTTGACGGCCTTTTTTCAGCTTGACACTTGGAGTAGGATACGTCATTTTTCTCATACGCTATGCTCGCTGGAGTAAGACAACAGAGTCGAAAAGATCGCTGATTCGCACTCAAAGCAGGTTCCGCCGCCGGTCAGTTTGGGTCGAAAGTGACGGGCGGATCTCCTTCTCTCACCCTTCGAAACGGATCTCTCCGGGAAGCTGCGCAATTCCTCTAGCTTGGACAGCCTGACCTCGTGCGGCATGCACGTTGTGGCAGATGAAGAATATCGCATCCTAATAATTCAGACCTGGGAGGCATCAATGCAGTCCGGCAAAAAGAAAATCGGGGCGATCACGGCAGTAACCGCGGCTCTCATCATGGCCCTGGTGGGCAGTTCCGCCCTGGCCGCCGAAAAGGAAGCGAAGATCGGTTTTGCTTTCAGCATGACGGGAGGCTCGGCCGCTTATGGGGATACGCAAAAGAACGGCGCCCAGCTCGCGGTCGAAGAGATAAACGCCAAAGCCGCACAGGGCGACATCAGGATTCAGGCACTTTTCGACGATGATGCCAGCGTGCCGCAACAGGGCGTCAACGTTTTCAACAAATTCATCAATGCCGACAAGGTGGTCCTGATTATCGGCCCGACGCTCAGCAACACGGCGCAGGTGACCGACCGAATTGCCCAGCAGGCCGGCGTGCCGGTCTTGGCAATCAGCAACACGGCCAAGGGCATTACGGAAATTGGCGACAACATCTTTCGCGACTCGCTGATGGAAATGGTTGTCATACCGAACACCATCCGGGTAGCGAAGGAAAAGCTCGGGATAAAGAAAGTCGTGGTGCTTTACGGCAACGACGATGCGTACACGAAGGGCGGCTACGACGCATTCAAACACGCGCTGAAAGAGTCGGGTATCGAAGTTCTGAACGAGCAGACGTTTGCGAAAGGGGACCGGGACTTCTCGCCGCAGCTGACCCAGATAAAGAGCCTCAATCCGGATGCCATAATAGTCTCCGCCCTGGTCGAGGAAGCATCCGGTATCGTCGGCCAGGCACGGCAGCTCGGGATCCCGACGAGCATTCCCATTATTGGCGGAAACGGTTTCAATTCGCCGACTCTTATCAAGAATGCCGGGCAGGCCTCGGAGAATGTCATCGTCGGTGCGTCCTGGTTCGCAACTTCCACCAATCCCTTGAACAGCCATTTTATCGAGGCCTACACCTCCAAGTACGGCAACCCGCCCGACCAGTTCGCGGCTCAGGCCTATGCGGCGGTTTTCATCGCTCAAGAGGCTTTGAAACGGGCGGGTACCACCGACGATCGAAAGGCACTGCGTGATGCGATGGCCAAGATCAGGGATTTTGACACCGTGCTTGGGAAGTTCTCGTTCACCCAATCCCGCGATGCGGATCACACGCCGGTCGTCCAGGTGGTGAAGGGCGGCAAGTTCGCCCTCCTGGAATAGGAAGCACACAGGGGGCCGTTGCCCCCCTTCTTCCCGAAAAAATGAAGGTGCACGCCCATGGCTGTGCTGATGCAGCAATTGATAAACGGTCTTTTTATCGGAAGCGTCTATGGGCTGTTTGCCGTCGGCTACACCCTGGTATTTGGCGTTCTGGACATTCTGAACCTCGCTCACCCCGCGATTTTCACCCTCGCCGGCCTGATAGGATTATGGTTCGTGACGGGAGCGGGCCTCTCGATCTGGGCTGCCTTTCCCCTGGCAGTCATGGCAGCGGGAATTCTGGGAGTCCTGCTCGACAGGATTGCCTTTGCCCCCCTGCGCCTGCGAGCCGACTCGAACCTCTCCGGCCTCATTTCGAGCATTGCAATGGCCATAATTTTCGAAAGTGCCGCACTCGGCATTTTCGGGGCCAGGACCGTGCGGTTTCCTGAAGGAACAATCAAAAACCACATCCTGCATATCGGGTCCGTTTCGATAACCTCGCTCCAACTGGGGATTGTCATAACAGCGGTGCTGCTGATGGCGGCGCTCACCATATTCCTGAAGCGCGCCCGGATCGGCAAGGCGATTCGTGCGGTTGCGGAGAGCGAGCGAACGGCACGGCTTCTGGGAATCAATGTCGAGGGGATCATCTCCACAACCTTCTTTGTCTCTTCCGCCCTCGGCGGCGCTGCAGGAATCCTCTACGGACTCTACTTCGATTCCCTCTCGACCGATATGGGAAGATCGATTGAACTGAAAGGCCTTGCCGTTATCATTCTCGGAGGTATGGGGAGCATTCCCGGCGCAATCCTGGGCGGAATCGCTTTCGGACTGAGCGAGGTCCTGACCGTGGCCATTTCAGGAACATCGAACCTGCGCGATGCCGTTGCCTTCTCTGTGCTTTTTGCCATTCTGATCCTGAAACCCTCGGGGCTTTTCGGGCGCGGAAAAGTGCGGGAGGCATAATGGAATTCTTCACACACTTCATTGCCGTCTACGGCAGCCTGATAAACTTCATCGGGATCAACTCGCTCCTGGCACTAAGCCTTTATGTGACGCTTTCGGCAGGACAGCTTTCACTCGGAAACGCGGCCTTCGCCGGCATAGGGGCCTACACTGCGGGCATTCTCACGATGAACATGAATTCCCCCTATGTTCTCTCTCTCCTTGCCGGCGCGAGCCTTTCCGCACTCGTGGCGCTCCTGATCGGCCTGCCGGTCCTTCGCATCCGGGGCGTGTTTTTGGCCATGGCGACCCTGGCCTTCGGAGAGGTCGTGCGCATCACCGCGGTCAACCTGCAGATCACGGGCGGCGCCCAAGGACTGGTTGGAATTCCGAACAAGACCACGACGTGGATCATATACGGGGCGCTGGCGGCCACGGCTTACTTTCTTGCCAGGCTGCGCGGCTCGAAGATCGGCTGGAGTCTTGCCGCCATCCGCGAAGACGAAGTCGCCGCAGCGGCAATGGGTATCAACAGGACCTACTATAAAACCCTTGCTTTTGCGACGGGAGCTTTCATCGCAGGTCTTGCCGGGGCCCTCAACGCCCATCTCAATTTCATCGTATCGCCGGGTGAGTTTGGCTTTTCGGCCGCAGTCCAACTGCTCATCTATAACATCGTCGGCGGAACCCGGATCTGGTACGGCCCCATATTGGGGGCGCTGCTTCTGACGGCCCTCCCCGAGGTGCTTCGAGGTGCGGGAGTAACGGCCGGACCGCTCCGTATGGGCCTGAACGGAGTGATTCTTCTCCTGGTGATACTGTATCTTCCGAATGGTTTGGTTTCCCTGTTCAGCCGCTCGCCGCGAAGTTCGGGGGATGAAAGTAATATCAAAAACATCAAAGAGGACCGCGAAAGTCCAAAAGGAAAGATTGCGGTCCAGGGATAATAGTGTGGGTTCCCATGCGGAGAGGACAGGACCCAAACCGGCGCGGTAGCCTCGAATGGCTTATGGACCGAGAGTTCCGCCATTCCGGCCCTTCTCTTCGATCAGGACAAGCTCACACCGGAATCCAGCGGAGCCGCCATTCCCGGATGCGGTTTGAACGAGAATGAAACTTCGCTGTTGAATGGAACGCCCTGTTGAGTTCAGGCATGGTTTCCTGACCGTGCCGGCCTGGAACCGAAAAAGTCGCGGTTGGGAAAACGCGCCATAACCCGATTCCGAATTGAAGCTTTATAAGAGGGTCCCGAGGGGATCACTTGTGAATTCATTAACCAAATGCTCTGGATCCCGGCTCAAAAGCTCTGCCGGGATGACGGAGATAGGACATTCTCCCGCTTAATTCGTCCATTAAGGGGGTTGTATGTGTCAGACAACAGCCCGCTGGAGATTGCAAAACAGCGGAACAAAGCAGCTTCTACGTTTTTTTCTTTCGTGATTTTCGAGAATTTCGTGGTTGTAAGTTTTTTGTCTTTTGCATTCAGGTTGCGGCCATGTTGTTACAAATCGAAGAAATAGCAAGGTCCTTCGGGGGAGTGAGCGCTCTTGCGGGCGTTTCTTTTTCCGTAAAGGCGGGAACTATCCACGGGCTGATCGGTCCCAACGGGGCAGGCAAGACCACTTTGATCAATGTATTGAGCGGCCTGACCCCGCCGGATTCCGGGAGCGTGCTGCTTGCCGGCCAACCGGTCCACGATCTGCCGGCGCACCGTGTTGCCGCCCTGGGAGTAGCCCGGACTTTTCAAAACATCCGGCTTTTTCCTGCCATGACCTGCGTTGAGAACGTCATTGCGGGGCAGCATCTCAAGTCGCAAAGGAGCCTGTTGCCGCGGCTGTTTTGCCTGCCTTCCTCCATGCGCGAAGAGCGGCGAAGCAGAAGCGAGGCAATGGCTTGCCTGGAAAGGGTCGGAATCGCCCACCATGCCGACGTACCTGCAAAGAGCCTTTCGTATGGCGAAAGGCGGCGGTTGGAGATAGCGCGAGCCCTGGCC
>JAEZHY010000043.1 GCA_023416335.1 Pseudomonadota bacterium | reverse complement strand
ACGTTTCAGCGCGGTTGATGAGGAGGGTGGCCCTGTTTCCCGCGGTCAGGGGTTTATCGGACAACAACTCCAATAACCGGGTATGCCTGGTCAGAATGTCCGTATCCGAAACCTTGAGTGCGAGTTCTGCGAATATCGCCCGGCTTTTTTCAGGGGTGAGAGCGCCTATATGGTCTCTTATCCCGGGAGTTGCCGTAACCGACGCCTTTTCGCGTTGGAGTATATGGCTGAAATCGGGCAATGTGGAACAAGCCGGGATAGCCTGGGAAACCAGGAGGAGCAGGAGACAATAGAACAGGCTGTTTCGGAATCTACGGCCCGAGCCGAACAAGGGAGACTTCATTCATCCACCATCGCTATGGTAACAGACCTGGGTGAGACAACTGTTCCCGACCGTGCAATTCTTTATCTGTAAGTATGTAAACTAATTCACGCCCATAAGAACGGTAAGATGTATCGGAACGGAAAGAAACGGTTCTCTTTAGCTTTTTGCCTGGAGATGGTACCCATGCACCGGACCCTTGGATTCATTCTATTCTGACTATTCTGAAGATTTCCTTCCTCCCCGTCGGGCATCCCCCATGTAATGCCTGGAATTAGACTCTCCCTAAAATAGGATGGTGTGTTCAGGCCGTGCTGCGCATTAAGGCCAAACTGGCGAAAGATACGCGACTTAAGAATTTGACCGGACTGGAGGTCAAAGCGACCAGCGGAATTGTGGTTCTTGAAAGAAAAGTGAAGAACGGCAAGGAGAAGATGATTGCCGGAATGGTTGCAAGAACGGTTAAAGGGGCCAAAAAGGTCAGAAATAACCTGCAGTTGGTCCCTTGAGCCTTTCGGAGACAGGGCGTATAATGCCCTGCCTCCGAAATTAGTGACTATTTCGCGCTCGCGTTTACACGTGCTCCGTACAGCCTTGCGATTGCCAGGATCTGCCCGTTATCGAGCCGCCCGAAGAGTTCCGTCGGGCGTATGAATCGCCTCATTAGCCGTCCCAGGACCTCCAGTTGCGAATGGTAGGAGACGATCGCGCTTTTCTTTGTCGAGACTTCTTTCGGCGTCAGATCGAATCTGAGCCAATCCGCGGAAGAGAGAATCCGGGAAGCCGGGGAGCTTCCGGGTTTTTCTATTTGCCCCTCCCAGCGATCGGAATTCGGATATCCCGGGAAATGAACGAGGTATGTCAATATTCGCGATTTGGCCGGAAGTTCTTCATTTTTCTGACCGAGTCTGTTCAAGGCTTCCAGAACAAAGATTCCCGTTGACGAATGATCCGGATGCGTATCCCTGGGATCGGGCAGGATGATCCAATCAGGCGCGTAATCCGAAATGATTTTCTCCATTTCCTTGTCGAGGTCCGCTCCGTCGTATTTAACCGACTTTCCCAGGCTGGACATGTACGGATGGTTGTACCGAGTGTAGGGTGAAGTGTACGGCTTTTCGGCGGGCCAGTTCACACTTTGAAGGCTGACGATCCCCTGGTCGGGAAACCCGAGAAATATCACGTCTTCGGGCTTGAGTCCCAAACGAGCCGCGGCCGCCAGGGCCTCGGCATGTCGTCTGATCCCATAGCTGACATAGTCTTGGGTGAGAATCTTCGAGCGGCCGGTGAGAAGCTGCACCCCTTTCGAGTACGCGTCTCCGTTTGTGACGATAACTACGCGAGCGTGTCCGCCTTTCTCAATTACTCTCTGGATCAGACCTCCCGCCGCCAGTGTTTCATCGTCCGGATGCGGGCTGAAAACCAGAATTCGGGCACCGGCTGGAACGCGAAGCTGAGACGGCTGGTTCGGGGAAGGCAACGGGTTTTCGTTCTCCGGTTGCGTTCCCGTCTGAAGCTCGGGGTCCTGTGGAACGATTTCCTGCGCGAATACGTGCGTTGACGTGAGCGCGAACAATATGCCGAACAGAAGAATTGCACTTCGAATTTTCACTATTTCAAAACCTTTCTCCAGGCTGCACGGGCAGTGGCGAATTACATCGGAAACCTTATTATGTAACCTTTGAAAATAAATCTCTCAATATTGGAAGATAAGACCCATTTCCATTTTCAGTTTTTGGGCAGGGTAGGCGGTTGCAATTTCTCAGTCACGGGGTAGAATTCTCAAATTTTCCCGTGTTCTCGTACTTCTTTACAGGTCTGGTTATGAGTTCCAAAACAAATCGACTGATCTCCCTGGATGCATTTCGGGGGTTCACGATAGCTGCGATGATCCTTGTGAACAGCCCCGGCACATACCGGGCCGTGTATCACCAGTTGAGACATGCTCAATGGAATGGGTGGACATTTGCGGACATTGTTTTCCCGTCGTTCCTGTTCATTATGGGAGTTTCCCTCGTCTATTCATTTGCCGCGCGGCAAAGCGGCAATGGAAATTCGCGGCTCGAGTTCCAGATTGCGAAAAGGACAGTGCTCCTTTTCGCGCTCGGACTATTCCTGAACAGCTTCCCGATTTTTCACTTTTCGACCCTCCGCATACCGGGTGTGCTGCAGAGAATTGCTCTCTGCTATTTCTTCACTTCGCTGATCGTGCTCAAGACCGGCCTTAGAGGACGGATACTCTGGGTAGTTGGTCTGCTTGCCGGTTACTGGCTGGCGATGCGTTTTGTCCCGGTACCCGGGGTCGGAACGGGTGTCCTCGAACCCGGAAACAATCTTGCGGCCTATGTCGATTCTCTTTTCCTGAGCGGACATATGTGGACTCATTATGAGATTTGGGACCCGGAGGGACTTTTCAGCACGCTCCCTGCGATCGCGACGACATTGTTTGGTGTGCTTACCGGAGACTGGCTCCAATCTACGTATACCGGCAGGCAGAAAGCTGCCGGAATGCTTTGCGCAGGGTTGGTCCTGGTTGTGCTCGGGATGTTTCTGAACCAGTGGTTTCCCATAAACAAGAGCATCTGGACCAGTACATTCGTTGTCTTCATGGCCGGACTCGCGCTGGTTGCGCTCTCCTTTTTCTACTGGTCCATCGAATTGGCGGGGTATCGCCGGTGGGCTACACCTTTCGTAATTTTCGGAATGAATTCCATCACGATCTTTGTCCTTTCCGAAGTGCTGGATACGCTACTCAGGTTCATTCGCCTGCCGCAAGCGTCGACCGGATCAACTATAAGCATCAGGTCCTGGCTTTTCTGGACTTTCTTCATGCCCCTGACGGACCCGAAGACGGCGTCCCTGCTTTTTGCCTTGGGATTCGTCCTTTTCATGCTTCTCATCGCGTGGCTCATGTGGAGAAAAAGGCTGTTCGTGAAGTTGTAGGAGGGCATACCCATATTGAGAGACGGGCACCAACCGGAAAGAGCCGTAGGATGGGTGGGAGCGGAGCGGGAACCCATCGTTTTTTGAGGTTTTTTCCCTCTCTGCCGCTGTGAAGTCCGGGGGGCTGTCGAATACGACTACTTTTTCCGTATTACAAATTTCCCGTGTTTCCAGGCACCGGCTTATGCCTCTACAGCCAATCATTCCCGTGCGTTCCGAAAAACGATGGGTTGTCACCCATCCTCCTAAGAGGGACACGTCACAGACATAAGAGTGATGTGCCGCCAGCCCTTAAGTCGCCGCGGTATTTCCATGAAATTAATGCCAAAAAATCATCCGACCGGACCGTAGGGTGGGTACGGCTTTATCGTGCCCACCGGCTTTTAGGTGGAAATCCATAAGTCCAATATTCCAGTTCGATGACCTGTTTGTTGCTGTTCGAGCATTTTCGTTTGGACCTTTTGCGCTCCGCGCCGGAATTCAAGAATCCGAGCTGCCCTGGTACACCAAGATTCAGCCGGATTGGCCGGACGGTGGGCACGATGAATCATTGTGCCCACCCTACACGACTCACCGTCCACTTGTTTTACATTCCACCATCACAAAAGATTCCGGCCTCTGTCTCTCAATAGGGGGGTGGCGCCGCAAACTCTTAAGACTCCTACGCCCCAATCGTGCCGTTGCTTCAAAATCGGGGCACAACGCGTCTCTCCCGAGGAGATGGGTGCAGCGCAGCGAAACCCATTGCTTTTCGGATCAACGATGACGCTGCATTATTTTAACGAATAGTCGTAAAAAGTCTGCTCATCAAACAAGAAGGGCGGGGGAGCATTTTGCTCACCCCGCCCTTCTTGGGCATGCCCGCTTACGGGCCTACGTAGACCGATACTCCCGGAACGCCGAAAGCGACGTATGGCGGGTAGTAATAGTATGGCCTGTAGTACGGATAGTAGCGCCCCCAGTAAGGACGATGCCGGTAGTGATGGTAACCGCCGTATCCTCCGTGATAATACCCGCGGTGGCCTGAGTAGGATCCATGTCCTCCATAATGGCGGCTCTGTGCCCACGAATACTCCGGTGCCGATAACATGAAAACTGCGAGAACCGCCCCAATCAACCATACCGCCTTGAGTTTTCTTATTGTATTCATGGTATTTGCCTCCCGTCATTTCCTTGTGCCTGCTTCATCTTCTTCCACCCTCACATAGAGCAATTCCCGTGCCGCAAGACGTATCGGCCCGGGCTGTAAGTCCCGAGAGAGGACCATGTCGGGCGGCCGGGAGACGGTTACGGTTTTTGCGCAGGTGAGGACAATTCTTGCTCATCCAGGCCGTCTTCCGGAAACCAGCAGTACCCTTGTCCGTAATCGTACGTGCAAATGCGCAGTTTACCGTATTGCTTTTTCAGCCTTGCGCCTACATGTTTTCGGCATGGATCCGCTGCAGGCAGGCCCGACAAATGGGGCCGTCTTTCCAGGAAATACAGGCATTACACTCATTTGAATCCCGTTTTCCCGACTGGATGTATCTAACCCGCCAAGACCCGTCTCCGGGTACTGCAGAAATTCGAACGATCTCGGACAGGAGGCAAGGAGCAAATGGAAAAGAAGAGATTGCGGTTGGTCTTGATCTTCGTCTGTTCATTAATCACTTTGAGCTGTGCCGATCAGAAACAGGTGGCCCGACAGAGCCTGGGGCGTCTGAATATCCCGTACAATGAGGACTCTTTTGTGGAAAAGGCTCGTGACGGTGATCTCACGGCTGTACAGCTCTTTTTGCAGGCAGGCATGGATTCGAATGTCACGAACAAAAGAGGCCAGACCGCTTCGATCGTCGCGGCCCGTTACGGTCGTGCCGAAGTTCTCTCGTTTCTTCTTGCCAATGGCGGAGATCCCAATTCAACGGACCAGGAATTCGGCGCCACTCCTCTGATCTGGGCGGCCGTGGGTGGTTTCCCCAAAATAGCAGCCGAACTTCTGGAGCATGGAGCAAAAATCGACTCGCGTGAGAAGAAAAACGGTCTCGATGCCCTGTTGTCGGCAGCTGCAGCAGGAAAAACGGAGGTGCTGGAATTGCTGCTGGAAAAAGGAGCTTACATTGATTCCAGGGACAACAGCGAACGGACCCCTCTCATGTGGGCGGTAAGCCGCGGACACATGGAGACGGTGCGGGCATTATTGGAGAAGGGGGCGGACGCCGGTGCTGCGGAAAAGGACCTCGGGCTCTCTGCTCTCAGTCTCGCGGCCATTACCGGCAAGACGGATATCTTGAAAATGGTCCTGGAAAAGGGTGCAAAGATCGACCTGCCCGATAAGCATGGGAAAACGGCGTTGATGCTGGCAGCTCAGAACGGCAGGACGGAAACCGTGCAAGTCCTTCTGGAAAAAGGGGCCGACGCAACCCCAAAAGATGAAGAGGGACATACAGCCCTCGATCTTGCCAAGGCCGGCAAAGCCGTTGAAGTTGTGGCACTGCTGGAAAAGACGGGGGACTCTGCAGAGAAATCCGAACCTTCGGATAGAGGCGGCAAGCCATGAACGAAAAACCTCTCCTCTGTTCCATATTTCTGCTGATGTTCGTTTTCACTTATCAGGGCTTTGCCCAGGTGGAGGAAAGCGGCGGGAAGGTCGGGGAATCGGCCTCAAAAGAAGTGCGATTCAAAAGGCAGCTTACCGGGAAGATAGGTCACATGAGGGACCTCGGCGGATACTACATCTATGGGACACCGGAAGAATACGTCATAGCCAACCAGAACCCTGAGGTGCTGGGGAGACTGGCGGAAAGCAAAAGGACGGTGAAGGTGGATGGCTGGGTTTCCCAGGGCACGGGCTTTCTGACCATCGAAAGAATTGACGGCGAACCGTATCAGGGCAGCGTTAAGCCTTATTCAAAGGAAGCGCTTCGAGCCGAGCCGCGATAAAGCAAAAGGATCGGAAGTCAATCGGGGCGGGCCGACAGTTTCTTGTGCCCGCCCCTTCTTTCATGGCAGAGGAGAAACGGCTGTTCTCCCGGGGAGATGCAGCCAATTGGATTCAGACCTCACTACTGCGTGTCCTGCGACAGTTTGACCGGGATGTACGGCCTCATCATTTCATTGTCTTCATGGTCGAGGATATGGCAGTGCCAGACATAGCCCGGACCGCCGGGGAAGCCGAATGAATCGGTGGTACCCAGTGTGGCCGTGGGGTCATAGGCAAAGAAATTCTGCCCGGGATGAACCCCGTCCACGGGAATGTCCTGGGGCGAGACGCGTACAACTATTCTCGTGACCTGGCCGGGCGGTACCACCCAGACGTCTTTCCAGCCGAACTCATAGGGTTTGGGAGGAATGACCGGCCCCATCAGAAAGGGACTTACCGCCGGGTTCCCGCCCAGTGCGCCGTCCGCGTTTAGCATATCGTACGGCATCGGCGGACCGTATTCGGGCGTGAAGTTGTGGCCGGGAAACGCCAGGTTGTAGGCGGCTGTGTAATCGGTTACGTTAAACAATTGCCGGTTCATCAGTTGGAACTGTCCATTGTGTATATGGATGGGGTGGGCGTCCGGGGTGAGATTGATTAGTTCCCACAGTTCGGTGGAACCAATCACTGGAAGTTCGGTTAACCAGACGGCCCCGACCTGTTTTGCCCCCGGCAGGGGTTCTTCGGTCCCAAACCGTCTTCCGGTCCATTTCGTGTTGTTGAGGAGCACTTCCAGGGGGCCTCCGGGACCGTCGATTTCGAACAGGACGAGTTGGCGCCGCTTGAAGAAATTTACGCCTGGTGACGGTCCGCCGTTACCGTCGACAAGCCTTACTATCGGGTCCAAAGGCTTGCCCGGACCGCGCAGGGTGGCTCCAGGAGCCGCCGGGTCGAAGGTTGTGTCGTGGACTGGGGCATTCGTTACTTGAAATTGCATGACCTGGGCCACGGTCTGAGGGTCGGGAGTCGTGCCGGAAGGGAAGGGAGCCGGCGCACTGTTCAGTAGGAAGACATTTCTTCCAGCGAAATTCCTGAAATCGATGATGACGTCGTATCGCTCGGAAGGGCCCATTAGCAGATCGCCCGGCTTGACCGGTTTGTCCAGAAAACCGCCGTCAGTGCCGATCACCCAGATGTCCGGGTTCGGAAGCCCCGCCGCCCCGAGAGTGAGATCGTAGAAGCGGGCATTTGAACCATTGAGCAGACGGAAACGGTACCGTCTGGGTTCCACCGTCATTTTCGGCCAGGTCTTTCCGTTGACCAGGACGGTGTCCCCGAAGAACTCGGGGATCCAGAACGGGTGCACATTGGGATTGGGCGGAGGACCATTGAGACCTGCGGGAAAGCCGTCCGGGAAAAGAAGCTGCCCGTTGGTGTCGAACTGGCGGTCTGCAATCAGCATTTCCAGTTCCTGGTCTCCGGTAGGGAGGTTGAGCCCGGTACCGGGGACGCCGAAGTCGCCGGTACCCCTGAGGAAGTAGAAAGCAGCCAGGCCCGAATAGATGTTTGTGCGGGTGATTCCAAGCGCATGGTCGTGGTACCACAGGGTGGTTGGCTCCTGGGTGTTTATGTAGGTGAATTTATTACTGACGAATGACGGACCGGTGTACTTAAGATTCGGGGTCCACCATGTCTCGGGGTGCCCGTCGAATGCCGACGGGGTTTCGGCCCCATGCAAATGTACCGTCACCGGAACCGGTCCGAGATAGGGCAGGCAGCACGGGTTGTTCTGATTCGACGGATCGGTGCAATCGACGTTCATGCACTTTGCCATGGAGGTGTTCCCCAGCGGGTTTGCCCAGTGCAGTGTCTGGTCAACCGTGAGGTATTCCTGCAGGATCAGGTGGTCCATGCCTTCTTGCGGAGCCAACTGGTTGTTGTAGAGAACTTGTATGGTGCTTCTGGGATCTTCCTTGGGGAATCGATAGTTCACGACAGTGGGCCCGGGGTAATGAGGCTGAACGACGTTCCCACAGATGTCCGTTGCTCCAAAGCCCCAGACAATAGTTCCCGCAGCAAAGTTGGAGGGATACTGAAACGTGCTGGATAGAAGCTTCTGCTGGAATTCGTTCATGGTGACATTCAGATCATAGCACCCATCGATTCGCATTGGCCGGGGAATCTCGTCCACGTATTTGTCTATGTTCGCCCCCGGTAGTGGGACCTGCGGCTGGACAAAGAAGCTCGCAAAGGCGCATGCCGGCAAAAGGGCTGCGAGCAGAGCCGTGACGATTGCGATGGTGAATTGTTTGTCTTTCATTTCAGTTCCTTTCCCGCTTTAGCGTCTTTAATCCGACTATTCGGCGAGGATTGGGCATTGCGAACAAAATCGACATGTATGCCGCAGATGCCCGGGTTTATTAAGTACACGGACAGTGGCAAACAACACACTCCTTTCCAGTGTCGGCCCCTTCCTCTCCCCCTCAGGATGAAAAGGGCCCTGCTCTCTCTGGGTTGACCGGCAAAACGAATTACTGCCCCTGCAACTTCCCGGGACATCGTAATTCTTGAGTAGATTTGAAACTGTCGGATTTTTAAGAAGCCGGTTCAAACTGCGGAATTAGTTATTTGGGGTATTTTCCTGTTTGGCGGCGGGTAATTCGGCGTAAACAGCAGGAGTCGAATGTGCTCAATTCGCATGGATTTGCTGAGGCAACTTTGAATGCTGTGGGTGAATAATGTCGGTACAATTACTGATAAATCAGAGCCTTCAGCCAACATGTGTCAAAAATGTCAGCTTCCCGGCTCATAGGCTTTGTTCCCCGGATTGAGTCACGAGAATATGCAAAGATGGTCTGTCGAGAATGCATGCCATGAGTACCGCCGTACGTTTTTTCTTGAAAAATTCAGTAATTGGGAAGGGCAAATTTTCGTTTCGATCTTACTTCCGATACTGAACAACGATTGTGCCTGTGTAACATAAAAACATTCCTGCCCGGTTTGGCCATGGCGTGTCCAAAAACGTGCCATTCAGTATTTTTGTATATCTTACTCTGCATGTTCTGTAATCAATAACAAGTTTCTTCCGGAATCAGTTCTTTGTAAGTCTCGGTCCAAAACTACATTTCATGTAATAAAGGATACAAATTTCACCTGATTTCAAGATGACAGGAAAGAGGGGACTCATAAGATTGGGACAGCCGCGAAACCTTCCGGGAGGAAGAGCACCCGGCGTGGCACCATCAGGCGCCTGGAACGGCTATTTTGCGAATCAGCAGGGCCGCGGCATTCCGGATGCGGTTTGAATGAGAACTCAAACTTCCATCACCGTTTATAACAGACGTCAGAATTTGGTAGACGGATGTCGGAAGTGAATCCACCACTGAAGCCGGTTTTCTTCCGTCTTCCGTCACCCGACTTCTGTCTTCCGTAATAGTTCAGGCACGGTTTCCTGACCGTGCCGGCGCGGTCGGGAAATCGAGCAACATCTTTGATTGAAGTTTGATAAGAGAGGCAGATCTTGAAACATACAGTGACCGATAAATGGTATCTTTTATACCGGTTCCATTTCCGAAAAGAAAGGCGGGCACTGTGGATGCAGTGCCCGCCTTTGGCGAAGGGGCGGTGAATGAAGGGTGGTGCTGTTATCTAATGACCATTAGCATACACTCGATCAATGTCCGAAATCCGGCAACTGGTATCTCAGGAAGACTGCGGAGTCGAAGATGAGGTCGTTGACTCTCTCGCTCACGTCTCCGCCCAGCAGGAAATCGACCAGGGAGTGCTTTTTCTTTTTGGCGTAGACGACGTCCGGCTCTCCTGTGATCTTACCCAGTTCGGCGGCCTTGCTGACCGCGTCTTCGAAATTACCGAGTTCATCGATCATTTTCAACTGCAGAGCTTTTTCTCCCATGATGATTCGCCCGTCAGCGACTTTCCGGACCTCATCTTCGGGAAGTCCGCGCGCAACCGATACATCCCGGACGAACTGGCGGTAGGTTTCGTCAATCGTATCCTGGAGCAGCGCTTTTTCTTCGGGCGTCATTTCGCGTGCGGGATTGCCGATATCTTTGAACTGACCGCTTTTTATCGTGGTCATCTGGTACCCCACCTTCTCGAACAGCTCCCTCAGGTTCGGAAAATGAATGATTACGCCGATGCTCCCGGTGATGGTGCCGGGGTTTGCGATGATGTGGCTTGCTCCCGAAGCAATGTAATATCCGCCGGAGGCCGCGACGCTGCCCATGGAGGCAATCACGGGCTTGCTTTCAGCTACCGTGCGCCGGAGTTCCCTGTAAATCTCCTGGGACGGGCCGACGGCTCCTCCCGGTGAATCGATTCTGACCAGGATAGCCCTGGTGCCCGAGTCCTTCCTGAATTCCTTTATCTGCTTCAGGGTGTCCTGTGAACTGGTGATCGTCCCCTTTATTTCTATTACGCCGATCTTGTTGTTTTTTGCCGTCAACTCGAAGTCCGACAAAAGCCAGAGTATGACCCCGGCAGCAACCGCCAGAATTAACAGTACGATAAGGCAACCCCGCAGCTTCATCGCGAATTTTCCATTCGTATGGTTATAAAAAAACACCCGGCCTCAGGCGCAATGCTTGACCGGGTGTATTGGACTCAATTAAGAGGAACGAATTTTATGGAATCTATGCTTTTTCACTATTTAAAGTGCTGTTAGCCTTAGCTTCCAGTTCTTCCTTGAGGAGCTCGCCGAGATTGGAGGTCGCGGCTTTGCTCGTGTTCATGTACTCATCGTAGTTCGAGCGTTCGTCCTGCTCCTCGACCTTCTTCACCGACAGGCCGATCTTTCTTTCCTTGGGAGAGATGTTGATCACCTTGGCGGTAATCCTGTCGCCGGGCTTGAACTGTCCGACCGGGGACTTGATCTTCTCCTTGCTGATTTCGGAGACGTGGACAAGGCCTTCGATACCTTCTTCGAGTTCAACAAACAGGCCGAAGTCGGTAACATTGGTGATCGGACCCGCTACGATGCTGCCCAGCGGAAAACGCTGAGGAATGCTTTCCCACGGATCGGAGTCGAGCTGTTTGATGCCGAGCGAGAAGCGTTCGTTTTCCTTGTCGATATTCAGAACGATCGCCTGGACTTCCTGGTTTTTCCGGAAAATCTCCGAAGGATGTTTCACGCGCTTCGTCCAGGAAATATCCGAGATATGGACGAGCCCGTCTATACCTTCGTCGATTCCGATGAAGATACCGAAATCGGTGATGTTCTTGATCTTGCCGGCAATGGTCGTTCCCACGGGGTACTTCTGAGCGATAACGTCCCAGGGATTGGATTCGAGCTGTTTCATGCCCAGCGAAATCCGCTTGCTCTCGGGATTGATGCTCAGAACAACCGCTTCGACTTCGTCGCCGACGGAAAGGATCTTCGAAGGATGGCGGATCTTCTTGGTCCAGGACATTTCGGAAACGTGGATGAGGCCTTCTACGCCTTCCTCTATCTCCACGAATGCACCGTAATCGGTGAGGCTGACCACTTTGCCCCTGACCTTGGTTCCGACCGGGTACCTCGCTTCAGCCCTGCTCCACGGATCGTCCACGAGCTGCTTGAGACCCAGGGAGACTCTTTCGTTTTCGCGATCGAAGCTGAGTACTTTGACTTTGATCTTATCGCCGATCTGGAACATCTCGGAAGGATGTCCCACACGGCCCCAGCTCATATCGGTAATATGGAGCAGACCGTCGATTCCGCCCAGATCCACGAAAACACCGTAGTCGGTGATGTTTTTGACGACACCGTCGACAACCTTGCTGTCTTCGAGGGTAGCGAGAGTATGGGATTTCATCTGTTCGCGCTCTTTTTCGAGCAGCGCGCGGCGGGAAAGTACGACGTTTCTTCTTTTCTTGTTATATTTGAGGACCTTGAACGGGAAGGTATGCCCGATCATGGATTCGAGATTCCGTACAGGCCTCAGATCCACCTGGGAGCCGGGCAGAAAGGCCTGCACACCGATATCGACAGCGAGTCCGCCTTTGACCTTGGCGACGATTCTACCTTCGATAACTCCATCTTCGCTGTAGATACGGCTGATGTCGTCCCAAACCTTGATCTTTGCGGCCTTCTCCTTGGAGAGGTGGACGGTGCCGTCATCGTCGTCATGGAACTCGAGGAGGACGTCAATCTCATCTCCAACTTCGGCCTGAACCTGGCCTTGTTCGTCCTTGAATTCGTGAATCGAGATCTGACCTTCCGATTTATATCCGATGTCAACCATGACAAAATCATCGCTGACCTGAACGATCCTTCCTCGGATCACTTCACCTTCCTGGATATTCCGGAAGCTCTGCTCGTAGAGGTCGTGCATGGAATCCATATCTTCATCCGACTCATGTTCTTCCGAAGCAATGTTTTCCATCTCAAAAGGTTGTTTTTCTAGTTCATCTTTTACGGTCATTGATTCTACCTGCCCCCTTACCTAATTTTTGGCTTTACGCCATTTGAAACGCTAAACTTTACCAAATACAGCCTAATTTAGCAATCTTAAAGTTGGTTCTAAATATCACAAATGGGCTCTCATGCGGACTTTGGCCGCATCTACCAGCCTATCCACTACTCCCTGTATATCGAGATGGGATGTGTCCAGCAGCATCGCATCTTCTGCCTGCCGCATTGGAGCCAGGTCGCGATTTGCATCGGCTTCGTCGCGTTCGCGTATCCGCAGCTCCATCTCATCCTGCGTTATTTCTATTCCCTTCTCCCTGTATTCGGCAAAACGCCGCCTCATTCGCGTCTGCAGGTCCGCGGTGAGGAAAACCTTGAGTTCTGCGTCCGGAAAGACGACCGTAGTGGTATCCCTTCCCTCGGCGACGATGTTTCCCTGTTTGGCCAGCCTGCGTTGCCACAGCAGCAGGAAATCCCTTACCGGCTTCAACTGCGAGATCCTTGATGCCGCATCGGACATTTCCGGGTTTCGGAGTTCGGACTGCAGCAACCTGTCCCGGTACCGAATTTCCAGTCGATCCCCCATGATGGAGAATGTCAAAGGGAGATGCGGCAGTTGCGCGGCAATCGCATCTTCCGCCCGATCGACCTCTTCGTGAAGCAGGGCCCAGGCAACGGCCCTGTACATGGCGCCGGTGTCAAGGTAGAGAAAGCGCAATTCTTGCGCCAACATCCTGCAAACAGTACTTTTCCCGGCGCCGGCCGGGCCGTCGATAGCTATAATCATCAACTTCTTCTAAACGGATTTATCAATTTCGGCCAGTACCTGACCCAGGGTACGAACGAACCGCTCGTTTTCTTCAGGAAGCCCGGCGTTTATTCGAATATGGCGGTCCATGCCGTAGGAAGCCATCGATCTGATGATGACGCCCCGACACAGCATCGCCTCGAATACACGCTTTGCTTCGCACGGTACTTCAATGAGAAAGAAATTAGCCTGGGAAGGAACATACCTGAGGCCCATTTTCTCAACTTCTCCATAGAGATATTGAAGGCCGTTCCATGTTGCTTCCTGTGTCCGGCTGAGGAATTGATCGTCATCGAGAGCCGCAAGTGCCGCCGCCTGAGAAAGAGAGCCGGTGTTGAACGGCTGCCGCACGCGGTTCAGGTAGGTCGCAATGGAAGGGGCCATTACGCCGTACCCTATCCGCAAACCCGCAAGTCCGTAGGCTTTTGAAAATGTCTTCAGCACGATTACGTGCGGCCCCTCGCGGTCGAGGTAATCAAAGCCCTTGGGAGTGGACGGGTCCCTGTTGAATTCTATGTAGGCTTCGTCGAGGACGACTACAGTCTGTGGTGGTATTTCGGAGAGAAAGCGATCGAAGTCGCTTTTCGCAATAACGGTTCCGGTCGGGTTGTTCGGATTTGTCAGGAAAATGACTTTCGTGCGAGGTGTAACCGCTTCAGCCATCTTCTGCAAATCGATGTCGAGTCCCTTCAAAGGAACCGATACCGGCTTGCCTCCCATCCACTGTACGACCAGTCGATAGAGGAGAAAAGATGGAGCGGGCATCATCACTTCGTCACCCGGCGTCATGAAAGCCCTGATTACCAGTTCGATAATCTCGTTCGATCCGTTGCCCGGCAGAATGCCGTCAAAAGGGATTGCGTACTTTTCGGCAAGCTTTTTTCGCAAGTAGAAGCCGCTTCCGTCGGGATAGCGGTTAAGCTTGAAGATCGCCCCCTGGATCGCCTCCACTGCCTTTGGAGAAGGCCCCAGCGGGTTCTCGTTGCTTGCAAGCTTAATTGAGCCGCTTATTCCGTATTCGCGTTCCAGTTCTTCGATCGGCTTGCCGGGAGGATATGGAATAATGCTCGCGATGTGGTCCGGTACGCATGGTTTCATAATTGAGTTATGTCGACCTACGAATCCCTTCTCATTTTTTCATCCAGCTCTTATAATAGAAGCATGGGGAAAAATCAAGCATTCCGGCTCAAAATTCACTCTCCTTTTCCATCTTGTTTTGTGCGTATCCGTGTACTAATATGCATGGGTGGCTTAAAAGGCTTTCCCTCCTGAGGGAGAGCTGTCTTCATGCCTCAGGGCATTAATTCTTGGAAGCAAGGATCAATTTGTCCATGCTCAAAAATGCGAAATTAAAAAACGTGGTTTCCAAAGCCGACCGGGAATCTCGTAGCGAGACTCCCGCTGCTGAAAGCGAAAAGACAAAAAAGAACAGCACTGCGTCCAGCGACAGACATCAGCCGATTTCCTTCGACCCTTTCCGCCTCTATCTCGATGAGATCAAGCGATATCCGCTCCTCAGCAGAGAAGACGAAATGGATCTTGCGATTCGCTATCGCGAAAAGGGCGATATCGAGGCGGCATACAAGCTCATTACTGCAAATCTAAGGCTCGTAGTCAAAATTGCCATGGACTTCCAGCGCTACTGGATGCAGAACCTCATGGACCTGATCCAGGAAGGCAATGTCGGACTTATGCAGGCCGTGAAGAAGTTCGATCCGTACCGGGGCTATAAGTTCTCCTATTATGCCTCTTTCTGGATCAAGGCGTACATTATCAAGTTCATAATGGACAACTGGAAGCTGGTCAAGATCGGTACGACCCAGGCTCAGCGTAAGCTCTTCTTCAACCTGCGAAAAGAAAAAGAAAGGCTGGAAGCGCAGGGTATCGAGGCTTCACCCAGGCTGCTCAGCCATCGGCTCGATGTGAAGGAATCGGAAATCATCGAGATGGATCAGAGGCTCAACAGCTGGGAAATCTCTCTCGACAGCCCCTTGAAGGAAGATTCCGAGGACACGCACAAGTCTTTTCTGCCCTCGGACGACCTGCCTGTCGACGATCAAATTGCCGACCAGGAAGCAAAGGCCATACTGCACGATAAACTGATGCTCTTCAGAGAGCAGCTCAAAGGCAAAGAGGCCGTTATATTCGACAAAAGGCTTTTGACCGAGGACCCGATGACCCTCCAGGAAATCGGAGACAAGTTCGGGATCAGCCGCGAGCGCGTGCGGCAGATCGAAAGCCGGCTCAAGAAGAAACTGAAGGCCTACCTCGAAGAGGAAATTGCCGACATCGACCTGCTCCAGGAAAGCATGATCGAGATCTGATCTATCCAGATCACGATTGATTGAATTCGCGAGAGGCGCGTTTTTGCACGCGCCTCTTTTTTTGTTTTTGGCTCGGCGATGCGTATCCTGCGGTTCATGCCGGCTTTGCCCTTGTCCAAAGCCGATCCTGCCTTCCTTTTGACTGAAAAATGAAATGCATTATCTTTACGTGAAGCCCGGGTGAGCCTCAGTCGTAAGTCACTCCGGGCATTCTTTTTTCAAAGGACAGGAAAGGAGAATGAAAATGACGGAAGCGATAAAAGGCGGCAAGGGCATCAATCTGAACAATGCCCGGGTTGACGATCTGGAACACATCGGCGGCATGGGCAGGCAGCGGGCCCAAAAGCTGATCGAGTATCGCAACGAACACGGTCCGTTCAAGTCATGGGAAGACGTCAAAGCGGTCCCGGGATTTACAAAGCTGGCGGATGAGTTGAAGAATCAAGGCGTTCAGGTCAAATAGCCTCAACTCCCTCCATGCAGCATCGAGGTATCCGGAACCGGCCGAACGTTTGTATTCGGTTTGGCCGGCCGGATACCTTGCTCCTCTGTGAAATTCACTCCTCTGCAACTCTGCAGTTCGAAAAAACTCTTTGAATAACGTCCCGACTTCGGCATCATGGGAGAACGGGACAGGGCGGACGGCATCAGAGTCCGTTGCGGCTGAATTTCATGCTCTATACAGGAGGCCTGAATATGGAATGCAGAATTACTGTGCTGTGTGAAAATACGGTGGAGGGGCTGGGCTTTCTGGGAGAGCATGGATTTTCGGCATTTATTGAGGTCCCGGGGCAGAGTATCCTTTTCGATACCGGCCAGGGATTCGGCCTCGTACAGAATTCCCTGCGTCTCAAAAAAGATCTGAGGGATGTTTCGAAAGTCGTGCTGAGCCACGGCCACCTGGATCACGTTGGTGGGCTTCTCGCCTTTTTCGGCATCAGGGGGGACTGTCCCGTTGTTGCCCACCCCGACCTGTTCAATGAAAGATTCTGGCGGCAGGCGGGAGCCGGTGGAGAGGAAAATACCTTATCCATCGGCATGCCCTGGCCGGAGGCCTATCTCACGACCCGCGGCGCGCAGTTCGAATGGTACAGGGAATTTACGGAAATCGCTCCGGAGGTTTTCGTGACGGGCGAGGTGCCCAGGAAGACTCTCTTCGAACTGGGGTCTCCCAACTTCGTAGTCCGTCGTGACGGCGGCTGGGCTCAGGACCTTCTGCTGGACGACTTTTCGGTTATCATTCAGACCTCGAAGGGCCTGGTGGTCCTACTGGGATGTGCCCACGCGGGAGTCGTCAATATTTTGGAACATGCAATCGAAAAGACGGGAGAGAAGCGGGTTCACGCCATTCTCGGCGGAACTCACCTGGGACTTTCGCCCGAGCCGCAACTGGACCCGACAATACGGGCGCTCAAGGAATACGATATACAGATGCTCGCGGTCAGCCACTGCACGGGGCAGGGGCCGGTTGCGCGCCTGGCATCGGCCTTTGGCGAAAGGTTCGCTTTTGGACGGGTGGGGTTCGTTCTGGAGGTTTAAGCGCCGTTATGGTCCGGCCATCCCGATGGCCCAATTTCCCTGCCCGATCCAAGGGGGCGGATGGTGGGCGGATAAAACCTTGCCCACCCTACGCGGCTCCCGTTTACTTGCGCGGGAATCCGTTTAGTCCCTGCCTGCAAAAGAGAGTCTGCGCCGCGTATGTTGTGGCGCGGTTTCCTGACCGCGCCGCGTTCGCACCGGATCACCGCCCCACGTCAATAATCCTTCCGGGGCGTCTTTTCTTCTTCCTTGCCGCAACCTGTTCGTAAATACGCGTGTATTCTCTTGCCGACCGGTCCCAGGAAAAGTCCTGACGCATGGCCCTTTTCTGAATCTCGGTCCATTTCTCGCGGTTTTCGAAGAGCCGGACGGCGGAAGTTATCGCTTCAATGAAAGCTCCCGGGGCATATTGATAAAATTTGAAACCTGTCCCGGAGTCCGGTTCGTCCAGGACATCCACAACGGAGTCGTCCAGACCTCCGGTCGCATGAACGATCGGGATGCTTCCGTACCGCAGGCTGTACATCTGGTTGAGGCCGCACGGTTCGTAGCGCGAGGGCATGAGGAATGCGTCCACCCCCGCCTCGATGCGGTGGGCCAGTTTTTCGTCGAACTGGAGAAGCAGTTTCATGCGGTCGGGGAATTCCTTCTCCATTGCCAGGAGATTTTCCTCGATGGCCGCATCTCCGGTTCCAAGGATCACGAGATTGACCGGCAGATTCATGAGTTCCGGCAGCACCCGTTCGAGCAGGTCGAAGCCTTTCTGGGTGGCAAGCCGGCTTATCATGCCGAGAAGCGGATAAGACCTGCATTGTTCCGGGAAACCGAGTTCGGTGCAGAGAGCTTCCTTGCACACCGCCTTGCCGCTGAGGTCGTCCGCCGTGAAATGACCGGGGAGGGCGGGATCGGTTTCCGGATTCCAGGCATTTGTGTCTATCCCATTGAGGATTCCCGCAAGGGAATTCCGGCGCTCCGTCAGCAGGCCTTCCAGGCCGAATCCGAATTCTTTTGTCTGGATTTCCTCGGCATAGCGCGGGCTGACGGTGGTCAGGAAATCGCTGTAGACGAGGCCGGCTTTGAGGAAGTTGCACTGGCTCCAGAATTCGATTCCCTGGATTGAATAGGCCGCAGGCGGGAGATTGGTCAGGCTGAAATAGCCGGCCGGAAATACTCCCTGGTAGGCAATGTTATGAATCGTGAAAACCGTTCCGGAACGGAGGAACTTCGGATCGTATCGCCAATTCAGGTGAAAATAGGCCGCAATGAGCCCTGTTTGCCAGTCGTGCAGATGGAAAATCGAAGGATACCAGCCAAGCGTATTACAAAGCTGCTGGGTTGCACGGTTGAAGCCGATGAACCTTTCCGCATTGTCTTCGTAGTCGCCGCGTACGGGACTCCCATAGAGAAAAGAGCGGTCATAGAACTCGTCTTTTTCGAGCAGGTAGATCGGGATATCCTCCGCCGTCCTGCTCTCCCATATATGCACGTGGTAGTCGTGTATTCCCACGGGAACCACTATGTTCTGGACTAGAGGATCCAGAGACTGGAACTTCTCCCGGACGGATCTGTAAAGGGGCATGAAAATCCGCACATCGCAGCCGAGTCTTTTCAGGGAAGCCGGCAGGGACCCGGTTACGTCGGCGAGGCCGCCGGTCTTGGCAAAAGGGGATACTTCCGAAGCACAGAAGAGAATTTGCATTTTTTCGCTTTCGGCAGAGCCGTCCCGAACGGGAATACGGACACGGCTCAAAAGAGGACGATCAATCGCGAAGCCCACATGTAACCCGATAAATCGGCTATCCTTTACACCAAATCAGGATCATATTAAACCCTCAACTCCGGGCGGAAGAAGCCTTTCTCGATTTTGCGCAGTATACATATCATGTATATACGATTATTATGCAGTGCATGGTTGTGGATGATTGGAAACAGCCTGCAAGTTTTTTACAATAAAGTTTTGGAAAATATCCGGGATAAATCCTCCCGGGAGTCGGCCTCCCGCACCGGTGCGTCAATGCCGCGGTTTCGAGAGGAAACGGCTCGCGAGAAAACAGAGGGACTGATTTGGAGACTATCTCAAGACGGGTTAGCAGGCAGATATCGATCGGCAATGTTCCGGTGGGGGGGAATGCACCGGTGTCGGTTCAGTCGATGACCAACACGGACACGCGTGACTGGCGTGCAACCGTGAACCAGATAAAACGATTGGAAAGCGCCGGGTGTGAAATCATCCGCGTGGCGGTCCCCGACGAAGAAGCCGTCGAGAGCTTCGAGAAGATAAAGAAGTCCATAGGCATTCCGATCATTGCAGACATACACTTCGACTATCGCCTGGCAATCGGGGCGATGCGCGCCGGGGCCGACGCGATTCGCATAAATCCGGGAAACATCGGTTCGGTCGACAGGGTAAAACGTGTGATCGAAGTTGCCAGGGAGCGTCAGGTTCCGGTACGGATAGGTGTAAACAGCGGCTCGGTCGAAAAAGACCTCCTCGCCAAATACGGGCATCCGACTCCCGAAGCAATGGTCGAGAGCGCGATGCGCCACATCCGGTTCTTCGAAGACAACGATTTCGGGCTGATAAAGATCTCGCTCAAATCGTCCGACGTGATTAACACGATCGCTTCATACAGGCTGCTTGCGCAAAAAACGGACTATCCGTTTCACCTCGGAGTCACCGAGGCGGGTACTGTGGTGAGCGGGGCGATAAAGTCGGCCATGGGAATCGGTTTGCTGCTGCTGGAGGGAATAGGGGACACCTTCCGCGTATCTCTCACGGCCGACCCGGAAGAGGAAATGTTCGTCGCCTACTCGATCCTGCGGGCCCTGAAGCTGCGGGATAGGGGAGTGGAACTGGTCAGTTGCCCGACCTGCGGCAGGACGGAGATCGATCTCATCCCCCTGGTTGAGAAGGCGGAGGCCTTGCTCAAGAAGGTTCGCTCTCCACTTAAAGTCGCGATAATGGGCTGTGTGGTAAACGGACCCGGTGAGGCCCGGGAAGCCGACGTCGGTATTGCCGGGGGCAGGGAAAGCGGCATCCTTTTCAAAAAAGGGGAAAAGGTGGAGAAGGTGCCCGAATCGGAACTCTTGAGCCGCCTCATCTCCGAAGTGGAGCAGATGACGGGAGAAAAAACAGGCATTTGAGCAGCCGGCATTTGCCGGCAAAAACTCAAGGCAGGCAGGACTTGTCGTGCGTTTCTTCGAACTGGTTGACAGAATACTCGGATATCATCCCAAAGCGAACATTTCGCTTCTCGAGAAGGCTTACGTCTTTATTGCCCGGTCTTATAACGGCAAAGCGGCGGACGGGCCTTATCTGGAGCACCCGTTGTCCGTGGCCGGTATTCTCACCCGCATGCAGCTGGACGAAGAAAGCGTCGTTGCCGGCCTATTGCACGATTCTCTCGAAAAGAAATATGCCTCCCAGGAAGAACTGGCTGCGCAGTTCGGGACGGAAATCGCGCAAATCGTTCGCGACGTGAACAGGCTGACCCAGATCGCCTACAGCAGCCGCAAGGAACGGCAGGCCGAATATATTCGAAAGATGATCCTTGCAATATCGCAGGACATCCGTGTCGTCCTGGTGAAACTGGCGGACCGCCTGGATGAGACCCGGGAGATTTCGTGCCGGGGCAGTATAATCGGGACCAATACGGCCCAGGAAACACTCGATATTTACGCTCCGCTGGCAGGCAGGCTCGGCATTGACTGGGTCAAGCGGGAGCTGGAAAACCTCGCATTCAAGTGCCTTCTCCCCAAGGCTTATGATGAAATAGCGACCGGCCTTGCAAAGACCGAGGAAGACAGGCAGCGCTATATCGACGAAGTCGAACAGGTCCTGACCGCGCGCATGGCCGAGTACGGCCTCAAAGGACGCATCTACGGCCGTCCCAAGCATATCTACAGCATCTACCAGAAGATGGAGCGCCAGAAGCTCGACCTTACGCGTATATACGACCTTACCGCGTTCCGGATCATAGTCGATTCGGTAAAGACCTGCTATGAAACGCTCGCTCTCGTCCACGCGCTTTGGGAACCGGTCGAGGGCAGGTACAAAGATTACATCATCAAACCCAAATCCAACATGTACCAGGCCCTCCATACCACTGTGATCGGGCCCTACGGCGAGAGGATGGAGGTGCAGATCCGTTCCGAGGAAATGGACCGGATCGCGAATGAAGGGATTGCGGCACACTGGCTCTATAAAGAGCGTAAGCCGCTCACCGAAATCGACCAGCAGGAAACCCAGCGCTTCTCTTGGCTGCGGCAGCTCATGGAACTGAGCAGAGACTGGAGCGATACGAAGACGTTTATCGACACAGTCAAGGTCGATCTCTATCCCGACGAGGTCTACGTTTTTACCCCGAACGGAGAGGTCAAGGCTTTCCCGAAGGGTTCAACTCCCGTCGACTTCGCCTATGAAGTGCATACCGAGGTCGGCCACCGGTGTGTGGGGGCTAGGGTCAACGGAAAGCTGGTTCAGCTCAGGTACGAGCTGCAGAACGGGGACAAGGTCGAGATCCTGACCGCGGCAAATCACCGCCCGAGCAAGGATTGGCTCAAGCAGGTCAAATCGACCAAAGCGATCAGCAGGATCAAGCACTGGTTCAAAACGGAGGAGCGGGAGCGGTCGATTGCCCTTGGAAGGGATATCTGCGAGCGCGAGTTCAGGAAAAAAGGCCTGAACTTCAACAATTACCTGAATTCCCCCGAGCTTTCGGAGGCTTCGAAGGCCTTCTCTCTAAAGAGCGTCGACGATCTCCTGGCGGCAATCGGCTATCACAAGATCACCGCGTACCAGGTGATTGGAAAACTGACGGCGCTTCCTCCCGAGGAAGAGCATCATAAAGACGAAATTCTGATCGAGAAGCGCAAGCCGGCACCCGCCAAAGACGGAATCAAGGTCAAAGGTGTCGATGACGTCCTGATACGCATGGCTCATTGCTGCAACCCCGTTCCGGGCGAAGCCATAATGGGATACATAACGAGGGGGCGCGGGATCACTGTGCACAGGAGTTCCTGCAAGAACCTGGAACGCGGTGACCTGAGCAGGAAAATCGACGTCCAGTGGGATTCGGGTAAAGAGCAACTCTTCCCGGTCGATATCCGGATCGTTCATTCCGGAGAAAAAGGAATCTATGCGGCCCTCAACGGCGTGCTCGGCCAGATGGATGTAAATGTGCTCAACCTTCAGGTCGAAAGCCAGGCCGAGACTTCGAGCGTGTGCAGTCTGCGAATCGAGGTCCGGGATTCGAAACACCTCCAGCGGGTCATGTCCGCCCTGAGAAGCGAACGGGGTGTTTACCGGGTCCAGAGGGCGATGGAATAAAATAATGGGGCAGGGACCTTATCCCTGCCCAAGCAACAGGTATAATTTCGATCGGAGTATGATGGATACTCTAAAATTGCGGAATTTCGAGGGAGAGCTTGCGAAGGAGAGGAAGACGCGAGAGGGGGCCGGCAGAACGGGAATTTAAAGATGGGTGAAAACAGTGCATTTTTCTCTGCCGACGAGCAACGGCATCAGGTCCGTGTGGCACTTCGCGCGTTCCGGGTTTTTCTCCCAGTTCTTCCAGTCTTCGATTGTGTTCCAGTTGCTGATGACGAGGTATTTGTTCGGATTGTCAAGTGCTCTGAGCGTCTCGCCGGAGATGTATCCCCTGGCCTTCATCGCTTTGGACCGGACCTGGGTCATTACCTGATGCAACCTGGCTTCCTGACCCGGCTCAATTTCCCTTTCGATTAGTACTCGAATGGTCATAACGGCCTCCTTGTAAAAGGTTTTCAGAAAGACCCGCTACATGCCTGACTAATTCCCCATATAAGTCGGGTGCAATTAAAAGGCAATTAAGTGAGGTCAAATCGCTCCTGCATCAATAATTTCCCTTGCGCTTTCCTCTGGGAGGAAATATTCTTCACAACTAAGCTAGGCACCACTTTTTCACTTATCCTATGTCGATTTTTATGGACAAAGCATTCAATCTGGATATAAGAACGATTTGCAGCAAAACGTGAACAGGAGCGGGATAAGGTCCTTTGCCATGGAAATGGAATGAACTGAGGGCCAAAGTACGCCCTGTCGGAGGGGCCAAACCTTGAGAGGGGGTGGAAGAACGCGTTGCTGGACGCTGTTGTTCAAAAGGGGGAGGCTTTTTTTATTGTATTATTATCATGAGGAGGAAAGAAAATGACGAAAGCGGAATTAGTAGCAAAAATCGCTGGTGAAAGTGGAATTACGAAGTCTCAGGCTGAAAAAGCAGTTGATGGATTTGTCGCTGCCGTTTCCGACGCTCTTTCGGGTGGTGACAAGATTACTCTGGTAGGTTTCGGCACATTCAGCGTTGGCGAAAGATCCCAGAGAGAAGGCCGCAATCCTCGGACCGGCGAAAAGATCAGCATTCCTGCATCCAAAGTGGTGAAGTTCAAAGCCGGCAAGACGCTCAGTGAAAAAGTAAAGTAAGGCGTTACTTTATCCCCTCTGCTTTCGATATGGAAATGAAAGGGATTGCTGCCCTTGGCCAGTGATCCCTTTCTTTTTCAAGTCCTATCCTATCCCAGGAAACGACTTTCAGTATGTAGAAGCTTTTCAGACAGTTCCCATCACAAAAGCACAGCCCCGGATTATTGCCCATCTCTGAATCCAGTATTTCCCTTTACTCTCTGCAGTTGCTCGACCTTCCCGTTTCCAGGGACTCTCAATTACATGTTCGTGTTGCGAAGCCATTATCAAAGCGATGCTCGGGAATTAACGACTCTATTGGTGTTCTGAACCTGATTTATAAATCGATAATACAATTTCTGTTTCAATTGTTTGTACGAGTACAAGGATTTATTCTTTTTCAATAATGATTAATTTTCAAATCCGGAAAGGAGATTAATGCCATGAAAAAATTTGTCTTATTCAGCCTGCTTTTTGCAATCGTATTCGTGTCGGGGCTTACATATGCAGCGGTCGATCGGTCGCCCGGTCAAACGGGCTCTCCATCAGGCTCGGATGGGTTCTTCGCCTCCAACCGGCCTCATGCCGTCTTTGCCGGTCCCAAAGTGGGATGGTTGACGGTGCCCGAAGAAGAAGGGGCAAGTACCGTGAGCCCGGATCAAACCGCCAGATAGGGTGGGTCGGCAGGAAGAGAAACCCTGTTTCGCCTGGAAGAAGGTTAAACAGGGTTTCTCTTCACCGGAACGGGTCAGGGCTTTCCTTTGATTCGCCTCCAGCTTCTTACGCAATGATGGTCCGTTGTTTTTCCCGGCCGCTCCGAACTCTCCGAAATATCTGCAGATGGTGGTTTTCCTCCAATTCGTTTCACCGTTTTCCATGACGTTGCGGCAGGCGAAAAGCTGCCGGCAGGTGAACCCGCGCAGGCGGCGATCTTCTAGAAGGAATTGAATCATGAGTATTATGGAATTCAGCATGCTCGTTTTTTCAGGGGCACTCGGCGCTGGGTTCCTCGGGGCCCTGACCGGGCTTGGAGGCGGGGTTGTAATCATACCCCTGCTGACCCTGGGATTTGGCGTGGATATTCGCTACGCCATCGGAGCGTCGCTTGTTTCCGTGATAGCAACATCTTCGGGCGCGGCGGCGGCGTACGTAAAAGAGGGGTTTACGAGCAGCCGGATAGGGATGTTTCTTCAGACGGCAACGACTCTGGGCGCCCTGGGCGGCGCCGCTATTGCCACCTCGGTGCCCACACGGATCATTACCCTGGTCTTCGGCCTGGTTTTGCTGTATTCGGCCCTGCTGGCATCCAGGCGCAGACATGCCTGCGCAATCGATGACAAGCCCGACCGCATTGCGCAGTGCCTGAAGCTGGATGGAAGCTGTCCCGGCCCGGACGGCGCCATTGTCCCCTACCATGTACACGCCGTTCCGGTCGGATATGCCTTGATGGCAATTGCCGGGGCCCTTTCAGGCCTTCTTGGAATCGGCTCGGGGGCCGTGAAGGTCCTTGCAATGGATCAGGCGATGCGTCTTCCGTTCAAGGTTTCAACCACCACGAGCAATTTGATGATCGGCGTAACCGCCGCCGCCAGTGCCGGTGTGTATCTCAGCCGCGGGTACATAGATCCGGGCTTGTCCATGCCCGTCATGCTGGGAGTCCTGGCGGGCTCTCTAATTGGGGCGCGGGTGCTGGTCGCCGCGCGGGTGTGTTCTCTGCGCTTCGCCTTTGCGACCGTTATCTTGGCATTGGGTGTCGAAATGATCTACAACGGACTGGTTGGGGGGCTTTAAATGCGGGATACCTTGAGAGCGCTGATGGATTTTGCCCGGCATAGTCCGCTGGAGGAGGATAGAGATTCCGAACTGCGTGAAACCGGCAAATTCCCGGACGACAAGAAGATAGACCGGATCAGCGGCGCCCTGCTGCGGATTGGAGTGATCCTTTCCGCCATCCTCGTTGTGGCAGGAGCAATCTTATATATGGCAGACTTTGAAACTGCCGTCCCGCATTACGGAATATTTCGTGGAGAACCTTCCCACTTGACCAGCATCGGTTCTATTTTCCGGCATGCCCTTTCCCTTCAGCCTCTGAGCGTTATCCAGTTCGGACTTGTGATCCTGATAATCACGCCCGTGACCCGGGTTGCTTTTGCAGTTCTCGCTTTTGCCGTGCAGCGCGATTTTCTGTACGTAGCCGTGAGCCTTTTTGTCCTGGGCGTGCTGGTGTACAGCCTCGCAGCCGGGGTGTGACGCAGGATGGGCCCTCTTGTGGAACTTCGGAAAAGTGAAGGGAGGGGTAGGGGCATTGCGTCAGATGAAACAGGGGACTCCTTCTATTTAACCCTCTCAGGGTAAACATGATCGGGGTACGCGGCCGGGTCTCCCGGGGTGGCGCTCCGCTGACCCAGGGCTGAAATTATTTAGCGCTTTCAGCGCATGAAACCGTCGTCATATTCTAAGATGACGCCAATAAGGCGGAGCTTGAGGAATGCCCGGAACTTAGTCCCTCCCTCCCGTCCTTCGGACCCAGGCAGCAAAAAGACGCTGCCTGGGCCACCCTGGGCGCCCTCCGGCAGTCCCGGGCAGGCACGGTCGTGAAACCGTGCCTGAACTCGATGGTCGTGAAACCGGGCCACAACTCGAGGCCGGCACGGTCAGGAAAACCGTGCTTTTACCCGATGGAAACGGGAAACCGTGCTTGAACTCAGCATCAGTTTGGGTTGGCCGTAATTGTTTCCGGGTGCGAAGCGCAGAGGCTGGGATAGAGGCCTGAGAGGCACAGCACGTAGGGGCTACTATCCGGCCTGCCGGGGCGGGGTTCCCAAGGCGGACCTTGGGAACCAGCGGCGCATTTCTTTTGTTCTCGTTCAAACCGCATCCGGGAGTGCGACGGCTCCGCCGGATTCGCGCCATCGCATTGAAATAACTCCTTCTTTCAAAAGTTTCGGGTGAGATGGATGAGTGCCTGATCTACTCATCGAGAAATCCATCCCACCAATTGTAAAGGTTTCTCCCCGAGCCGTCGGTTATTGGCACAATCGTTTGTCTTTTCAGTCCTCCGTTCCCCAGTCCCCGCCTCATAATTGACAATACATGGCCATAATCTTAGGTTCTAAGTGCTTAAACAGTATTGCAGTAAACTGCTCCGGCCCGGATTATCAGATTTTTTCATGCCGGTCGAAGGGCGAAAAGCACCCTTTTTCGATAATTGTTATTCCAGAGCTAAATGTGTGCGAACGGTAATGGCGCGGGGTGAAAATTGCAAACAGGAGAAAGACAAGTGCCGAAAAATTTGACGCAGAAGATACTGGAAGGACATCTGGTTGAAGGAGAACTGATTCCCGGCAGGGAAATCGGCATCAAAATCGACCAGATCCTTCTCCAGGACGCGACGGGGACGGTTGCGATGCTGGAGTTCGAGGCGATGGGAATCGACGCGATACGCGCAGAGCTGGCGGTTCAATACGTCGATCACAATATCCTGCAGACGGACAGCAAGAACGCCGACGACCATATATATCTGCAGACGGCTTCAGCCCGATATGGGTTGCATTATAGTCCGGCCGGCAACGGAGTGTCCCACCAGGTCCATATGGAACGGTTCGGGATTCCCGGGAAAACGCTTGTCGGTTCCGACAGCCATACGCCCGGCGCGGGCGGAGTGTCCGTACTGGGTATCGGGGCGGGCGGGCTCGACGTGGCCCTCGCAATGGCCGGTCACCCCTATCATCTGCCATGCCCGGCGGTGCTGGGAGTCAAACTGACGGGAGCCCTGCCGGATTGGGTGAGCGCCAAAGACGTCATCCTCGAGATGTTGAAGCGATATGGAGTCAAAGGCTGCATCGGCAAAATAGTCGAATATTACGGACCGGGCGTCAGGAGCCTCTCCGCAACGGACCGGGAAACGATCTGCAACATGGGAACGGAACTTGGCGCCACGACGTCGATCTTCCCCTCGGATGAAAATACGCTTGCTTATCTCAAGGCACAGGGCAGGGGGGACGTATGGAAAGAAATGCATGCCGACGAAGGTGCCGGGTACGATGAGCATGATGAAATAGACCTTACGAAGGTGGAACCTCTCATCGCGAAACCTTCTTCTCCCGGCAATGTGGTGCCGGTGCGCGAAATCTCCGGTATGAAAGTCGACCAGGTTATTGTGGGCAGCAGCGTAAATTCATCGTTCAGGGACCTCATGGTCGTTGCCCGGATAATCGAAAACAGGCATACCGCGCCCTGGACATCCCTGCATGTCAACCCCGGAAGCAGGCAGGTTATCGAGAACATCGCGGCATCGGGCGGCGTCGTCCCCCTATTGCGGGCGGGCGCTCGAATTCACGAACCGGGATGCCTTGGCTGCATCGGAATGGGACAGGCCCCCGGAACGGGACAGGTCAGCCTCCGGACCATGCCCAGGAATTTCCCCGGCCGGTCCGGGACGAAAGACGATCAGGTCTACCTCTGCTCGCCCGAAACCGTTGCCGCTGCCGCTCTGAAAGGTGTGATCACCGATCCGCGAGACCTCGGCAAAGAAATGAAATACCCCAGGATCGAAGATCCGCTGGAGTACCTCGTCGATGATGTTTCCATCATCCGGCCAAGCGTCGAATTGCGGAAGACCGTTGTCGTCCGCGGCCCCAATATCGCTCCGCTGCCTTCCTTCGAAGCCCTGCCTGAGTCGCTTGCAACGGAGGTCGTGCTCGTGGTCGGCGACAACATCTCAACAGATACGATCATGCCCGCCGGCAGCAAGGTCCTGCCCCTGAGGTCCAATATTCCCGCAATCAGCGAGTTCGTGTTTTCCATTATCGACACGGAGTTCCACCGGAAATGCAAGGAAAAGGGATCGGTTACGGTGATTGGGGGAGAGAACTACGGCCAGGGTTCGAGCCGGGAACATGCGGCCCTCGCTCCCCGGCACCTGGGAGTTCGCGCTGTTTTGGCAAAGAGTTTCGCCAGGATCCATATGGCCAATCTCTGCAACTACGGCATCCTTCCGCTCGTGTTCAAGAACCCCGAAGATTACGGCACGATCCAGCCCGGGGCGAAAGTAATCTACAAAGACGTCCGCCGGCATCTCGGAAACGGCGATGTCGAGATACCTGTGGAGATAGACGGCCGGACGATAACGGCCCTGTTGAATGTTTCAGAAAGGATGAGGCGCCAGTTGCTGGTGGGCGGAGCATTGAACCTGGTGAAATCGGGATCGGCTTGAGCCGTTCCGGTAGTCGCCCTACATAGATGGCGCGGGAGGTAAGCAAAATGGCAAAAGAAACGGTTCGCGTGAAGAATATCGGCCTTAGGGGCGTCACGGTTGCGGATACGAAAGTCAGTTACATCGACGGAGAAAACGGAATCCTGATTTATCGCGGCTACAGAATCGAAGAGCTTGCGGAGCGGTCCACATTCATGGAGACCGCTTTCCTGCTGTTGAACGGACACCTGCCCAGCGAAAGCGAACTGGAGCGTTTCGAAAGGCAGGTGATCCAGTCGCGGGATATTCCGGAGTTTGTCCTTCAGAGTCTGGAGAGGTTTCCCCGCCACGCCGATCCCATGGACGTCCTCCAGGCCTGCGTGCCCATGCTGGGAGTTGCGGATCCGGAGTTGAACGAGGAATCCAGGGATGCAAACGTCAGGAAAGCGATTCGGTTGATAGCGAGAGTTCCGGCAGTGGTTGCCGCCTGGAACCGGATCAGGAACGGCGAAAAGCCGCTCCCGCCGGACAACGGTCTATCCCATGCGGCGAATTTCCTGTGGCAGTTGACGGGGAAGAAACCGGACCGGGAAATTGCGCATGATCTCGATATATGCCTCATCCTGCACGGCGATCACACGTTCAACGCATCTACGTTCGCATGCCGCGAGGTGGTTTCCACCAAGGCGCATATGTATGCCGGCGTCACTGCCGGAGTGGGCGCTCTTTCCGGCAGTCTTCACGGCGGAGCCAACGAGCGCGTAATGAAAATGCTGCTCCAGGTTGTGTCCGAACTGAAGACAAGGGATGACGTCGATAACTGGGTGATCGGCAGGATCGAGAGGGGCGAGAAGATTATGGGCATGGGACATGCCGTTTACAAGACGGTGGATCCCCGCGCCAAGATCCTCAAGGAGATGTCGGAGCGCCTCGCCAAAAAGACCGGCCATCAGGACTGGTACGAGTACCTTACCCGAATCGAGGAAGTGGGGCACAGGGAATTCGCAGGCCGCGGCAAGTCCAATATCAGAACCAATGTCGATTTTTACAGCGGCTCGGTATATGCGATGATGGGAATACCCATCGATATCATGACCCCCATCTTTGCCATATCCAGAGTGGCGGGATGGGCTGCGCACGTTATCGAGGAAAAGTTCGCAGAGGCGCAGGAAAAGCCCGCTCTGTACCGGCCGGAAGCCGAATATGTCGGCCATTACTGCGGCGTGATCGGATGTAGTTACGAGCCCCTGGAGCAGAGAGGGTAGCGCATTCTTCTCCCGGCTTACCCGGCGGGAATTTTTCACCATCGGCAGAGTCGGTGAAAGGTTCCCGCTCCGAATTTTACCCGCAGGAAATCCTGCCTTAGGAGACCTCCCATGGTATTCAAGCACGACGTGTTGATTGTCGGTGCCGGACTGGCCGGTCTGAGAGCGGCGACGGAGGTGGCCGGAGAGGCCGACGTCGCCCTGTTCAGCAAAGTATATCCCACTCGATCTCACTCAGGCGCCGCACAGGGAGGGATAGCCGCTGCGCTCGGAAACGAGGAACCCGACTCCTGGGAATGGCATATGTACGACACCGTCAAAGGGGGAGACTACCTGACGGACCAGAACGTGGCCGAGATTCTGGCCAAGGATGCAATCCGTGCTGTCTATGAACTGGAGCACATGGGAGTGCCCTTCAACCGAACCGGGGAGGGCAAGATTGCGCAACGCTGTTTCGGCGGTCATACCCGGGATTTCGGGAAAGCTCCCGTTAAACGAGCCTGTTACGCGGCCGACCGTTCCGGACGCGTTATAATGGACACCCTATACTTCGAGGCCGTGAAGAAGGGAATAAAGATATACCCCGAATTCAGCGTTATGGACCTGATTATCCATGAAGGCCGGGTTGCAGGACTTGTAGCTTACGAACTGGCAACCGGAGAAGTCCATTTCTTTCACAGCAGGGTGGTCCTCATAGCAACGGGCGGCTACGGCAAGCTGTTCAAGGTGACTTCGAACGCCCACGCCAACACCGGCGACGGATTGTATCTCACTTTCAAGGCGGGACTGCCGTTGGAAGACATGGAATTCGTCCAGTTCCATCCGACGGGCATATGGGGACTGGGAGTCCTCATAAGCGAAGCAGCCCGCGGAGAGGGCGGCGTGCTCCGCAACAGCACCGGCGAAAGGTTCATGGAAAGATATGCGCCGACCATCAAGGACCTTGCTCCCAGAGATATGGTTTCCCGTGCAATCTACACGGAAATCCGGGAAGGGCGGGGAATTAACGGCGAGGATTACGTTCATCTCGACCTGACACATCTCGGCGAGAAGAAACTGGCGGAAAGACTTTCCGACATTTCATCGTTCGTCCGCATCTACCTTGGTCTCGATCCGGCCAAACAGATGATTCCGGTGGCTCCCACCTGCCATTACATGATGGGCGGGATTGCCGTGAACGTGGACGGCCAGGCGGTGGATGTTGCCGACAATCCCATGCCCGGACTGTATGCCGCCGGGGAATGCTCGTGTATTTCACTCCATGGGGCCAATCGGCTCGGCTGCAACTCGCTGCTCGACCTGGTTGTCTTCGGAAGGAGGGCCGGCCGGCACATCCTGGAAGAATTGAAGACACTCTCCTGGATGGAACCACCTGCGAACCCCGAAGGAGAAACGCTGGAAAAAATTGCCCGCATCAAGGCAAATAAGACCGGCGAAAGGGCGGTGCACATAAGGCAGACGCTCCAGGAATTGATGATGACGGACTGCGGCGTATTCCGCGTCGAAGCAGGGCTCAGACAGGCACTGGAAGGCATCAGGGCACTCGAGGAAAGGGCCCGCAACATCACGATAGACAACAAGGGGAAACGATACAACACCGACCTGATGGATGCGATCGAACTGCTGCATATGCTTCCGCTAGCCGAGGCGATAGTGGCGGGAGCTTTGGCCAGAACCGAGAGCCGCGGCGCACACTCACGGGTGGATTATCCCGAAAGAACCGACGAGCAATGGCTGAAGCACACATTGGCGCAGAAAACCGATTCCGGCATTTCGATTACCTACAAGCCGGTTGTGATCACCCGTTTTGAACCCAAGCCGAGGGCATATTGATATGGAAGTGAAATTCAAAATCTTTCGGTTCGATCCCGAGGTCGATAAGGAACCCTATTACAAATCCTATACCGTTGCGGCAAGGCCCGAGGAACGGATTCTCGACTGCCTGAACAGAATAAAATGGGAACAGGACGGGACCCTCGGCTATCGCATGTCCTGCGCTCACGGCATCTGCGGGTCCGACGGCATGCGAATAAACGGCGTCTGCGCCCTCGCATGTCAGAAACTGGTTCGGGATTATTCGGGCTCCGAACAGATCACGCTGGAGCCTTTGCCGTTTTTCGAGGTTCGCAAGGACCTGATCGTGGATATGGACGATTTCCTGGCAAGAGTGGATTCCATGCGGCCGTACCTGATCCCTGCCGAAGAACCTCCCGAAAAGGAATTTCTGCAGAGTCCGGAAAATCATAAAAAACAGGAGGACGTGATCCGGTGTATCCTGTGCGCCTGCTGCACCGCCGCCTGTCCGGTCATGAAGGAAAATCCGGACTATGTGGGACCTGCCGCCCTGGTTTGGGCCTACAGGTTCCTCTATGACTCCCGGGACGGCGAGTTTATCAGCAGGCTTCAGAAGCTGAACGAACCAAACAGCGTCTGGCCGTGCGTGAATGCCTTCGAGTGTACGCGCGTATGCCCGAAGGAAATTCCGGTTACTAAATCCATCAACTTTATGAAAAGGGAAATTAAGAAGCAATTACCGGAAAACGGTGAATAAGTTTATTGCGGATAGACGTGTTTTTCCTGTAAATCTCTCCTCCGGGCTTCTGTTTCGTTTTCATTCTGTTTCGGAGGGAGTGTATGAAATTAAGATCCATTAACCCTTATAGCGGGGAAGTCACGAGAGAATTCGATTCTTCTTCTTATGAAGCCTGTGAAGAAGCTGTCATCAGAGGGAAAGAAGCATTCGCAAGCTGGAGAAAATTGTCCGTTTCCGAGAGACTCAAGCCGGTCGCAAGACTGGCGGATATTCTCCAGGAGAGGAAGAGAAAATATGCCGAAATAATCACCATCGAGATGGGGAAACCCGTCAAGCAGGCAATGGCAGAAATGGACAAGTGCGTTTTTGCCTGCGACTACTATTTCGAGAACTCGGAAAAATTCCTTCAGGATGAACTGATTGAGTCATCCGCGGCGCAAAGCTATGTGACCTTTGAACCCCTGGGCGTAATTTTAGGAGTTATGCCCTGGAATTTTCCCTTCTGGCAGGTGATCCGCTGGGCGGTGCCCACGCTTATCGCGGGAAACGTCTGCCTGCTCAAGCACGCTTCCAATGTTCCCATCACTGCAGTCGAACTGGAGTCGGTCTTCCGGGAAGCGGGCTTTCCGGAAAACGCATTCCAGACGCTTCTTATCGGCCCGGATATGGCGGAACGGCTGATCGAAGGCAACCGGATCGACGGTATTTCGCTGACGGGCAGTGTCGCGGCAGGGTCCCGGATAGGCACCCTGGCGGGCAAGCAGATCAAGAAGCTCGTGCTCGAACTGGGCGGGTCCGATCCTTTCCTGGTCTTCGAGGATGCGGATCTGGACAAGGCGGTCAAGACCGCCGTCAATTCCCGAACGGTAAATGCCGGCCAGAGCTGCATCGCGGCCAAACGCGCAATCGTAATGGAGCCCGTTGCCGACGAGTTCGTAAGGAAATACCTCGATGCCCTGAACGCTCTCAAGATCGGCGATCCGATGGATGAAAACACCGATATGGGCCCGGTGGCCAGAGAAGAATTCCTCAAAGGACTCGGAGCGCAGCTCGAAGACGCGAAGAAAAAGGGTGCAAAGGTTCACTACGGTCCCAAGCCTCCCGAAAAAGGGGCTTTTTTTCGGCCGGTACTGCTCACTGACGTCACTCCGGATATGCTCGTTGTGAGAGAGGAAGTTTTCGGCCCCATGATTCCCGTCATGACCGCCCGGAGCGAGGAGGAGATGATCCGGATTGCCAACGATACGGAACTCGGACTCGGCGGAGCGATCTGGACCAGGGACATCGAAAGGGGGCAGCGGCTGGCGAAAGAGATTCAGGCCGGCTTCGTCGCGATAAATGGAATAACCAAGTCCGATCCGCGGCTTCCCTTTGGGGGGATAAAGAAGTCGGGATTCGGCAGAGAGCTTTCCCGGTACGGACTGAAGGAATTCGTAAACGTCAAAACCGTAATTATAGGGCCGGTAAATCCCCGGCCGGTCCGATAGCTTGTGATTTTTGCATCTCAAGTTTTCAATCCGGGGAAAACCTCGGCCCTGCCCAAAGGGCGTGATGGAGGTGAGCTCGAATCATGGCTACCCGAACTGAAAGAGATGCCCTGGGACCCATCGAGGTCCCCGAGAATGCTCATTACGGAGCGCAAACGCAGAGGGCGGTCGAAAATTTCCCCGTCAGCGGCCGAACGTTTTCGAAGCCCTTTGTCCAAGCGCTTGGGTTGATAAAGGAGCTTGCCGCGATCGTCAACTCGGAACTCGGCCTGCTGCCTCCCGACATGGCATCCGCTATCCGAGAGGCTGCTCGCGAGGTATCCGAAGGCAAGCTCGACGAGCATTTCGTTATCGATATTTTCCAGACCGGATCCGGGACCTCGACAAACATGAATGCGAACGAGGTGATCGCGAGCCGGGCTAATGAGACGCTGACCGGGAAAAGGGGCGGAAAACAACCGGTCCACCCGAACGACCACGTGAACCGGGGGCAGTCGAGCAATGACGTGATCCCGACTGTTATCCACGTTGCGGCGGTCACGATAATGGACGAGCAGCTGATCCCGGCGCTCGAAAAGCTGCATCGGGAACTGCGGAAAAAGGCTGATGAGTTCCGGGATGTGATGAAAATCGGCCGCACACACCTTCAGGACGCTGTTCCGATTAGCCTGGGACAGGAATTCGGAGGATATGCGCGGCAGGTTGAGCTGGGGATCGACAGGATACGCAGAGCGGCAGACATGCTCTCGGAACTCGCCCTCGGGGGTACAGCCGTCGGCAACGGGCTGAACACGCACCCGGAGTTTGCGAAGCGGGTAATCGTGCTGCTCTCCGAGAAGACGGGCCGGAAATACCGCGAGGCGCTGGATCACTTCGAAGCCCAGGCCGCGCAGGATTCGGCCGTCGAGGCGAGCGGGGAACTCAAGACCCTTGCCGTGAGCCTGATCAAGATAGCGAACGACATCCGCCTTCTCGCTTCCGGTCCCAGATGCGGACTGGGTGAGATTTCCATCCCTGCGCTCCAGCCGGGATCTTCGATCATGCCCGGCAAGGTAAATCCGGTCATGCCCGAAATGATGATCCAGGTGGCCGCCCAGGTTATCGGAAACGATGCCGTGGTGACTTTCTGCGGGCAGGGCGGATATTTCGAACTGAACACGATGCTTCCGGTTCTTGCGCGCAACCTGCTGGAATCGATCGAACTGCTCGCAGCGGCTGTCCGGCTTTTTACGGATAAATGCGTGGCCGGCATAACGGCAAATCACGAGAAATGCCGTTCCTATATCGAGCAAAGCCTGGCGCTTTCAACCTACCTGGTACCTTTTATCGGGTATGACAAGGCGTCCGAAATATCCAAAGAGGCTTTCAAAACGGGAAGGACCGTCCGCGAAGTCGCGTTGGAAAAAGGGATTTTGCCTGAAGAAAAACTGGACGAAATCTTCAGCAGCATAAGCAGGGGATGAGAAAAGATGACCATCAACACCTCAGGGATCGCAATTCCGCCGCGCATCAAACTTTTTCTTGCCCTTTCCCGCACTCCGCACGGGCTGCTCGACATGGCTACGCCGGCTCTTGCCGCCCTGCTTTGGCTGGGCACGATTCCGTCTTTGCAGGTGATCGTCATCGGTGTTTTGACCGCTTTCGCGGGCTACACGGCTGTTTATGCGCTCAATGACGTAGTCGATCTCAAGACGGACAGGCAGAAGATTCGGGAGTGCGGTCTGAAATGCGCGGCCGGAGACCTCGATGCCGTTTATGCGCGCCATCCCATTGCCCAGGGCCTGTTGAGTCTGAGGGAAGGCCTCGCCTGGACGGTCGCCTGGGGGACGTTGGCCCTGTGCGGAGCCTACGTGCTGAACCCTGCCTGCGCGGTCATATTCGTTCTGGGATGTATCGCCGAAGCCGTCTATTGCCTCATGCTCCGGGTGAGCTGGCTGCGTGTGGTCGTGAGCGGCGGAGTCAAAACAGCCGGGGGCCTGGCAGCTATTTACGCGGTTGTCCCAAATCCTTCCGCCTCGTTTTTGATAGGATTCTTCCTCTGGTTTTTCTTTTGGGAAGTCGGGGGGCAAAACGTCCCGAACGATCTGAGCGACGCGGATGACGACAAGCGCCTGAATGCCGATACCATTCCGATCAGGTTCGGCGCGGACGGGTCCGCAAGAATCATCCTGTACTCATTATCGATAGCCGTTCTCGCCAGTATCGCGCTTTACTGGCTCACTCCGGCCCGGTTGAATGCCGTCTACTTTGCCGGAGCAATTCCTGCCGGAATAATTCTTCTGCTCGTCCCGGCATACCGCTTTTTCGGGAACAGGACTCCCGAAGTCGCGGCGGCCCTTTTCAACAAGGCAAGCTACTACCCTCTGACAATGTTTGTCACAATTCTTGTCAGTGCCATTTTCTAGAAGAACGTGAGCAGTATCATCTCGAATAGGTGAACGGTGAGCCGGGTAGGGTGGGCACAGCACTAGAGGGACTGTTGCCCAAATCATCGCGGCAGCCTCGAATGCCTCGCAGAGCCCAGTGGCGTCATTCCGGCGAAAGCCGGAATCCAGGCTTGGGGGCGGATTAATCGTGAATTCGAGACCCAAAAACCCTGGATCCCGGCTCAAAAATCTGCCGGGATGACGGGATGGGTTCTTGGTCGTAAAATGCCCGGGAAAAAGGTTTGTCTCTATTTGTGCAACAGCACCCGGAGATCGGGAACTAGCGGGCGTGATTGATATCCGGTAAACAACCATAATAGGTTCGGGGTAAAACTTACACCATCCTCTCCCCGTTTATGTAAACCGCTTTCACCCTTCGAAGCGATTCCGCGATCATGGACGGGGGCCCCTCGACGACAAGGAAATTTGCCGGCATTCCCGGACGGAGACGTCCGAGGACGTGGTCCAGTCCGAGCAGGCGCGCTCCATTGAGCGTCGCGCAGCAGACGGCTTCTTCCACTGTAAACCCGGCCCGCATGATGAGCTGAAACTCCTCGACCAGGGAGACCCCATGGCGGACCCCGAAACCTCCTGCATCGGTTCCAAGAGCGATGGGAACGCCTAAATGGCGCGCTCGGCTTATCTGGGCGAGTTGGTGTTCGAGGTTTCTGAATGCAATTTCCGCCTCCCTGGTTCCTGGCGGGAGATGCGTTTGCAGAGCTTTCATCGTGAATGCCGTCGGTACCCAGAAGACCTCCCTGTCTGCCATGAGCTGTAAATTCTCTTCTCCCATGAAGAAGCCGTGCTCGATGGAATCGCATCCAGCTTCGACGGACAGCCGCACCGGTAGTTTTCCGTTTGCGTGGACCATGATCTTCTGTCCCCGCGTTCTTGCGAGGTTAGCGGCAGCCTGCAGCTCTTTCGCTTCGAATTGCGGCGGGGTCTCTTTTCCGAACTCCGTCAAACTGTTCAGCCCGGAGTTGATGATCTTGATGTGATGTGCTTCCGCCGAGTGCCTCCGGATTCCTTCAGCGAGGGTGGAGCCCGGTTCCGGAGAGTCGCCGACGAGCTTTCCGTAACGTCCCGGGGCGCGCCATCCCCTTCCGGCACATCTCAAAATGGGATATCCCGCAGGCTTGCAGCCGCCCTGTTTCATGTAACCGAGTGCGTGGGCACCCGGATCGCCGGCATTCCTTACAGCCATTACGCCGCAGGAAAGGTATTTTTCGAGCCTGTTGGAAATAATCGGTGCGTTTTGCTCGAAGGAATATTCGAGTTGTTCTTCGCGCAGCATCCGGTCCGTCTTGCCCGACATGGTGAGATGAGCATGGCAGTCGACCAGTCCGGGCAGTATGGTGCACCGGGAAAAATCGACGTACTCGATGCCTGCGTCCGACAGTTCGGATTTTTGCACTGTATCCAGTGCCGAAAGTCGGCCGTCCCGCACGTTCAGGAGTGCGTGCCGTGAGGCCGGAATCCCCGTCCCGTCTATCAACCAGCCTGCATAGAAAAGCTTCTCGCGCACTTCCGTCTCCACGTCGGTTGGGTTTCCCTGCCTGATCGAAAGTCGTACTATACCATATTGCGCCCAAAGGAAACTGAGGCGATTTTTCGGAAACTCGCTATCCAAGCATAAGACTTATCCGGATTTTTAGAAGCAAAATCAGTGTGTTCCAATTTGCGCTTTCCAGTAATGGAGCTCTTGGGTTAGACTCCGTTCCAAGGAGAATAGCGTGCATACAGCGCTTCGTTCTTCTCTCAAAATACCTTCAGACATTTGTCGTTTCTGATTATTATGCCGATCCCCCGCGCCTCGTCTCCGGATTGTGCCCGTATCCGGCGAAGCGGAATTGTGACGGGAGAACGATCGCCTGCAATAGAACACGAAACCGGCCGGGAGGCTTTTGATGCGCAAGACGTATGTACTCGACACGAATGTTCTGCTCCATAACCCCGATTCCATTTTTGCCTTTGAAGACAACAACGTCGTAATTCCCTTTGCCGTGATTGAGGAAATCGACAACCAGAAAAAGAGACAGGACGAAATCGGTCGAAACGCTCGTGTGGTTTCAAGAGAACTCGATGCATTGCGTGCTGCGAACAGGCTCTCCGAAGGGGTGGACCTGCCCAAAGGCGGTCGGTTGACCATTGAGCTGAACCATTCGGGAAGTCAGGATTTTCCACAGGGGCTCGACCCGGAAAAATACGACAACCGCATTCTTGCCGTTGCCTACAATCTCAACCTTTCCGGGCAGGATCGCGTGATCCTTGTTACAAAAGACCTGAATCTGCGGATCAAGGCCGACGTGCTCGGCATCCGGGCGGAAGATTTCTACAACGATAAAGTCGACTACGACCAGCTCTATACCGGCCTCGGCGAGATCTTCCTGCCGGCGCAGGAATTGGACAAGTTCTACAAGGAAGGCAAACTCGCCAATTCATCCCATGCGGGAGTGCCTAACCAGTTTTTCCTTCTCAAGTCACAGGAAAATCATTCCCAGTCGGCTCTGGCGCGCTACTGCCAGGGGATGCTCTGCCACCTGACCTATTCTGAAGCAGCTGCCTGGGGCATCCGGGCGTTGAACAAGGAACAGAAGTTCGCTCTGGAACTTCTCCTGAACGACCAGATCAAGGTGGTCACTCTTGTAGGACGAGCGGGCACCGGGAAAACCCTGCTCGCCCTGGCTGTCGGACTCGAAAAGGTACTCGAGGAGAACGCATACAGCAGGCTCCTGATTACCCGTCCGGTCATTCCCATGGGGGACGATATCGGCTTCCTGCCGGGAACCAAGGAAGAGAAGCTCCGTCCCTGGATGCAGCCCATCTACGACAACCTGGAGTTCCTTTTCCGAAATTGCTCGGAACCCCACGAGACGCTCCAGGATATAATCCGCAAGGGAGTGCTCGACCTTGAGGCGCTGACCTACATCCGCGGGCGCAGCATTCCCCGGCAGTTCATTATATGCGATGAGGCGCAGAACCTCTCGCCGCATATGATCAAAACGCTTATCACGCGCGTGGGGGAGGATACCAAGATTGTGCTTACCGGCGATCCGGAACAGATCGACAATCCTTACCTGGATGCCAGCAGCAACGGACTTTCCTACCTGGTTGAGCGGATGAAAGGCGAAGAGATCTCCGGACACATCACCCTGGTGAAAGGGGAGCGCTCCAAAGTTGCCGAACTGGGAGGGAAGATGCTTTAGATTTCCGGTTCCAAACGATTCTTATGAAATTTCAATCCAGAATCGGGTTACGGCACGGTTTCCCGACTGCGACATTTTCAGGATCCCGTTCCGGCACGGTCGGAAAACCGTGCCGGAACGTAAGCCTGAACATAACTGGAACGGGAGTTCCATTCTCGTTTGAACCGGATCCCGGAACCTGGCGGCTACGCTGGATTCCGGCTCAAAATGCCCGCCGGAATGACGCGAGGACGCGGCCCTCATCGTAAGAGTTGAATCGACACTCTCGCCCCATACAGCCCTTATATCAATACTCGGTTCCTGTGGAAGTATGTAGGAAGAAAATGAACATTTTCAGATAGCGGATTTGCCTTCATGGACAAATCTTCCGCAATTTCAGTAGCTTAACCGGGACGTAGAATTCAGGAACAGAATACCGGATATCCCCCATTTCATTTTCCCCGACCGGAACCCATCTTCCCAAAAACCTGCCTGATCTAGATATTGTCAAAAAAGCATTTTCAGTCTGGAGGCACCAAATGAGCAAGAAAATCGGGTTCATTATCCTTATCCTCGCCGCGCTTTTCCTCGGCTACCAGATCTACGCCCTTGTAGCGATGGATTCCGGGGTGCCGGAAGCCAGGGTCTCTTCGGAAAACGCGAGGAGCGGAATGATGGGACCCGCGTTACAGGGACCACAGGGAGCCGGGGGTGGGGAAAACGTCCAAAGCGAACCGGAAGTGAACTGGGACGACTATCTGCGGAATCATGACGAGTCCACAGAGAACGACCCGGGTGATAATGGATTTGATGATGAAGAAGATCCGCGAGAGTTGCCCAAAGAGGATGACAGCGCCTGAGCCGAATCCGTGCATATCGGGCAAGGGCAGGGTGACCGTATTCAGAGTCGCTTCGAGATATAATCCATGTCTGTAAATGATGGCCGCCTGCCCGGCTGCCCTCTTTAAACTCGGGCAGCCGGCAAAGCGGCTATCATGCTCCGGTCCGCACGTGAGGCCACCAGGCGGACGGATGGCGACGCACGTCTTACTTCAGTGACTCCGGTGTGATCGGACCCACGAATGGATCGTAGATGATCTTCCCGGTCGGGTCGATTCCCGCGCCTGCCGGGAGTTTGGAGAACAGGCCTCCATGGGAGCCATGTTTGACCACGACCCCGAGAAATGAGGTGTTTGTGCTCGACCCTGTTGGACCCATCCCAAGGGCAGTGTAGTATGCAGACGCGGAGCCGGGGATTCCCGAAGGGGCAGTACCGGACGGCACCATGTCTCGCCAGAAATTGAAGTAATAGGGACTCTCGCAGACCGTACTCGCTACGGCTGAAACCCGCAGACGTCCATTGTCCTGGCCACAGCCGAGAAGATTGAAATTTGGTCCCCCGTACGCACCGACCAGGAATCCGGTCCAGGGGTCTACCGCCGGCGAAATATTCTGGAGGTAGTCGTCAAAGAAGGTATTCACGCACTTCCACGCATTCCCGACCTTGTTTCCATTCATATCGAAAATATCGAACAAAGCCTTTGTGACCAGAAATCCTCCATCCTGGCGAAAATCCTCCTTGCAGGGGATCAATGTTATCTCTGTTCCCGGACCGCCAAGGCCCGTGGGCTGGAATTCCGTTGTCAGGTAAGACGGACATGCATCATAGTCGCCGTTATTTCCGGACAGAGGCAGTACACCCGGCTGGCCCACCGGGTATCCCAGCGGAACGTTCCGGGCCGTGAAATTCCAGGAAGGATACCCGTAGATGATGAATCCGCTTTCCCCTTCCACCACTTCTGCCGACCCGAACAGATGGTTGAAAGAGATCGGGATGCCTGAATCCGCATCTACCGCAAAGCACTTCAGTTCGCCGGTAGAGGGATAAAACCTCTTGGTGATTGGATTGATCTGAAACGGCACAGGGAAGGATGCAACCTCGTTATAGAGCCGGAAGGATGCAAGTCCGTCGCTTGCGCGAAACCATCCGCTGACATTGCCCGGGAGAATGAAGGTGAAGCCCGTTTTGTCCAACTCGGAATTGACCCAGAAACAGGACACCGTTACCGGGGTCCCGGAGTCGTTTGAAATCCGCACAATGGTGTCCCGCTGCGCACACGTTTCACCGTATGTCATCATCCGGACATCTATTTTCGGAAAGATGAGCAGGCTGCCCTTCTGAGTAGGGCTAGCGCAATTCTGGGCAGCCCATGCCGGGCCTGCGGCGCAGCCGAGCAATGCCAAAAAGACCGACAACACAATAGCCGACGTTTTCATTCCTTTCCTCCTTGCTTAACTGGTTTTTCTGATGACTTTCTACTGATGGGCCGGTCCCGGTTTGATTCCGATGCTGATTTCCTGGTAGGCTCCGATCGTTGTACCTGTAAGGAGACCGGATTGGGATAGGGTAGAAAGTGGGACAAAGTCCGACGCGCGATGGCATCGCGCCTCTGGGAGAATTGTGCCTTCAATATCACGGATGTAGTAAGCAATTTTTATGCCGTGACTTTTCGGACCGGAATACGCCGAAGTTTCTCACAAAAGAGAACAGAAAATGCTTTGAGATCGGATATTGCCGTCCCAGCATCCAAATCGTCGCCCTGTTTCGCGGTCGGAAGCCGATCTAGCGTGCTGTGGCTTTGTCAGACCATAGGTCGATGATTGTCCGGTGGGATAATTCATTGACAGGCGAGAATACGGCGGGGCCCGCACGGTTTGAACGAAAACTAAACTTCCATTTCCGATGCGTTGAGGCACGGTTTCCTGACCGTGCCGGCCTGGAAACGTAAATGGCGCGGTCGGAAAACCGTGCCATAACTTTTGATTGCGGGTGGAAGCCCGGATTTTTGAATCCAGACGCGCGAGCGCTGGAGGCCAAACGGAAAAGCATCTGTCTAAGATCGAAAATGTATATGTCTTTTCAATCCGGGACCAATTGGCGGCGAGCGCCGATGGACTATTAGGAGCAGAAATTTTTCCCGAGCTGGGGCTTAAGTCCGGGTTGCTCTTCGCCAGGCCAGGTCGATCTGATTATGGTTCCCTTTCCCAAAATGGATTCGAGAAAGAAAGAGCCGCCTGACATTTCCGTTCTCTCCCTCATGCTGGTCAGGCCAAGCCCTCTTTCATGAGTATTCCTGCTCAGCGCTTCATCCGGGTCGAAACCAACGCCGTCGTCTTCTATTGTCAATTCTATCCTATTTCCCTGCTTCAGAAGTGAGAGATAGATGACACGGGCATCGCTGTATTTGGCTGCATTGTTAAGGGCTTCCTGAATGATCCGGAAGATCACGATGCTCAGGTGCTCCGGGATTGCTTCCCGCTTGATTTCAATCCATTTTTCGACCTGCAGGCTGGAGTGGGTTTTCTGGAATTCGTCGCAAAGCCAATGAATCGTGGAGATGATCCCAAGATTGTCCAGGGTCGATGGCCTCAGTCCGGTATAAATGCGCCGTACTTCCGCCAGGGCACTTTGAATAATGGGCAGAATGCCTTTCAATTTCTCTGACTGGATCTCCTGGTCTGTATTCCCGGATCGAATGAGATTTTCAATATTGATTTTGATCCCGACCAGATATTGCCCCAGACTGTCATGGACTTCCTGAGCCACCTTCTTGCGCTCTTCTTCCTGGATTCTCATGAGTTTTGATGAAAGAAAACGGAGCTGCTCTTCCGATTGGATGAGTCCTTTTTCGGCCTCCTTCCGTTTCGTGACGTCGCGCGAAATGCCGCATATTCCGTTTATCTCACCCTTGCTGCCCGAGATGGGGACCTTGATCACATCGAAGGTCCTCGAGATCCCGTTCATCATCTTGGAATGTTCGGTGTGGACGATCTCTCCGGCAAGCACGCGGAAATCCTCATCATCCAGTAGTTTCCCCGTTTCCTTGCCGAAGATTTCCGTTGCAGTGCGTCCGATAAGCACCTCGTCCGGCATGCCGTGGAGTTTGGACATCGCAGGGTTGACAAGGGTCAATCGGAGGTTTTTGTCCTTGATGAAGATACATTCCTGGGCGGATTCAAAAATGGTCCTGAATCGTTCCTCGCTCTCCTTCAAGGCCTGCTCCGTGCGTTTTCGGTCCGTTATGTCGCGAATGGATTGGATTGCTCCGATCACGTTGCCGTGGGAGTCGAAGAGCGGGGCGGCAATTCCCCAGAGATAGGCCCCATTGCCGAAATCGATGTTCGGGATGAATACATCGCCGCAGATGCATCTCCCTTTCCTTTCGAGGTTGTCATAAAGTCCGTCGATATCTGCAGCGTCGTCCATTATGGCATCGACAAGTATGGTCCGCGGTTTCCCATAGAATGGGAAAGCATAGGCATAGTCACCTTTCCCGAGGATTTCCTCCTTCTTCACTCCGGTCATCTTTTCAATTGCGCGATTCCAGGAAATTACCCTCTTATTGTGGTCGATCACGAATGTGGCATCAGGGAGAAAGTCGATTATATCCTGGACCTGCTGATGCGCCGATTCCAACCTCTGCTGGGTTTTCTTGTGTTCGGCCACTTCCTTCTGGAGGTCGGAATTGGCCAGGACCAACTCGGCCGTCCTCTCGGCCACCTTCCGCTCCAGTTGCTCATGAATTTCCCTCAACGCACGTTCCGACTGCTTCCGCCCGGTAATGTCACGGTCTATTCCTCTGTAGCCCATCAGCCGGCCGTCCGTGTCCAAAATGGGCACCCCGCTGGTTTCGATAACGACCGCCATGCCGTTCTTGTGGCGATTGACATTCTCCAGAGCGGTTATGGCA
>JAEZHY010000031.1 GCA_023416335.1 Pseudomonadota bacterium | reverse complement strand
ATCCCGGAGGAATTAGCAGCGGTGACCGTCCCATCGCTTTTAAATGCGGGCTTCAGTTTTTCGAGCGCTTCCATGGTGCTTCCGAATCGCGGATGCTCGTCCGTGTCAAATAAGACAGGATCCTTTTTTTTCTGAGGGATCGGAACAGGAACGATCTCTTCTTTGAACCGACCGCTCGTAATTGCCGCTTCGGCTTTCTGCTGGCTCGCCAAAGCAAGCTCATCCTGGTCCCGACGGCTCACGCCGAATTTCTCCGCGACGTTCTCCGCCGTTATTCCCATGTGGTACTGGTTGAATACATCCTGCAAGCCGTCCGTTATCATGAGGTCCACCAGCGTGCCGTTCCCCATGCGCTCTCCCCAGCGGACACCCTGCAGAACGTAAGGCGACTGACTCATGTTTTCGATTCCGCCGGCAACGATCACATCCGCATCACCAACCGCGATCGCCTGGCAGGCAAGGCAGACGGATTTGAGGCCCGAAGCACAAACCTTGTTGACGGTAAATGCCGGCACTTCCTTTGGGATTCCCGAGTGGATCGAGACTTGCCGGGCGGGGTTCTGCCCAAGACCGGCCTGAAGGACATTCCCCAGGATAACCTCATCGACCTGCCCCGGATCGAGACCGGCCCGACGCAGTGCCTCCTTCACGGCCACCACTCCAAGATTTACGGCGGAGATTGTACTGAGGGATTTACCGAAACTGCCGACGGGAGTTCTCACAGCACTGACTACGACAGCCTGTTCCATACGGAAACCTCCGTTTAAGCAAAAGGGGGCAAGAACAGATACGGGAAACAGCTTTTTTCCGGGAAGAGAGATCGATTTGCGGTACCGGAACAGAGAAGAGCAGGTTTTTTCGGACTATCGGAGAAAAGCCAGAATTGCACAGAGAATAATAGGAGGTGTGCCCTGTTTTGTCAAAGCAATTTACACGGCTAGCACTTGCACGGGCGAAGTGTGGGGTACTCGCAGCCGTAGAGATCCTGTCCGAAACGTGCCAGGTTTTCCGAAGGGCCGATCGCAACGAGAATATCCCCGGCAACCAACTTTTCCTGCGGAGCCGGGTTGAATATCATGGTGCCGTCATTTCGCTTTATGGCCATAACGATAAGATTATACTTGCTGCGTATCCCTGAGGATTTCAGTTCCATTCCCACCATTGAGGATTCGTCGGGAATGCAGATTTCTTCCATGCTGAGTTCCATACCCTCCCCCGACAGGGCCAGTTCGAGGAAGTCCGTCACGGTCGGCCGCAAAATATTGTGCGCTATCTGTATCGCTCCTATTGAATACGGGGCGACAACCCTGTCCGCACCCGCTTTGAGGAGTCGCTTGTCGGTACCAGGCGCACTGGCACGGGCAAGTATCCGGAGGTCCTTGTTCAGGTCCCTTGCGGTAAGGACGATAAAAACGTTTTCCGCGTCCTTGTTGATCACAGTGACCAAGCCCTTCGCGCGGGTGATCCCCACAGCAACGAGATTATCTTCGTCCGCCGCATCCCCGGAAAGATACGCGATGTTCTTTTCGGCCAGGCGAAGAATGGCGGCTTCATCGCTCTCTATCACCACGACGGGGACGTTATGCTTCGTAAGTTCCTCGACAATGATCTGCCCCATCCGTCCATAGCCGCATATGATGTAGTGGTCCGCCAGGGAATCGAGTCTCTTTTTCAACCTGCGCCTCCGATATGCTTCCAGAAGATTACCATCTAAGAGTATCTGACTGAAGTAGGCGAGAGTAAAACCGACGAAACTCACGCCCATCAATATCAATATAATTGTGAAAATGCGCCCTTGGTCGTTCAGCGGGTGTACTTCGCCGAATCCCACGGTCGACAGGGTGATAATCGTCATATATAGGGCTTCGACCACCGTGAATCCTTCGATGACAATGAATCCGGCCGTTCCAAATATCACCAGGAGGGTGGAAAGAATGACGATTATAATAATTCTGCGGCCTGTGGCCGAATGTCGGAAATTTTCCATGGAAGCGCACAACCCGTTGAAAAGACGGAGCTAATGAACGAGCAATTGCAGGGCGGTTCGAAAATCGACAAGTAAGTTAATTCATCCTGCCGGCACCCCCCCGCCCCGCATCTGGTTCCTACTCCGAACGCGATGCCTTCAAATACCGTTTTTTATGCGAAACAAAAGTGCAGATTTGTGCAAACAGGTCCTAAACAGCGCCAAAATACCCGTTTCGAGGTCCATCGGCAAACAAAAATGAAATTGAGGAGACAATTTCGTCGGCTCTCGACCGGTTTGGGTGGACGCGGAACGGAGCCGATCTGAAGCTGTGCTTTTCTCCGTGTGCAAAATATTAGCGCAGAAACAGCATCTTTTTCTTGCAATCGAAAAAGGAACGTGCTAAACGGGTGCGTGCCGGTGAAAAGGTAAGATTTCTGATAACCTGCAATCGGGTAAGTACTTCGCACTATGTTCTTGTCTGCGGTAAATAATCAGAATGACGACGCTGGCGGCGCTTTTTTAAATTCCCCTTGACAGGGATAGTGCATCTCTATATATAAGTCGCCTCGTAACACATTGCACAAGCATTAGCCCCTGAGGGGCTCTCTTAAATCGAACCTATAACAGAGGGATAATAAATGCCGGATCGGTACAGCCCAGAGCAAAGAACCATGGTTAAATTGCTCATTGGGTCGTACCTCTTGGCACATTTACGTTTCAACCGCATGAGGTCAGGCTCCCCGCTCCGACAACGAACCGAGCAGATTTTTTTGAGCTGAATAAATCAGATTGCGGAAGCAGTGAAAAATTGCAAAACGGTGTTTGCCCACGCCCCCACGGGGCAGACAATGCAAGGAAGGAGGTGTTGTAATTCGTTTATATATTGGGGTTTGTTGGCATGGCGTTTTTTCAACTAACCTTAGGAGGTAAATTATGCCAAGTTATGTAATCCTTGAGAAGTGCGATGGCTGCAAAGGGCAGGATAAGACTGCTTGCATGTACATTTGCCCCAACGATCTGATGGTCCTCGATAAGGAAAAGATGAAGGGCTACAATCGGGCACCCGAAATGTGCTGGGAATGTTACAACTGCGTTAAGATCTGCCCGCAGCAGGCGGTTGACGTACGCGCATACGCCGACTTCGTCCCCATGGGAGCATCGGTTGTCCCCCTCCGCGGCTCTGAAGACATCATGTGGACGGTCAAGTTCCGTAACGGCCAGGTAAAGCGCTTCAAGTTCCCCATCCGCACCACCGCGGAAGGCAAGATTGAGCCGCTGGCCGGCTTTGCCACGGGATCGGAAGATATCAAGTCTCCTGTGCTGTGTACCGAACCGGCTTCTTCAGGCGCAGCAGCGATTCCTACCCTGAAGAAATAACCGCTCACTTAAGGAGGTTAACGATATGCCTAATTTTGAAACCGTTGTAGTCGAAACCGATCTTCTTATAATCGGCGGTGGAATGTCGGCTTGCGGCGCCACTTTCGAAGCTGCATACTGGGCGAAGAAAAACGGCCTGAAGGTCACGGTAGTTGACAAGGCCGCTATGGACCGTTCCGGCGCTGTCGCAATGGGTCTTTCCGCAATCAACCAGTACATTGGTTGGGCAGCAGGCGACAACACCCTGGAAGACTATGTGAAGTACGTTCGCCAGGACCTCATGGGCGTATCCCGTGAAGACCTGGTATACGATATCGCACGCCATGTTGACTCATCCGTTCATCTTTTCGAGAAGTGGGGCCTCCCCATCTGGAAAGATGCAAACGGCAAGTACGTACATGAAGGCCGCTGGCAGATCATGATCAACGGCGAGTCCTACAAGGTTCTCGTTGCCGAAGCAGCTAAGACCGCACTGAATAGCATGGGCGACAAGGGTCAGCTGTTCGAGCGCGTTTTCATCGTTGAGCCTCTGATGGACGGCGACCGCTGTGCGGGCGGCGTAGGCTTCAGCGTACGCGAGAATAAGTTCTACGTATTCAAGGCGAAAGCAACCATCGCTCTGATGGGCGGCGCCGTTCACGTTTTCCGTCCCCGGTCCGTCGGTGAAGGCCTTGGCCGCGCCTGGTATCCGCCTTGGAATGCCGGTTCGACCGCATATTTCACCATCCGCGCCGGCGCTGAAATGACCTGCCAGGAAGTCCGCTTCATTCCTGTACGGTTCAAAGACGGCTACGGCCCTGTTGGCGCCTGGTTCCTCCTGTTCAAGTCCCGCGCGACCAACGCGTTCGGTGAAGAGTACATGGTAACCCGCGCCAATGAGCTGCCCAAGTGGGCACCTTACGGCCTTGCCAAGCCGATCCCCGCAAACCTGCGTAACTGGCTCGGCATGGAAGATGTTTTTGCAGGCAAAGGCCCGATCTACATGAGAACGGAAGAGGCCATTGCTAACCTGGCTGCCAAGTACAAAGACGATCCCAAGGCTTTCAAGAAGAAGATGAAAGAACTCGAAAGCGAAGCCTGGGAAGACTTCCTCGACATGACGATCAGCCAGTCGCTCCTCTGGGCCGGTATGAACATCCAGCCCGAAGAGAAGTCCTCTGAAATCGCCGCTGCCGAGCCTTACTTCATCGGTTCGCACTCCGGTGCTTCCGGCGCCTGGGTTTGCGGTCCCGAAGATGTTATGCCGGCCGAATACAAGAAGCAGTGGGAACCCATCGGTGTGTACAACCACATGACCACCGTTAAGGGCCTCTTCACCGCTGGTGACGGCTCAGGTGCTTCCAGCCATAAGTTCTCCTCCGGTTCGCACGCTGAAGGCCGTATTGCTGCCAAGGGCGCCATTGCATTCATCCTTGACAACAACACCATGCCCAAAGTTGACGATGCCAAGATCGAAGAGCTGAAGAAAACCATTCTTGCTCCGATGGAACGTTACGAGCAGAATGTGAAGTACTCCAGCGATCCCGACATCAACCCGGCCTACATCAAGCCGAAGATGTTCATGTTCCGCCTTCAGAAGATCATGGACGAATACGTTGCCGGTGTTTCCTCTCAGTTCACCACCAACAAGTCTCTGCTCGAAAGAGGCGTAGAGCTTCTTGGCATGCTGAAGGAAGACTCCGAAAAGTTGGCAGCCGGTGATCTCCACGAACTGCTCCGCGCCTGGGAAAACACCCACCGCATGTGGATCGCGGAAAGCCACCTCCGCCATGTGATGTTCCGTGAAGAGAGCCGTTGGCCCGGTTACTACTTCCGCGCCGACTTCCCCGACATGGATGAAGCCAACTGGAAGTGCTTCGTAAACTCCGTGTGGGATCCCAAGACCGGTGAATGGACCATGAAGAAGGTCCCCATTGTTAATCTGCCGGTTTAAGGGCTTATGATGTAGCTTAGATACAACCTCCTGGCGCTTTTCCTGGGCCGGGAGGTTTTTTTGTTAATGCCTTCGCGGTGTTTTTAAGTAGTCGGCCTGTTGATCATTTCCGTTTTTACAGTTATACACGTCGGAGAATCAGGTGCGAAATCATGGGGTTGCCCCATGCCATTACTACTTAACCCAACACTTTTTTATTAAGGAGAGAGAAACACATGGCATTATCAGATCTGCTCCCCCCGCATGGAGGAAAAGGCTTAACCTGCTGTTTGCTCGAAGGCGCCGAACTGGCCGCTGAACTGAAAAAAGCACAAGGTCTTAAGAAGATCAACGTAAGCCCCCGTGAAAAAGGCGACCTGATCATGATGGGTATCGGCGGATTCAGCCCGCTGACCGGTTTCATGACCAAAGCCGACTGGAAGGGCGTTTGCGATAATTTCCTGATGGCTGATGGGACCTTCTGGCCCATCCCCGTTACGCTTTCCGCAACCAAGGAAGACGCTGCAGCAATCGCGGTCGGCGAAGAAATCGCCCTTTTCGATCCCGAACACGGCGAAATCATGGCAACCATGAAGGTCACCGAGAAGTTCGAGATGACCGAGGCCGACAAGAAGTACGAATGCGAAAAGATCTTCATGGGCGAAGGCACCAAGACCGCCGAAGATTTCTGGAAGATAGCCAAAGACGATCACCCCGGCGTTCAGATGGTTATGAACCAGAAAGACGTCAACCTGGCCGGACCGGTTAAGGTTCTCAGCGAAGCCGAATATCCGACCAAGTACGCCGGCGTCTACATGAGACCGGCTGAATCCCGAAAGATCTTTGCCGAAAGAGGCTGGAAAGAAGTAGCCGCTCTTCAGCTGCGTAACCCGATGCACCGTTCCCACGAATATCTGTGCAAGATCGCAGTCGAAGTCTGTGACGGCGTTTTCATTCACTCCCTGGTCGGCAACCTGAAGCCCGGCGACATTCCCGCCGAAGTCCGCGTAAAGTGTATTGACGTTCTGGTCAAGAACTACTTCGTGGAAGACAAGGTCCTTCAGGGCGGCTATCCTCTCGATATGCGCTATGCCGGTCCCCGTGAAGCCCTTCTCCATGCCACCTTCCGCCAGAACTATGGTTGCTCCCGCATGATCATCGGCCGCGACCATGCAGGCGTGGGCGATTTCTACGGCATGTTCGAAGCTCAGACCATTTTCGACAAGATCCCCAAGCCTGCCGGCGGAAAGGGTCTTCTCTGCACGCCGCTGAAGATCGACTGGACCTTCTACTGCCATAAGTGCGACGGCATGGCCTCTCTCCGGACCTGCCCCCACGGCAAAGCAGACCGAGTTCTTCTTAGCGGTACCGCACTGCGTAAGGGTCTTTCCGAAGGGACCCCCATTCCCGATCACTTTGGCCGGGAAGAAGTCCTGGAAATCCTGCGCGAGTACTATGCCGGCCTGGAAGAAAAGGTCGAGATCAAGCTGCACAGTGCTGCAACCGGCGCCAAGAAGTAGTTTGATCGTTATAGCCTGATTCAAAAAGGGGAGGCGCACTGAAAAGTGCGTCTCCCTTTTTGTTTGGCTCAAGACGGCGAACTGTGAGCAGTGAACTCCCCGCTAACCTAGCATAATCATTACTTATCGCGATTAGTTCTTTCCAGCGGCAATCTCTCCCGTTATAATCGGCCCAATCTTCTTCTTTCGCGCTGAATCTATTTATTTCGCGCCTGATCTTCTACTTACGCCTGAAATCTAAAACTCAACCAGGAGTAAATTAATGAGCGGAAGGCATCCCCGGAATTCTTCGAGAGTGAGAAAGATTGGATACATTGCGGCAGGCACCCTCCTTCTTGTCGCCGTAACCGCAATGGCTGCCCTGTCCGGATCCGGGGACGACCTTGTCGTGATCAGCTGGAGTGAACTCGGGATGTATTCCCCCGGGAGCAACTTTTCCACATTGTGCATTCACCCCCCATTCAGCACACTTAAGGCCCAGGTCGTAAAGAGGGGTACGGGGATCGACAAACCCTCGCTGGTAAACAGCGATGTTTCACTCACGTACGAAATTCCAAACAACTCGTGGTCCTTCGGCAAAACCAACTTTTGGGACTACACGTCGACACTGTTCGGTTTCGAACTTTTTCCGGACATGGGTCTTACGGGAAACGGGCTGACCGGCCAGTTTCGCCTCGCCCCGAGCAAAGATCATTTCCTGGCCGACGGGATCCCCGTCACACCCTACACCGACTACGACACCATGAGTGAAACTCCCTACCAGACTGCCCAGGTAAATCTCGCCGACAGCGACGGAAATACGGTATCGAGCACCGAACCGGTTATCCCCGTTTCGAATGAGATGAATTGCTATGCCTGCCACGGCTCTGAACAAAACATGCTGGCAGTTCACCCCAAAGTCCCCTATTTCGATCCATCCCAGCCGGTACTCTGCATTTCGTGCCATGCTTCCAACATGTTCCGGGCCAAGGGGGTTCCCCAGGCAAAATCGTTGTCCGAACAAATCCACCGCACGCACGACAAGTATACGAACAACTGTTACGCCTGCCACCCGGGTACCGAGACGCGATCCCTTCGAGGCACCATGGCAACCCGGACAGGAATGACGTGCCAGGACTGCCACGGAAATATGGCCAACGTGTCCGACAGCATAGCCAGGGGCAGGAGGCCGTGGCTGGATGAACCCAGCTGTGGGAAATGCCATGGGCCCCAGTACTCCGAAGAACCCGGCAAGCTTTTCCGTAATTCCAAAGGCCATGGGGGGCTCTACTGCTCCGCCTGCCATGGTTCTCCCCACGCCATATTACCTTCAAGGGAAGGGGCCGATAACCAGCAGAATACGGCTCTTCAAGGTTTTGAAGGAACACTCCAAAACTGCAATGTGTGCCACGAGCAGGTACCGTTTGGATCGGGACCTCATCAGGTCTCCGCAAAGTAAGTCAAAGCAGGGTACGTATCCGTATCGAGTCAATAAAGGCCGTTTACGGCTCAGGTATAGAATGCCCGCATCATCGGGCGGGTTGTCCTCAAATGGATGACCATGGCTGTTAATCCAAACAAGTAGGAAATTTTAATGACGACGGGAAAATCATCCACGCAAGGCAAAGCAATCGCATCTTTCATCCTGTGCACCGCGCTCGCGGCGCTGTTGATTCTGCCCGGCTGCGGACTTGATTCCGCACGTGCGGCCAATGTATGCGCGTCGTGCCATGCGGACGGGCGAAGCGGGACACCGCCGGCCACACCGACGCACGTCAGAATGGGGCTGGTTGCCGCTCCGAGCACTTCGACCTCTACGGCGGCCGCTCCGGCAACTTCAGCTCCGGCAGCTCCGGCTGCTCCGGCTGCTCCGGCAACTCCCTCGCAGCCTATACGTTTAGGCATAGCTCCCGCCCCTTCAGCCGGTGCGGCAGCCACCGCTTCCGCCGGGACCTCCGCAGGAACCACAAAGACGGCCACGGCTGCAGCCGGCAACGGCACGGTTTGCGCCAAATGCCACAGCGACGGCAGAACCGGAGTAACCCCGCCCGGACACCCGGCAATCTCCGGGATGTATGGAAACGGGAACCCTCCGCCCAAGACCGCGAAGGGAAAGGCAGGAATACGGACCGCACGAGGCGGCAAAGCCACCAAGAATCAGAATGCCAACCCGGAAAATAAAATCGCCGGCGGCGGCAAATCAGCCGGAAGCTCCGAACAGGATGATTGATGACTGATTCCGGGTTACATCAAATCTGATGTCTTGAGCAGGCGGGGGATGATTCCACAAACGATCCCCTGCCTTCCAAAGTTTTAGCCGGATCAATGATCCCCCAACCTGATTATGACAGCGGGGCCGGCTGATCAGGCAAACGCGTCAGCCGGCCAAATCTCGCCTAACCACCCTGGATCTGCAAATATTGACCTGAACTCGCCATAGTCGATCAGAGTCGCTATTTCACTTCCTTCGAAGTGGGAAGCGACTCTTTTCTCGCCTGATGTTGTCAGCGCCATTTTCAATTGGAAAAAAATCCTTTTAGAGTTATTGTCGAACGTCTTGTTGGTTTTCTATCTGGGATTAGAGCGAACTCTTAATCCACTCCGTTCGACGCTCTGTGCATTGGCTGTGACCGGAGGTTCCATCCATCTCCGGATCGTCGGGAATTGTTAAGCGAGACTGTTTTCTCCGACTTGAAGATCGCTCTCCATCCTCCGGTTTTCGCTTTTCCGTGTGCAATCAAAAGAGTTTTCCAATTCCGGACTATTCCGGAAATTTCTGAACCGATACCGATTGGAGGAATCATATGGCTGATGCTCAAGATGGCAAACGGACCATTCTGGTCGCAGGCGGCGGTATGACGGGTCTGAGCGCTGCGGCGGAGGCGGCCGAAGCCGGTTTCAGCGTAGTCCTTGTCGAACGTGAGCCCTGGCTCGGAGGTCGGGTTGTACGGATGAACAAGTACTTTCCGAAGTTGTGCCCTCCCCAATGCGGCCTGGAAATCAACTTTCGCCGCATCAGGAACAATCCCCTCATACGTGTTCTGACAATGGCGCAGGTGGAAAAAATCGAAGGCAAAGCCGGTGATTTCACAGTTGAAATCAGCGTAAGCCCTCGTTACGTAAACGATAAATGTACCGCCTGCGGGGAATGCACAAAATCCGCCGAAACGGAAATACCCAATTCGTTCGATTACGATTTGAGCAGAGTAAAGGCCGCGTACCTTCCCCATGAATTCGCATTTCCAATGCGTTATGTGATCGCTCCGGAGGTGATCGGAACCCCCGAAGCGGATGCAATAAAAGCGGCCTGCCCATACGGGGCCGTGGATCTTTCCATGAAGCCCCGGACCGAAGAAATCAAAGCCGGCGCAATTATTTGGGCAACCGGCTGGCAACCGTTCAATCCATCGGGCATTCCCTACTACGAAACCTCCGGTGATGTCGTCCCGAATGTCGTTTTCGAGCGGCTTGCATCGGCCAATGGGCCGACAAAGGGCGTTGTCGCCAGACCTTCGGATGGGCAACTGGTCAAGAAAATCGCCTTCATTCAATGTGCCGGATCGAGAGACGAAAACAACCTCCCCTACTGCTCCGGGGTATGCTGTCTCGCCTCACTCAAACAGGCCACATATCTGTTGGAGCAGGACCCGGAAGCACGCGTTTCCATCTTCTACATCGATATAAGAACGCCGGGCCGGTATGAAGCTTTTTTCAACAAGGTTCAGGCCGACGAAAGGGTCACCCTGGTAAAGGGAAAGGCGGGCGAAATCACCCGGAATCCACAGACCGGAATGACGGTCGTTCAGGCTGAAGACCAGGCCACCGGCAAGATTCTCAAGGATGAATTCGACATGGTCGTTCTGGCCACGGGCATGGTTCCCAGCACCGCAACGGACAGGATCCCCGCCGAGGTCGCCTACGACGACTTCGGTTTCGTCACGGCAAACGGTTCGACCCCGGGCATAATCGGCGCGGGCTGCACAAAGAAGTCCGCGGATGTCGCTTCGAGCGTTCAGGATGCGACGGCGGCCGTACTCAAAGCCATCCAGGCGTGCAGGAGGTAGCAGATGGAAAAGAAAATCGGCGTATACATTTGTTCCGGCTGCGGGATCGGGGACAGCATCGACCTGGATGCCCTTTCAGCGGTAGCTGACGAATACAAGGCTGCGGTCTGCCGCCGCGATCCCTTCTTGTGCGGATCCGAGGCTGTTTCCCGAATCACGGCGGACATTGAACAGGATGGAGTCAGCCATGCGGTTATTGCCGCGTGTTCGGGCCGTGTGATGGCTGATGTTTTTACGTTTCCTTCAGACCGGATAGTCGAAAGGGTCAATCTGCGCGAACAGGTGGCATGGTCGCAGCCGTCCGGTGAAGAGGACACTGTCATGATGGCTCAGGACGCGCTCAGGATGGGCATCGTCAGGGCAAGAGAGTCAGAGACGCCGCAGCCCTTCGAAGCGGAAAACCTCAGCAAGCGCATTCTGGTTGTGGGAGGAGGCTTAACGGGGATCACGGCTGCGGCGGAAGCTGCTGACGCTGGATACGAAGTCGTCCTCGTGGAAAAGGAAGAGAAGCTGGGAGGCTATTTGAACCGTGTGCACCTGCTTCCACCCTCCGAACCTCCGTATGAAGAACCTCGACAGGCCGATACGGATTCCATCATCGCCGCCCTGACCGGCAAAACGAACGTGACGGTCTATACCGGAGCGCAGGTCGCCTCCATTTCGGGAGCGCCCTGTATGTTCGACGTGGAAATTCAGCAGAGCGGGTCGACAAAATCCGAGCGGGTCGGTTCGGTAATTCTTGCGACCGGTTCTGTTCCTTATGATGCCTCAAAGTTGGCTGGTCTTGGATACGGCGCTTCACCCGACGTTATTACCGCCCGGGACCTGGAAGCCATGTTTAAGGCAGGCGAGGTGAAAAGGCCTTCAAACGGTCAGCCGATTAAAAGCGCGGCTTTCATCCTCTGCGCGGGTTCCCGGGACCCCGACCACCTGCCCTACTGCTCTTCAGCGTGCTGTGTCGAATCGCTCAAGATGGCCAAGTACTTCAAATCGTCCGATCCGCAGATCCCCGTCTATGTCTTCTACAAAGACATGCGATCGACCGGAAGCCACGAACTGCTCTACAAACAGCTCCAAAAAGACGGAGTCATCTTCGTGCGCGGCACGGTTACCGGGGTTGACGACGACGGTTCGGGGAGCTTCGTGATCACTTCGGACGACGTCCTCACGCGTGCACCCATAATGTCCGAAAGCGTGGACCTGGTCGTCCTGATGACGGGAATGGTCCCGACGACGGCTTTCGGAGAACCGTTCAAGGCACAGGCACCCAAAGAAGGCGAAGAGGAGCCGTCGGCCCCTCCGGACACAATTCTCGTATCGAACCTTCTCAACCTGAAGTATAGACAGGGTCCCGAACTTCCGGCCCTGCAATATGGTTTCCCCGATTCCCATTTCATCTGCTTCCCCTATGAATCCCGACGCACCGGAATCTATCCGGCGGGTTCTGTTCGCGCCCCCATGGATTATGAACGGGCGCAGAACGATGCAATGGGAGCCGCCCTTAAAGCGATCCAGTGCGTGGAGATGGCCTCGCAGGGCAAGGCGGTCCATCCCCGCTCCGGAGACCGGAGCTATCCCGAGTTCTTCATGCAGCGCTGTACCCAGTGTAAGCGGTGTACGGAAGAATGCCCGTTCGGCGCGATCAACGAAGACGAAAAGGCCAATCCCCTCCCCAACCCCACCCGCTGCCGAAGATGCGGGGTTTGCATGGGAGCATGCCCGGAGAGGATCATCTCCTTCAAAAACTACTCCGTAGGCATGATCGGGAACATGATCAAAAACATTAACGTTCCCGATGAGTACGACGAGAAACCGAGAATTCTCGTCCTGACCTGCGAGAACGACGCCTATCCCGCGCTCGATATGGCAGGGATACAGCACCTTTCCTACAATCCGTGGGTCAGGTTCATCCCTGTGCGCTGCCTGGGATCGATGAACCTGGTCTGGATTGCGGACGCGCTCTCGAAAGGGATCGACGGCATCCTCCTTCTCGGGTGCAGGCACGGCGACGACTACCAGTGCCATTTCATCAAGGGCAGTGAACTCGCGAATATCAGGATGACCAAGATCCAGGAAACACTCAATCGGCTTGTGCTGGAATCGGAACGCGTTCGGCTGGAACAGATTTCGATCGCCGATTACAGCAGAATTCCGGAGATCCTCGACGGCTTTGCCGAAACCCTGCAGGGACTCGGTCCCAATCCTTACAAGGGATATTGATATCTCGACCGTGCAGGCTTTTGCGGCTGAAACCCAGTATAGAAGGAGCAGCGATGGAACCGAAGAATATCCTCCTGGAGATGAGGGACTATATAACGGAGATGGGCGCAGAGACGCTGAACTGGTGCATGCAGTGCGGTCTTTGCACCAACCTCTGCCCATGGCGCCAGGTTCCGGGGCAGACGAGCGAGGATTTCAACATCCGGCACATGCAGCGACTCGGTCAGATGGGAATCGAAGGTTTCGAGGAGGAAAGCATCCTCTTCGCTTGTTCGACCTGCGGAATGTGCCAGAAGAACTGCCCTCGCGGCGTAAAAATTATCGATAACGTCCGCGCAATGCGCGCAAGCATTGTGGGCGGCGGAATGCCCCCGGCGGGGCTGCGTCCGATTCTGGGCAGCGCCCATGCCAACGGCAATCCGTGGTCGGGTCCCCGAGAGAAAAGGACTCAGTGGCAGGAAGGATTGGACATTCCCCAATTCGGCCCGGATACGGAGTACCTCCTCTTCGTCTGCTGTCACTCATGTTACGATCCGCGCAGCATGAAGATCGCCAAAAGCATTGCGAAGCTGCTCATAAAAGGTGGAGTGAACTTCGGCGTTATCGGCACCGATGAGAGCTGCTGCGGCGAGAGTATGCGGAAGATCGGAGACGAGGAACTCTTTCAGAAACTTGCCGGGAGCAATATGGAACTTTTCGCCGGCAAGGGGGTCCAAAAGATCATCACCACGTCCCCGCATTGCCTCTGGAGCTTCAAGAACGACTACAAGGAACTCGGCGCCGAGTGGGAGGTATTTCACTACACGGAGATACTGTCAAAACTCGTGGCGGAAGGCAAAATCAATCTTTCGGGAAACTCGGCCGGGAAGGTGGCTTTCCACGATCCATGCTACCTCGGGCGCCACAGCGGAATCTACGATGCCCCCAGAGACCTGCTTGCGGCAATTCCGGGCGTGGAATTAAAGGAACTCGGTCGCTCGCGGGAATCGAGCATGTGCTGCGCGGGCGGTGGCGGCAGGATATGGGCGGAAGTGCCGCTGGGCGAGCGTTTTGGCGAACTCCGGGTTACCGACGCAGTCGACAGGGGCGCGCAGATTATTGCCACCTCATGTCCCTATTGCGTGAATATGCTGACGGATGCCTCCAATAGCCTCGAAAAGCAGGACGTACTCGAAATAAAAGAGCTTTCCGAGCTGCTGGCGGACAACATATAGGGCCGTCAGGAGAAGAATACATGCAGGTCGGGATTGTCCTTCCAGCCCGACCTGCATTGTTTTTTCAGGCGCCTTTCTTTCATAAAGTTAAATTCCCGGTCCATTTCTATTTGTTTTTGAACCAGGATTGGATATACCAGCCTTGATCCAAAAATAGACAAAGGAATCCTTGCCGCTCCCCCCGCTCTCAAGCCACGGCGGCATTTTCATCTCAACCTTAGGAGAAATCACGATGGCAATTACGCTTGAGGACCTGAAATCACGCGGTGTCGATTATCTTCTCGCTTCTATTGAAGAGGGACAGCTCGTGCTGGAGCCTTTCTGTTCGTGCGGAGCTACTCTCGACGAGAACTATCACTGTCCGGAATGCAACAAGAATTGCGAGTGCAAATTTGTTGCATGTTCCGACCCGAATTCGATGGCGATAGTGGAGAAACTAATCGCCGGAAGCCCCAATTTCCGGAATTTCGAAACATCTTTGATCGCGAAGTAAAGAAGGCAACCTCATGCATCAACTCAACACATCCGAAGAGAACCTGCTCAGCGAACCGGACTCTTTTTGTTTCGACTGCAACGATGCCCTGCCGTGCTTTACGCAATGCTGCAGAGACGTCAATATATACCTGACTCCTTACGACATTTTGCGGTTGAGAAAGGTCCTCGGGACAGGGTCTTCCGAGTTCCTGTCAAAGTACACACAGAGCTTCCTCGCAAAGACCGCCAATATTCCCGTCGTCCAGCTCCTTATGGACCCACAGAAGCTTTCCTGTCCGTTCGTGACGGAGGCTGGATGCAGCGTCTATGAGAATCGGCCCTGGGCATGCCGCATGTTCCCCCTGGATCTTTCAACGGTGGACGGGAAATACCGCCTGATTGCCGGGAAAGAACGCTGCAAGGGACTTCTTGAAAGGTCTTCCCGGACGGTCAGTGACTGGTTGGAAGGCCAGGGTGTAGCCGAGTACGTCGAAATGGACCAGGAATTCCAGACGGTAATGCCGAAAAGATTCAAGCCGGGCGCGCCGATGAACGAGGGATTGGGGAAAATCCTTTTCATGGCTTACGATCTGGACCGTTTTGAAGAAATCCTGAAAGACGGCCGGCTGCTGAAATTCTATGAAGTTGACGAGCAAATGCTTCAAGCTGCCCGCGAAAATGGCGAAGAACTCCTGAAACTCGCCTTCCGATACATTCGGGCCCAGATGGAAGAGCTTTATTGACAGGTGGATCGGTCTGCGGTAAAGGCCAAATGAGCCCATGCCCACCCTGTGCACTCCCCAACCCCAAAGCGGGCAGGCCCGGATTTTTGAATCCGGGCGCAAAGCTCAAAAGAAAAAGCGAATGAACCGCGGGGAGATCGCCAGGATACACAGCTGAAACCACTCGGCCTGCCGGGACGGGGTTCCCAACCGGGAGGGGGTTGCTGCCCAAATGGAGACAAAGCATTTTGCCGTACATTTTGCGACCAAGTTCCCCAACCCGTCATCCCGGC
>JAEZHY010000028.1 GCA_023416335.1 Pseudomonadota bacterium | reverse complement strand
CGAGTCGACCCAAGGTTGCAATCACCCGCTGGTTAACCTTGGAGCCTTCCCGGTGGTTTTCGACTACTTGAAGGTATTCGTATTTACCGGATTTTTTTGTTCGAGCAAACATGTCGAAGTCTCCCCGATTAGGACACTTCAACATTACAAGACAACCAGCCAGAAAATCAAGTTAAAATAGAAAATTCTGTGGCACTACATTTTTGATGATTAAAAAAATCAATTTAGCGCCCATGCGGGTTTGCGGGCCATGACTAGGTGGTCACTGTAGAAGAAAAGCTTAGCAGGATCAGCAAAGTGGAAGCGGAGCTGACGCCAAGTACAAACTTGTAAAGAAAGAGAACTAAAGGCGGGGAAAACAGAATCCAGAACAATCCGTCAACAATGATGGGGTTTTTGTTCCCCCGCTTGAGAAAGATGCCGACGACCAGCGCTTCCAACACGAACACTACCAGCCCGTACGGGTGGCCCCAGATCCAAAGGTGGGAATAGATGCCGTCGCAGCGGCCAAAAGCCCAAGAGGGAGCCCGAAATAGTAGAGGACGATCAAAGAAGCTGTGCTGCCGAACAGAAAATCCACGCCGAAAAGAAGGGAAACACTGCAGTAGTAGTTCAGGAATACTCCGGCCAAGAAAAGAAAGGCCGTGAGACCGTACTTCTGAATCCGAATCGGCACAGACATGGATATGCCCCTCCTCTCCACTCGCGAATTTGGCCCACTCCCGTCCATCTCCCGGAATTTCCGGCATACATCAATTCCTTACGGTAGTTGAGCCAAATTTAATAAATTGTTTCTTAGCGGAAGGTTTATCATCTTTGAATTGATATGCCACAAAGAGCGCGATTTGAGAACCAATAAAAAGGAAAAGCCTGTCTGGGCAATGATTCACATGCGGGTGGGGCAGGAAAAGGGAGAAATAATGAGGGATTTACCGCCGATGGAAGCGGAATTATTTCCGGGTGTGAAGCGCAGAGGATTGCTTTGGAGTGGTCGGACAGCAGCAAAGAAAGCGACTGAACTATTCGGTCCATCGGGACGAGGGGCCCCTTGGGCGGGGGGAGCCCGGGAACCGGCAAAGCTGTCAGGCAATGGCTTTCCGGGGTGCATACGGTATATGCAGCATGCCCTACTCCAGCAGGTCCTTGCCTCTCATCATGGGAACATTGACGGGCAGAGACTTCGGATCGATCCCGTACCATTTCAGGATCGTGTAGGGGACATCTCTAATGGTCGCCCACGCGACCTGCTTGCCCGGCTGCGCCGCATACAGCGGATGAATTGGAAGATCGGTCGCCAGCCAGCCGTCAGGCGCTTGCGAGTGGCTTCTGGAGTTCGGATTGAACCCGTGGTCGTTCATTAAAAGAACTTTCGTCTTCTTTCGATCGATAGCCGCCAGGATACGGCCGAACTGCTCATCGCACCGGACAAATTCCTGATGATACCGTTCACTGGCTTCTCCACGCCAGTGCCCGAACTGATCCGGGTCATACAGGACAAAAAGGAAGAATTTATTGTTGGTTTTCAGGAAGTCGAGAACATCGTCCGTCATGATTCTCACGTAAGGGTCGAGCCCATCTTTCAAATCGTTGTGGACAAGGTAGTTTTTGTGCACCTTTACATGCGACATGATCTCCGCAAGAGGAGTGGCGGTGGGTTCTTTGCTAAAAAACCAGTACTTCGACGCGAACACTCCGGTCGTATACCCAAGCTTGCCGATGTGATTAAAAATAGTCCAGTTATAGGGAATCTGCTTCACCCAGACGGCAAGGTTCTGGAACCCCCAGGTCCATGTGAACTTGGTGATATCGGGAAGATCGACCTTCGGACTCAGATGGCTCTCGTTCCCGTTTACGCCGTGGAAGTCCTGCCCAAAGCCGGTGAAGGCCATCGCCCATGAAGGTGCCGTCCAGGTCCTTTCCAGAATCTCCATGGGACAAATCTGCCCGCCGCCCGTCGTGACAAATTTCTGAAGATTCGGCAGTCTTCCTTCTGCCAGCAGCTTGCTCACATTATTCCACCCGGCACCGTCCCACCCGATCATTATGAAATTCTTTATCTCGGCTCCAAAAGCGTCAGGAGAAACAAAGGCTGAACAGAACAGGACCCAGAGAACACTCAGTACGTACAGAACAGATCGCTTTTTCATGGCGAGTCTCCCGGGGGCGTAGATATCCCCTGAGCAAAATTGCAAGATCAAGCTTGCAGATGGTTCGGATAATCTGGAGAATTGCGTCTGTGTCGGGCTACGCGTAAAGAGGAGTTTTGCCTAATGTAAACTGGGCAATAGACTAATCATCGAGATCCAAAAATCAACCCCGACGCACGTGAAGGCCATGTCAACCAATGATAGGGCGGAATGCAGGAATGGATCTTACCCGGAAACTCACTTACACCAAAATAAAAGAAGCAGGACTTCGCAGCCGTGCCTCAGATTCGAGTTCGAACCCGAACTATTCGATTTTTCCCTTCTGGTGCCTGATTATTCTCAGGCCGGCCAGACCGATGAAGTAGGTATGTCGTCTATACAAACCGACATGTTCTTAGAGTGAATTCGTTACCATTGCTGGTAATCAGGAACCATTCATATTGGCATACGTTGATCCAATATGGATTTCGCACAAGTAGATCTACACCCCTGCCCCGGCAAAGCCGGGACCGGGGCGAATAACGATGGGCCCTTCCCATTTGAACCGGTTTATGCTGCTGTGACTTACTTTTTCATTGGAACTGTCGACTGGTAAAACGTGCGACGGAGTATGAACATTATGCGGACAGTATGGATTCCAACTCGCGAAGGGAGAGAGGTTTCAAGAACTCGAGATCGCAACGTCTTATGCAGGCAATCAATGACTTGCTGGGTGAATCGGCATCATACCGAATCCTGCAGGGTAGAGAAATAAGAGGTTTACATTTTCCTTTTATCAGCACTTCACAATCATTGTTGATATGAAATTCCAGAGGTTCTTTGAAAACTATGTAGTCAAAGGCCATACCGGATTGGTTAATGTAAACTACATCCCCGACGAAATTACGATTCTTATTCTCTGATTGAATGTTTAAGAGAGCCAGGACTTCTTTTTGGGGGACGAGGCGCTTATTCAGACGTAAGTGCATATTCGCTCCTCGCTGGGCAGATGTTAATGGCAGGGTACCCAAATGGAGAAGATACTCTGTCTAGTACCGATTGCATATTAGGAATAGACCCCAATTTTTACTACGTGGTGCATGGTTCGAAAGCCCGAAAGGGGGTAAAACAATTCTGAATTCCAAGTATGTATAAGCAAACTGACCAGCATTGTCTGTAAAATCGGCCATTTTTTCAATAGGGAGAGTTCCTGATTTGGGGTGGTAAATTTACTTAGGCGATCGAGGTTGCCTGTCCAACCTTCATTTGCCCAGGCAGCCCGAAAGGACAATCGTCCTCCGGGCCACGAGGGGCAAAAGCCTTCGCTTTACGGCTGAACAACCTTGTACGGCCGCATCATTTCATTGTCCTCATGATCCAGAATATGGCAGTGCCATACGTAGCCCGGCCCCTGAGTCGGGTCGAAGGAGTAGAGATTGTTGCCCGCACCGGACTGGTAGTATGTAATCGGAGAGTCCGACGGCTGCCAGCGGATCAGCAACCTGGTTACCATGCCTGGAGGGACAAGTGCCGTATCCCTCCAGCCGGAATCCTCGGGGGAAAGTCCCGGCGAGAAAGGCGGCTGGATGTTTCCGGTGACCAGAACGTGAATGTACCCTTGATCCCCGAGCATCGGATTGCCGCCGATTTCGAAATCCTGCCCCTGCTGTAAGGACAGGGGATATTGGTTAAAGAAGAAGTTGCTCCCTTTATATGGAAGCGGCGGGCCGTATGCCGGGCAGAAGCTGCCGGGGGTACAGCCGGGAAGGAGGGGCACATCCTGCCAAAATCCGAAGAGAGACTCCCATTCGGTAGGATAATAAGGATGGTACGTTTCCCGGTTCAAAACCTGGAACTGGGAGAAATGAACATGTATCGGGTGCGCATCGGGAGTAAGATTGATCAATTCCCATTCCTCGATGCCTCCCACGGGGGGCGTTTCGCTAATGCCGTCGTCCGGGAACACATTTGCAACACTCGGGGAAAGAAGTCCGTTCCACCGCGTGTTGTTCAGCAGAACCATCTTCGGGCCTCCCGCGCCTTCCACCTCTTTCAAAACGAGTTGCCTGTACTGATCGATTACCACACCGGGAGCCGGGAGGCTCAGGAAGTGATCCCCGCTGGCAACGGCGCTTGAAGGCCAGGTCAACTGAACGTGAGGCTGCGGACGGTAGCATCCGTAATGGCCCGGGGACGGATCGCAGCTGTTGTCCGGCGAACTCAGCGAGGTTCCTACACGGAATTGCATTATCTGCGCCATGCCTGCCTGTCCGGGATCGGCCGGGGTCAGATGCGAGGTGGGGTCGCCGGGAGAGAGCCCCGCAGGAAAGGGAACAGCCGCATCGTTGGTCATCGTGAAAGTCTGGCCGGCAAAACCGGAGAAATCAACAATGACATACAACCGCTGGCCGGGAGTAATGAATACCGAGTCGACCTTCTGGGGGATATCCAGGTAGTTGACGTCCGCGCCGATGAGGTACATCGGAGCGCCGCCGAAAGTCAGTTGGTACATGCGCGTATTCGAACCGTCCAGCAACCGGAAAAGATAACGCCGGGGTTCCACGTTCAAATAGGGCCAGGCTGCTCCGTTAACGGTCATGACATCGCCGACGAACTCGGAGATCCAGAAGGGATGAATATCAGGATTGGGAGGCGTGCCGTTCAGGTTAGTGACAGAGGCGTTCGGGTCGGTCCCGTCGGGGAAAAACAACTGGCTGTTGATATCGAACTGGCGGTCCTGCAATGCCAGCTCGATTTCATAGGGACCGCTCGGCAGGTTCTGAGGCTCGTTTTGGCCGTCGCGCAGGAAGTAGAATGCGGCCAGGCCGGCGTAGACATTGAGTCTCGTAACTCCGAGAGGATGTTCATGAAACCAGAGCGTACCGGGCTCCTGGGCATTCAGATACTTATAGACCGCGGTACCGGGACCGGCATCGAAGGCAGTGTAATAATCCTTACCCTTGAGCCCGTTCGGGGTAAACCACTGCTCCGGAACGCCGTCAACATACGAAGGATTTTCAGCCCCGTGCAAATGCGCGACGTTCGGAATCGGACCGACGTAGGGCTGGAGGCATTCGGACGCGTACGGTGGACCATTCATGCAGCCGTAGTTCATGGTCGTCATCAACGGATCGGCCCAGTGAATTGTCTGGTCATATGTGAGAAGACCCGCGACCAGCCCGGGCCCGAACGGCGGACCATATGCGTTTGCGGAGTTAAAACTCGGCAGATTGTTCACATATGTCACGGTAGTCGGGATATTCCTGGTGGCCTCTACGGTAACACCGGGCCAGTTCGCGGGCGCAAGGGTTTCACCTGTAGCCGAATCCTGTACTCCATAGCCCCAGACTCGCGTCGTCCCCAGGGTGATGGTCGGGGGCAGAGTCGGCCAGCCTGAAATAACATCCTGGCAGCTACTGGTGTCGATTGTGACCTGAGGCAGCACAGCCTGGTCTATTTCGTTCGTTGAAATCGTGATGTTCGGGTGCGATGCGGCGTCGACGCGAGGAATCCCTCCCGGACCGAAAACGGGCAGCGGCACCGCGAATTTTGGGATGCAGCCCCCGGGCAGCGGGGTTTGAGGAACCAGCGCGCTCGCAAGGACGTCCCCCGCGCCCATGAAACAGAGCGGGAGGAGGAGCGCCGCAAGAGAGACAAAAGGATGGAACAATCTGCGTTTTCTTAACATAAGGTTCTCCTTTGACACATAGATAAAGTCCACCTGTCACCACCAGCTGGAGACCCTTTTAATATGGATAACGAAAAAGTGAAATCGGGTGAAACTTGTATCCTTTTATGAAGCAGAAGGTATTTAGGATCTTAGATTCATCAGGAGCCTAGAACAAGCTACCTGAAGGATATCGAATTAGGTAAGTTATTTGCATTTGATTTGGTTGAGATAGATGGCATGGAACCAATTGGCAACATCCAAAGTGTATGACATTCACAAACGAACAGCTTGACACATATTTATCCACATTCAAATAATAGGCACATCAAATTCAGGCGGAATCAATTCATCCCGATATTTTACTTCTGACAATTCAATGTTTCGCTATGATGAGTTTATCAGTAACTTAACACGTATTATCCGTATTCTCGAACTGATGCGAACTGCTCATTCGATAATACCGGATTACTCGTGCTCGGGATGGGGGAAACTGATGTAAGGTCATGTTCGGAATTATGACACAAACCCGACCTATTTGTCTGGATTTAAAATGTGTGACATTCCCTTGTCAACCGCTAGTAGTTTATCCAAAAAAAAGGACCGCGCAGAGGCGGTCCCTTTCATTCGCGGCAGCTGATTTGAATCAGGGCTGTACAACTTTGTAAGGCCGCATCATTTCATTGTCTTCATGGTCGAGAATATGGCAATGCCATACATACCCGGGCCCTTGTGTGGGATCGAAGGGGTAGAGGTTCGTGCCCATCAGTGACTGGTAGTAGGTGATGGGCGAATCCGTAGGCTGCCATCTGGCAAATATCCTGGTGACCTGGTTGGGGAGGGCAATTATTGTATCTCTCCAGCCGTTGTCCTCATCCGGAAGCCCCGGCGGGAAAGGAGGCTGAATATTTCCCGTGACCAGCACGTGAATATAGCCCTGGTCTCCCAGCATCGGATTGCCGCCGATTTCGAAGTCCTGTCCCTGCTGCAGGCTCTGAGGGTATTGGTTGAAGAAGAAGTTGCTGCCCTTGTATGGAAGCGGCGGGCCGTAACCCGGACAGAAGCTCCAGGGAGTGCAACCGGGAAGGAGGGGCACATCCTGCCACAACCCGAAGAGTGATTCCCACTCAATCGGGTAATAAGGATGAAAGGTTTCTCTGTTCGCCAGCTGGAACTGGATCAGGTGAATGTGAATCGGATGAGCATCGGGGGTGAGATTTATGAGTTCCCACTGCTCGATCGAACCCACCGCGGGCAACTCGCTTATGCCGTCATCGGAAAATATCGCTGCAATGCTTGGCGAAAGAAGTCCGTTCCACCGGGTGTTGTTGAGCAGAACCATCTGCGGTCCTCCCGGCCCGTCAACCTCTTTGAGAACGAGTTGCCTGTACTGATCGACAAGCACGCCGGGAGCGGGGAGGCTCAGGAAGTGATCGCCGCTTGCAACGGCGCTCGAAGGCCAGGTCAGCTGCGGAATCGGCTGAGGACGCATGCAACCGTAATACCCCGGAGCGGGGTTACAGCTGTTGTCCGCCGAACTGCAATAAGGACTCACGTTGAATTGCATTATCTGCGCCATACCGGCTTGGCCGGGGTCCACTCCGGGAGTCAGGCCCGATGGAAACGGCACGGGGGCATCGTTGGTCATCGTAAGGGTCCGGCCGGCAAAACCGGAGAAATCCACGATCACATACAGGCGCTGGCCGGGAGCAAAGAAGAGCGAATTCACTCTCTGCGGTTCGTTGAAATAGTTGTCGTCCGCGCCGATCAGATACATGGGAGCGCCGCCAAAGGTAAGATTGAAAAAGCGGGTGTTGGCTCCGTCGAGCAGGCGGAAGAGGTAGCGGCGAGGTTCGACATTGAGGAAAGGCCAGGGTGCTCCGTTCACTGTCGCCACATCGCCGACGAACTCGGAAATCCAGTACGGGTGAATGTCGGGATTGGGCGGCGGGCCGTTCAGGTTGGTGGCGAACGCATTAGGGCCTGATCCGTCGGGAAAGAAGAGCTGGCTGTTGATATCGAACTGGCGGTCCTGAAGCATCAGTTCAACTTCGTAAGGGCCGCTCGGAAGGTTCTGCGGTTCGTTTTGCCTGTCGCGGATGAACCAGAAAGCTTCCAGACCTGCATAGAAGCTCGCACGGGTCACTCCGAGGGAATGTTCGTGGAACCAGAGCGTTCCGGGTTCCTGATCGTTGGGATATGGAAAGACCGCCTTGCCGGGGCCTGCCTCATACGCACTGTAAAAGTTTTTCCCTCGCAGGCCGTTTGGAGTAAACCACTGCTCAGGGGTCCCATCGACATAAGTCTGCTGCTCCGCTCCATGACGGTGAGGGATGGCGGGGATCGGTCCTACATAAGGCTGCAGGCACGGGGGCGCCAAAGGGGGCCCATTCATACAGCCGTAATTCATGGTGGTTCCGAGAGGATCGGCCCAGTGAATGGTCTGGTCATAAGTAAGTAAACCCGCGACCAGCCCGGGCCCGTACGGCGGACCGTATGCATTTGCGGAGTTGAAACTCGGCAGATTGTTCACATACGTCACGTTAGTCGGGATATGTCTGGTGGCCTCTATGGTGACACCGGGCCAGATCGCGGGCGCAAGAGTTTCACTCGTGCTGCTGTCCTCAACGCCGTAAGCCCACACCCGGGTCGATCCAAATGTGATGCTCGGCGGTAGAGCCGGCCAGCCGGGGACTACGTCCTGACAGCTCGACGTGTCTATTGAAATCTGTGGAAGTAC
>JAEZHY010000008.1 GCA_023416335.1 Pseudomonadota bacterium | reverse complement strand
TCCGTGTCCATCAGTGTTCATCCGTGTCACAAAATGTTTTGCTTTTTGCTTTCCGGTGCGGCACCGGATAACGGATTCAGTGAAGCATGCGTCGTCTTCTCCTAAATAAATTCTTTTGCTATTCCGTCCATCCGTGTCCATCAGTGTTCATCCGTGTCATAAAATGTTTTGTTTTTAGCTTTCCGGTGCGGCAGCGATAACGGATTCAGTGAAGCATGCGTCGTCTTCCCCTAAATGAATTCTTTTGCTATTCCGTCCATCCGTGTCATAAAATGTTTTGCTTTTAGCTTTCCGGTGCAGCAGCGATAACGGATTCAGTGAAGCATGCGTCGTCTTCTCCTAAATGAATTCTTTTGCTATTCCGTCCATCCGTGTCCATCAGTGTTCATCCGTGTCATAAAGTGTTTCGCTTTTTGCTCTTTTGCTTTTCTCAAATGCGGCCCAGCCAGCCCGGCAGGCCCAGTGACAGGGCGGGCACGTACGTAATGAGAAGCACCCCGAGCCCGAGTATCAGCAGAAAGGGAATGACATCGAGATAGAGTTCGGTCATTGGCTTTCCGAAGCGCGAGGAGGAAAGAAGCAGATTGAGGCCGACCGGGGGAAAGAGGAATCCCAGTTCCAGGTTGGCAAGGAAAATGACCCCCAGGTGGACCGGGTGGATTCCAAATGCCAGCCCTATGGGTACCACCAGCGGCGTCAGGACGATGATTGCGGAAAATATCTCCAGTATGCTCCCCAGCACCAGCAGCACGATATTCAGAACGAAAAGAAAGACAAGTGAGGAGTGAATATGGGTCCTGGCAAATTGCATCAGTCTGTCCGGAATCTGTGCATCTACCAGGTAGCTCGTCAATCCCATTGCGCAGCTTAGCAGAATCAGGATGGCCCCGACCATTGCGGAAGTCTTTACAAAGGTCTTGGGCAGGTCGCGTGTGAAGTGCAGGTCGCCATGGATAAAACAGGCTATAACGATCGTGTATGCACTGGCAAATGCCGATGTCTCGAGCAGCGAGGCGAGGCCGGTGCCGAAAAGAAGGACCATGGCCAGGGGAATGGAGAGTTCCCATTTCGCCTCCCATGTTGCGGAAAGGACTTCATGCCAGTCGAATTTCCGGCGAGGCGTCTTTAGTTTCAGGCTGGTGCGGATGCCGTAGGCGGACACCAGAATGAGAAGCAGAAGGCCCGGTGCAAGGCCCCCCAAGAATAACTGGTCGGCAGGGACTTTCGAGACGACGCTGTAGAGAATGACCGCCAGGCATGGCGGGAAGAGCAATCCAAGACTGCCCGCCGCCGTGACCAGGCCAAGCGAGAATTTTTCCTTATAGCCGTCTTCGAGCAGGATCGGGAGAACGAGTCCGCCAAGCGCGATTATCGTAACGCCCGAGCCGCCGGTGAGGGCGGTGAAGAGCGCGCAAACGGAGCTGACTAGCACGGCGACTCCACCGGGCATAAATCCGAGAAGGGCCCGGAAGAAATGTACCAACCGCCCGGGAGCGCCGGTTTCAGCAAGAATGAAGCCCATTGCCGTAAGGAGCGGAATGACGGGTAAGGTCGGTGAGCCTACGAGTCGGTAGATCTCGGCCGCTACGGCCGAAACGGGCGTGTACTCCCTCCAGAAAAGAATCAGTCCAATGCCGGCCATTCCGACAAAAACGGGGGCGCCCAGCAGGAGCGCCATCAACAAAACCCCTGCCAAAACCCATGCAATGGTGATTCCGGGCTCGATCGATCCAAGCAAAAAAACGGCGCCGACCGCTGCCAGGGCACAGATGCGCGCAATCAGGTTTGACGACGACCTCAGGATGAAGACCAGGGAAATCAAACCCAGGCACAGGGGCATAATGCTCTCGGTGGCCCAGATGGGCAGACCAAGGGAAAGTGTTTGTCCCTGCAGTTTTTCGGCTATCACTACGCTGGTGCTTGCGTAGGCCAGCATCGCCGTCACGGCTGCAGCGGTACCGGCGGATATGAACTCGGCGAAACGGCGGGCACGGCCACCGGAAATCAGCCCGGCCGATGACAGCCTGAGATGGCTTCCCGCCAGGGTTGCCACAAGTCCGCCAACAAAGGTGAGAAAAAAGGTGATCTGCTGGGTATAGGTGGCCGACCCGGGGATGTGAAAACCGGCAAGCGGGCGACCGATGAAGTCCACCAGCGGAATACCCGCCAGGAGTAGGAAAAGGGCGACTATGAACCATTCACTTGCGCTGCGCGCGGATGAGTGCGACATCATTCCCCGGATTTGGCCCCGCCTTTTCGGCATTCATCCCGCAATTTCAATGCCTTGTCCAGGAGATCGGTTGGAAGATATCCGCCGCGCACCTGGGGGATGACGCCCTGAATGAGCTGCCGCCATTGTTCCAGAACCGGTCCGTCCACCGGGACAACCTGAACCCCGTTTTTCTTGAGAGCTTCTATTTCCTTGCCCTCCGACTGGCGGGAGAAATCGCGAAGACGCGTGCATGCCTTGAGGGCGGAGTCTCGCACCATCGGACGCAAATCGGCCGGTATTTTTTCCCAGGTTGATTTGGTGATGACGAACCCTCCAAGGAACATCGCCCACTTGAGGTCCGTCATATAAGGAACCTGCTTATACCATTGCAGCAGGAGCGCTCCCTGTGGATTAACACTGACGGCCGTGATCAGCCCTGTCTGCAGCGCGGTCGCGATCTCGGTCGACGGCAGCGGGACCGGATTGAAGCCCGACTTTTTCCACAGCTCCGTATATTGGTCATCTCCGGCCCATACGAAGATCTTCATTTTCTTCATGTCTTCCGGCGTCCTGACAGGCGTCTTCGTAAAGAACCTCGCCCAACCGCCCTCGGTCCAGCCGAGAAGGACAAATCCTTTAGCGTCGATCTGCTTTTCAAGTTGAGGGCTCATCTGCTTCAGGACACAGTCGAGTTCCTGGTCGTTCTGATACGCCAGCGGAACTTCCAGGGCGAGTACTCCACGATCTATCGCACTGATGCCCGAAACGGTCAGAAGCCCGGCGTCAAGTGTTCCGAGCCGCATCTTTCTCACCAGGTCCGCATCGTCCCCGGCGACCCCACCCGGATAGAGGCGAAACGCCAACCGCCCCTTCGAGGCCGTCTGCCATTCCGAGCCCATTTCCTGGAGGATCTTATGCCATTCGGAACCCTGTGGTACCAGGGTCGCGACTTTTATTGTGATAGGCGCCTCTCCGGCTGCCCATGCGGTAATTGCCGGCGCGAACAAAAGTAAGGCGACAAGTGAAAACAACAAACCAAAACCAGGGAATTGTCTGATATGCCTCATCCGATCTCCTTGCCTACTCCAGGAAAAGCCTGTCCGTACGCGACAGGAGCCACCGGGCGCGTTTTTGTGCAATGATGTTTGCGAGCCGTTGATCCGGAACCTTATCGACGTCGATGGCCAATGCCTGTTCGAGAAGTTTCTTGAATTCTGCGCTGTTCTGCTCCGAGACATCCACGCCTTCGGCAAAAGCAACCAGCGGAGCCGCGCGGGATCCGCCGGAAAGTTGCAGGGCCCGTTCGAGATGTTTGCGGGCACGTTCGGCAGAGCCGCCCCCGGCAGCCGGCTTGCCGCCCTCGTAGCTTATGAGGAACTCGTGGATTGCGCCCCGGTCGAATCCCTCATCGAGTTCCAGTGCCCGGCCGATGAGTGCTTCCACGTAGGGCAGATCGGCGCTGAGGGCCGCATTGGTCTTGTCGAGCGAAATAGCTGCTCCCCAGGCTGCCGCGGTCCAGTAGAGCAGGGGGACGTCGTCCTTTTTGAATGGTGCCAGGGCGGTCTTTGGATCACTGCGGAGAAGATGCTGGAAATCCCGTTGAGTTTCCTCGAGCCCTCGAATTCCGTAAGCGAGTGCCCGGCGGTACAATTTTATTGCCCGCTCGCGCAATTCCGTGGCCCGCGCAAGGTCCGTATCCTCCATGAAATCGGCTTCGTTCTGGACATAAGCATAGGCGTACTGCGTAAAGCCGCTCGCTGCGGCCAGGAGGAGTTTTTTATTCCGGGGGGATTGCTCCAGCAGCATTTCGATGGTCTTGAGACTGAAAGGCAAAGCTGCGCCGACCAGTTCCGGATCATTGTCCGTAGCGAACACCGATGCGCCGCCTTCCGCCATGGCGTTTCCAATGCGGTCCGCGGCGAACCGCCGGATCGAGCAGCCCGAAAGTGTGAGAACAATCAAAACTAAAGTCAAAATAAGGCCAAAGGCCGAACCCGCGGATCGGCTCCTGCTTTCTGCTCTCATTGTAATTTGCCCGGACATCCTTCGATGTAAGCCCCATAACAATAAGTTCGGCCCAAAATGAGTCCGCCGGGGAGTCGATTGAGATCCTTCGACCGCACTCGAAATGGGCCCACGGTTCAGCTCCCGATGAAAAATAGTGAGCATTGGAACCATGTTCCACCCAAAACAATGAATTTTCTGCCGGGGACTCTACAACAATCGAATTATGTTCGCAACACCGCCGTTCTAATCAAAATAGGGTTCCGAGTGGTAGTAATAAAGACTTTTGGTCTTGCTTAGCCTGCTGTCGTTCTTCGTCGATGTACCACGGGTGGCCCAGGCAACAGGCTTTTACGTTGCCTGGGTCCGGAGGACAAGAGGCTCCGCGTAGATTACCGTCCCTCTTGCCTACGGCACGGGCAACTAAAACCACGTTGCCCGTGTCACCCCATGTTTGGTTCCCAGCGCAAGGCGGTGGGCACGATGAAGCGTTATGCCCAACCTACGCGACTCACCGTTCACTTGTTTTACATTCCACCATCACAAAAGATTCCGGCCTCTGTCTCTCAAAAGGAGTGTGGCGCCGCAGGCCCTTAAGACGCCTACGCCCACATCGTGCTGTTGCTTCAAAACCGGGGCACAAACCGGAAAAGGGAACATGCGATTTAAGGGTCTGCTGTCCCTCGCCACACCCGTATTCAAAATTAGGCGCATTAATCGTTACATTTTTGTGTTGCGTCTCTCTTAGGAGGATCGTATTTGGGGACAAAAAAAGCAGGGCCATCTCCGGCGACCCATAGCTTTGATGTGATTTTATCGAAAAAGGCAAACCGGCTTTCCCGGTTTGCCTTTTGTTCATGGCGCGCGTGTTTTCTTACAAAAAAAGTGCTTATGAGTCCCGCTTCCGCTCCATCCTCCCAGCTCAAGTCACATTCTGCACATCAGGGGTTGGCAATCCGGCCGACAGAAACTTCCTCTTTCGCTCGTCTCCATACCAAAAAGTATCCAGAGGCAAGAACTACTACGGTGAAAACGATCTGCGAGCCGTATTCCATTACTTTGTCGGGGCTTAACAGCGACGTTATGAACGGATCCGTGATAATCATTTCTCCGCCGACGCGACCGAGGATCGCAGCGCCTACCCACAATATGACCGGATATCGATCCATGATCGCAGACAGCAAATTACTGGCAAAAACCACGAAAGGAATACTGAGCGCCAATCCGATTCCCAGGAGCAGCAGGTTCCCGTGGGCCGCAGCGCCAAGGGCGAGCATGTTGTCCAGTGACATGGTGATGTCTGCGAGGAGGATGAGCTTAATCGCCTGAAATGCGCTTCCCGCCTCTTTGCCCTGCTCCATTTCGGCTTGCGAAAAAAGCTTTATCGCGATCCAGATAATCAGGAGTCCGCCGACCAATTTTACTACTCCGATCCGGAGAAGCTGCGCCACAAAGAAAGTTAATATTATCCGCAGTAATACCGCAAACCCGGCCCCGAACGCGATGCCTTTTTTCCTCTGGTCGGCCGGAAGCGATCGGACGGCCATCGCGATCACGACTGCATTGTCGCCGGAGAGCACCAAATTTATGAGGACGATGCTCACAAGATCATGAAAAAGACTGAAATCGAGGGTGAAGGAGCCGAGCGATCCAAGGTCCATTTGAGCTCTCCTGATAGTATGGCTGCTGCATCCCGAAAAAAGCGGCACCGTTTTTCCGGTCTCTGGACGCAACAGTAGGTAAGGGGGCAAACCTGGTCATTGCTCCCCGGTGGTTTCCATTTTTAGGGTAGGGGAAAGCAGGAAGACCATAGCCTGAGTCCCACGACAGCCCTTCCGTTGCAGGTGAGGGCAAAGGGCGCCCATGATTTTGTGGGTCTCAGAACTGACGGGGGCGATCATTCCCCGCCGCGGCCTCCTGATTGCTGAGAGGGGATTGAGGTACTGATCAAGGTGCCCGAACGTTTTCCCACGCCCGACAAGGCATGCTGTCCGTTCGGGAGACAGGCTCCGGATCCAGCACCGTAACCACATCGAACCGCTTTCGCATGTCCTGGAGTGCAGCATCTCTTTTCTGCCATGCGTCAATGGAATCGTGGCCGCTGGTGACCAGAGTTGCAACCCAGGAATTCTTGTTCGCGGAATAGTTGGTCAGGGCTTCGTCTATTCCGAAGAAGTCCTTTAGAAGTCTCAGAGGACCTGCTTCCGCCATGATGTGTTCGCCGGCAAATTCGAGCCGCCCCGGGGTGAGGCTGACATGTTCGAAAATTACATACCGACGACCCGAGCCCATAATGGGTTCAGGTTGTTTCCGGTAAAGAAACATTTCTCCCAACATTTTGACGATATTCATTCCACTGGACGCGAATACCGCAGTAGGTGTCTGACTGGGAAGCCGGGCATCGATTTCGAGCACCTTTAGTTGCCCCTCATGCAAGATCGCTTCCACATCCATGACGCCCTCTAACCGGAGCGACTCTGCGATACGAACGGCTATATTTTCAAAGTGAGAGACAGTGTCCGGAGATAGTCCCGTCGGTGCAAGCACCCGTTTGCAGTCGTAGGCTGCGTCCACCTCCAGATCGGTAACCTGAAGCGGAAAATAAGCCCCGCCGAAGCCGAGGACCTCTATTGAGTATAATGGACCGTCCACATACTGCTGAATGACCTGCTCGCCCATTTCCGGGAGAGCTGAAAATCTCTCAAGCTCCGCATCGTTTCCGGCGATTCGAACCCCTTTGCTGCCGCTCGAATTACTGGGCTTGCATACGACAGGAAAACCGCATGCCGGCCACGCATCCGGGGTGGAGATATTGAGAGTCGAAAAGAGTTCGTTGGAATCAATCTTCGATCTTGTGATCCGATTTGCCGGGCCGTCAAAAGCCAAAGGAACGCCCGTTTTCAGAGAAATTGCTTCCAGGGCATGCAGCGCATTGGGGTCTTCCAGTGCCGGAATAATCAGATCGAAGTCTCGTAAGACGGACAACATACCGGCTTGATCGGTCACGTCCACTTTTCGCGTAGAATGACAGAGGCCGGATGCGGGCACATCGGTTTCCCGGTCAATCAGAACGACCTCCCATCCGGCTTTGTTTGCAAGGTATGCAGCTTCGACTCCCTGAAGCCTGCCTCCGACGACAGCAACACGCATTCGAATAATCCGTCCCACAGGTTGTATGAAAGAAACCTAAACGGCCGATAAGGCTTCCGGCGGTGGGCAGCCGTTCGTATCCCATCCCCGCAGCCGGTAATAGTCCTGGACCATGTGCTCGAGTTCTTCCGGCTTGAGCTGATGCTCCGAATCCCGGAGCTTTCTATAGAGGCCTTTCGACAGATTATCGTCTTCGGATGTCAGCCCTTCGCGAATGTTGAATCTTCGAACCAGAGTCGAGATGGAAGCGGCAATATCCTGAAGCTGTTTCTTGCCTACATGGAGGCCCGTGATCGCATTGATCGATCTTTCCAGAAGTTCCCATGTGTAAATGTCCCTATAGAACCGGCATAATATGAGAACATCAAACAGGGTCAGGCGGTCCTCATAGTCCAGGAACAACTCGGCTTTGCCCTCAATCTGCTCGGGGGGCATCATTCCTGAAAGTTCCGGCTTATAGAATGTGGACCGCAGATGACAGGCGCCCCGGTCAGAGGTGGCATAAGCCAGGCCCATGCCCTTGAGCACTCTGGGATCGTACCCTGCCGGTTCAAGACCTTTGGAGTGGACGGCGATATCCTCCAGGTTCCATTCTCTTGCCGCATACTGGATGCCTCTGGCGAGAACGTCGCCTATTCCTTCCCTGCAGGCGATTTTTCCCAGCAGTTCGGCGATGGCGTCGACTTCGCCGTAATCGATACGAGCGTCGATTCTTCCCCGGCGCCCGGCCTCGATGGCAAATGCGCAGAGGTTGCCCGCGGTTATCGTGTCCATTCCCAAACGGTCGCAAATATCGTTGAGGTAAACGATCTCCTCGATACTGTCGATCAGGCAGAGCCCCCCGAAAGCGTATATCGTCTCATACTCCGGACCTTCGAGACGCAGACCTGCATGCCGTCCTTCCCGGACCCGGGTCATCCGCCCGCATGCCATGAGGCACTTGAGGCAAGCCCTTGGGGTAACGTCGCACCGGCTGTGGAGCGCCTCGGCGCTGATCTTCTCCCAGTGCTCGAAGACCCCCTGAGACCAGTACCGGGTAGGAAACGCCCCGGCAGTATTGAGAACCTTCACCATCATGGGAGTTCCGTTGGCCTTGTAGGCCTTTACGCCGGGATTAGTCTTCCCGAGTCTTGAAATGCTCGATGAAATCTCTCGTACCATTTCGGGATCGGCCACCGGACGCCGCCGATTTCCCTGGAAAACGATGCCCTTGAGGCGCTTGGCGCCCATTACCGTACCCACTCCCGTACGTCCGGCCGAACGCCAGTAATCGTTTTCAATCACTCCGAAACTCACGAGGTTTTCCGAAGCAGGCCCGATAACGATCGCCCCTGCGCGACCGTAACCCTCGCCGGTTCGTTGAAACCGCTCCAGCAATACATCTTCAGTTTCAAAGGTATCCCGGCCCCATATATCGCCGGCATCATGGAAAACCGCCCCTTCCGGATCAATTGTCAATATCATGGGAGAATCGCAACGGCCGCTGATGACAATGGCGTCGAACCCGGCACTGTCCATCGCTTCCGGCGTCTTCCCTCCGGAGTAGGACTCCGAGTAGAAACCGGTCTGCGGCGATTTGGTAAAAACGCCGTATCGGCAGGAGCCCCAAATGGTGCTTCCCGCGACCGGGCCGGTAGTAAAGATGATATGGTTGTCGGGGGAAAGTGGATCGACACCGGGAGGGTTAAGCCGGAAAAGCAGATATGTTGCGAGCCCTTTTCCGCCAAGATACGTTTCGTAGATATGCGAAGGCAAAGACTCGATATCGAACGTTTTGCCCGTCAGATCCACCTTGAGAATCCTGTTAAATACGCCCTGCATGCTTATTCCCTCCCTTACCGTACTGTCTCCGACGGACCATTCGGAAGGTCCTTTCGGGCAGTTTCGAGCAGCGTTGACCCGCTGTTGCGACTGAAAAGCGTGGCATTGTATTTGTCTAATTTCCACTGCGGGACCTTGCAGGCGCTGCAACTCACGGAAAACCACTTGTTGCGAAGCCAGCGAGCAGCCCGGCTGTTCAAGGAATTTCGGACAATGAACGTTTCATTGCAGTGGGTGGTAATTCTTGCCTGAGCACCAAGGATCTCCACGGATTGAATCCCGTGCAGAATGCCCTGGCGGGACGGCCACAGCTTGATTTTCCGGATCAATCGAAACAGTTCGATCCGCTTTCGGTAATACCTCTTTTTCTCTTCCTTCCGGACGGTGCACATACCTTATTCCATTGCCGTGTTTCCGGTTTAAAGTCTTGCGGGTGGAACATTCATCGCCGCATCCAACAGCATCGTTGCCGTGCCGATTTGAAGCGGATCGTGGAGGAGGCGGCGACCCAAACGGCGGACTGCGGCGCCGGTTACGCCCAGCGGAACCCCGGGCGCGGCGATTATCGTTTCTTCACAGATATCTCCGCAGTCGATAAAAGCCGCTGTGGGGGTTGCATCCAGTACCAGGCTATATTGGCGAAAAGCGCAGCGTAAATCTTTCTCCACCGTCAGGGGCAGACCATGAGCCGCCGCCTGAATGCTTGCGGCAGCCTTACGCGCCGCGTCGGGATCGATATCGAAAAGAGCAATCCGGCCTCCCTTTGCATACAGGGTGGCGGCGGCGGAGCGGCCGACCGGACCGCAGCCGATCACGAGAACCCCCCGTCTCTCCACTCCGCCGGCCATAAGCGCCAGACCTGTTGCAAACCCCGCTCCGGTTGCCTCCGAATTGTCCACAACCCTGCGACCGCGCAGATCGATCGCGGTATACCGGTCATCGTCTGCCTGCAGCAGAATGTCCGCCCCCGATTCGAAGGCTTCCGCCACTCCAGCGGCATCGGTAGATCTCGTTACATAAGCCGAAAAGCCCAAATGCCGGGCAATGGATTGAAGGGTCTCGGAAAAACCCGGAATTAGCCCCTTTCCGCACGTCATGGGCACGATGGCGACATGTTTGGAGAAGGATTTCTCATCAAAACTGTCCGGATCTTTGCCCGTTGATTTCAACGCCAGTTCCCTGAGTCCGCAACCCAATATCGATTGCAGCTTCCTGTCATAGGCTGCAAGATTCCCGGCTATATCCGCGATGTCCTGTTTCTGAAGAATCGTCATGGAGCCATTCCTCCGCCGGCACTCGGAAAACTTGCAGGGCCGTCATCTTCTCCGGCATGCTTCCGCTGATGCCGAAGCGAAAGCCAGTCCCGGTATTCTCGAAGCGTTGCAGGTTCAAGCCCGCACTTTGTCAGTACGGGCATCACCCCTGCCACTGTTCTTCGCGAATCTTCGATGTCCAGGGAAGAATTTGCCACCCCGGCCAGGCCGTTGCCGGGGGGAATCAGGGACGTTATCACGTTTGCCCCCGAATCAAGGCGGGCCTTTAACCCGGAAAGTCCATCCACATCCAGTGAGGCAGGAATTAACCGGTCCGGCAAAACCAGCCGCATAACCGCCAGCGTAACCAGTTCCCGCAGAGGGTCCGTTCCTCGGCCGCCGGCCAGCGGCGCTCCTTCCTGAGGGACAAAGCTCATCACCCTTACCTGGTCCGCGTCCTGGTCTCTCATTTTACAGATGGAATCGGCTATGTCGTCCAGGGTCTCGCCTACACCGCACAGAATTCCTTCTTCGATGAACATCCCCAATTTTTGCGCGGTGCGTTTTACTTCCATCCGGGTATCAAAGTTCTGACCGATACGAAGAGAATCAAACAGAAGGGGATTGTGTGTTTCCTGATAGCATGCGTACCAATCGGCCCCGATATCGGCAAGTCGCGCCAGGGTCCTGTCGGAAACCCGGCCCGGCGAAACCATGAGCGGAAGACCGGTTGCTTTTCTCACGGCCTCGACCAGCCCGCAGAGCGGGTTTTCCGTATCACCCCCGGTTTGGAGATAGGCGGGGTCCTCGCCCATCGTAAGGTCCAATAAATGAATACCTGAATCGGCGATCGCAAGAGCGGCCGAAACTACCTCATCGGCGGTTTTGCGATAACGGGGAAGACTTGCATTATGGTGGCGAAAATGACAGAACGTGCAATTGTTCCGGCAATGGGTACTGAAGTACAAAAAACCGTAAAGAAATACGCGTGAACCGAAATGCCTGCAGCGAATCGACCTGGCGGTTCTGAAGAGCATATCCAGCGGATCGGGGTCGCGCATGGACAGAAGGGTGCGAATATCGGGTTTTGCCGGCCGCTCACCTTCGAAGGCTTTGGCAAGAATGTTCTCAAGTTGTACCTTGGAGTACGTTCGGATCATTTCGCCGCCTGTGACTAAATCCGCAAAGGGATACCATCCAGATATCTGAGGCTTCGGCAGTTTCTGCCCAGGCTCTCATGGCCTTGCGCAACCATCAGCAGACGTTCCAGGCCGAATCCGAATCCAACCCAAGTATCGGTGATTCCCCATGCGGCATCGAGCCGGTGGGGCCCCATCGCGCCCGAGCCGACCTCGATCTTTTCACGGCTCCCCACCAGGTCAATTGTTTCCCCATAAACCTCCGAAGTCTCGACCTCAAACCCGAAATCCTCAAGGCCGGCGGCTCGCGCCACCAGATTTCCCATTTCCTGCAGTCGATTGAGACGTTCCTCCGCGGGGGTGCCCACTTCCACCATGTTCAGCATGGTAAATTCCCCGGCATGCCGGGCACCCTGCGTCTCCTTTCGAAAACAGGGGCCTATTTCGAAATAACGTATGGGCTTCGGGCAGAGACGCACCAGGTCTTTCATCAGGTAGTAGAGATGCGGCGCCAGCATAGGCCGCAGGCATTGTTTGCGGTCTATCCAGTAGATCTGGCGGGACAGCGGGTGGTCATCGGTAATGGACATCCGTGACAAATGGGATCTCGACATTATGGTCGGTGTGGCGACCCGGGCAAATCGCTGCGCAATAAGCGCCCCTGCCAGTCGATGCTCAAGTTCGACAATCCCGGGACTCAGGCGGACCTGGAAAAAGTCTTTTAAAAGAGACTGCTGAACTTTGACCAATTCCATTTCCAGGCACTGAAAGCTCCGATCCCGCATATCGGGATCGTTGAATTCCCTTTCGAACTCATCCGGAGGGGCATCCAACTCTTTTAGCCTTTGCTGCTGAACCATTGTCCAGGTCACCACACCGTTTCTCCCGAAGTTTCTCCTGATTTTCTTCTGCATCCACTTTACCCAGCTCTCAAATCTATAGACTCACCCCCTTTTGCAGGCGATTGCGTTCAGCCTGCTTTTTGATCAACACCGCGGTGACTCGCTTTGAAGGCGGTTATTCCCCCTCGCGGGGGTATAATCATTTGCCAAGCAGTTGTTTCATTTTGACGACGCCATCCTGGGCGTCTTCCGCATACGCATCCGCGCCAATCCGTGCCGCCCATCGAGGTGTTACCGGTGCTCCGCCCACCATAGTTTTGAACCTATCACGGAGTCCGGCACTCTTGAGCGCCTCTTCCAGCACTTTTTGCTGTGACATCGTCGTAGTTAAAAGGGCGCTCGTTCCTATCACGTCAGCGTTAACTTCCAATGCTCCCTCGATAATCCTGTCCGTTTCCACGTCACGGCCAAGATCGTGGACGGTAAAGCCGTTTGCGCGCATCAGGGAGACCACGATGCATTTTCCAATGTCGTGTACGTCTCCTTTGACGGTGGCGATCAGTATTGTTCCCCCGCCTCTGCCCGATGCCTGTTCTCCCTCGACTTTTTCATTGATCAGATCGGTAACGGCTTTCATGACATCGGCTGCCTGCATCAGTTCCGGCAGGAACAACTGACCGCGGCCGAATAAATTCCCCACTTCATTTATGGCGGGAATAAAAGCCTCGTTCATGAGATCCAGGGGATTTCCACCCGCTCCGATAACGCGGGTGGCGATTTCGATGATGCCCTGTTTATCGTTGGCGACCATCTTCTTCTTGGCATCTTCAATAATCGATGGGTCGATCATGTCACCGTCTCTCCTTCATATGCCTCTGAGGTGGCGGGGAGTCCGGGAGTTGCACCCGGCTGTACGGATTTAGAGTCCGCATGATCATCATCCGATCCACCCCCCATAAAGAACTCAAACTAAAATCCGGCTCGCTTTTTGAATTTGTTCACACAGTTGATTTCAATGCCGAGCAGATTTGCAATTCTGAACTTAGCCTCAATGCCCTTGGAGCATCCCGGTAGCGGCGACATGATACCGATTTGAAGATCTTGACGGACCTCCGTCATGATCACAGGATCGGTCAACTCCGATATGGAAATGCCCAGTTTACCGGCCACGTATGCTTTTGCTTCGTCGATTCTCATGCCTCGGGTCATTTGCATGCGAGCAACCAGATCTCCGGCAGCCCGCATTCCGCCCATGCCCGATGCGTGCGCATGCGTTACGGCCATTGCGAGGGGATCGCCCACCCCCACCTACAACCCGTCCAGGCGGCAAATCTCGACCATTGCCTTGGACATTCGGGAAACCGTGTCAATAGGGGGATGATCGTTCACCGGCACACCGCCCACGCCCATCCCCATATTTGGATGGATCGGGATCTCGGCCGCCTCGCCGCATGCCTTCGTGAAGGTGATGGCCCTCGCCGCATTCCACGGCGCCGACTCGGTAGTGTTGGTATTGACCACCGGTCCAAAGATGGTCACCCCGGCCTTTTCGGCGAGTTTGACCTGATCGTGTGCATAGAGCCCTGCCAGGCGCACTCCTTCGAATTCCAATTCGCCGTGCATGCCGAGGACGAACTCTCCGGCCATGCCGAGTTCTATGCAGATATCCGGATACTTCTCTTTGAGTTTCTTCGAGGCCAGCAGGGCGGCCAAAAAGTCGGCATCTCCGGCGGCGCCGACCGAATCGATGTTGATGCCGTCGGCCCCGGACTCATACATGCAACTCGCTACGAAAACGATGTCGCGGACCGCATCCTCAACGCACTTCTCATGGGATTCCCTGGCTTCTTTTATCAGGCCGGTCGGCATCAGTTCCGCAGGGTTCGGGAATGGTCCGTCCGGTTGCGTGTAGAGGCCGAGGTTGGGCATTGCTCCGTAAAACAAAGGGATGTGCGTCGTTAACAGAGCCTGCTCGAGGATCGGCTGCTCCATCGTGACGATGGGCTTGATAGGTTTAAAGCTGTAGTCGACATGCGACAGCTCCATGGTGTCCGCCCCCATAATCTTCTCATAGATCTGGAGGGCCTGGATGCGGTCGACGTTTACGCCCACGCGGCGTATCTTCAAAGTTCCCGCGTCATAGCTCATGATGACTTCCCTGCCGCGTTCCACACTCATAAAGGCGTCAGGGCCGGCAAAGATGTCGAAAAGATGCTTCAATTCATCGTCGGAAAGAGTCGGGATATTCCCACGATCTGCGGCATCTTCAGTCCCGGCGACAAGGTCTTCCATCAGCTCTTTTTCCGAGAACTCGGTGGGAGTGCCGTCGCCATATCGCGTAAAATATTTCGCCATTGCGGCCTCCTGCATTAACAGTCGGAAATCATGGAATTGGGGTCTCTCATTTGGAAATATGAGCCAGTCCCGCTTCCATAATGTTCAGACCCTTTTCCAATTGATCGTCGGTGATGACGAAGGGTGTCAGGATTCGTATGATATTGCCGTAGCTGCCGCAGGTCAGTATTATCAGACCGTTTTGAAAGCAGTAGGCTGCCAGTTGCTTGGCTGCATCGGCTCCACTGGACGTGCCGGATCCTTTGATTTCAAGTCCCAGCATGGCCCCCAGCCCGCGAATTTCTCCCATTATCGGAAACTGCCGCTGCCATTTCTCCATCCTGGCCCGAAGCTTCTGCCCGAGGGCCACGGCCTTTTCCAGCATGCTTTCCTCTTCAAAGACATCCATCACAGCCAGCCCCGCCGCACAAGCTACCGGATTCGCTCCGTAAGTGCCTCCAAGGCCTCCCGGATGAACAGAGTCCATGATCTCCTGGCGCCCTACGACGGCACTGAGCGGCATCCCCGCTGCAAGGCTTTTGGCCACGCACATGAGATCGGGCTCTACCCCCCAATGTTCGATAGCGAACATTTTTCCGGTTCGCCCCATGCCTGACTGTATCTCATCGCATACGAAGAGAATGCCGTTGTCTCGGCAAATTTTAGTCAACTCCTGAAAATATCCCGGAGGCGCAGCGACGAATCCCCCTTCTCCCTGAACCGGTTCGGCAACGACAGCGGCGATTGCTTCCGGGTTTACGTGCTTGATAAAGAAATCCTTGAGTTTGTCAGGGCCGACCGCATCACCGAACGGCATACGGTATATTTCGGGTGCAAACGGACCGAATCCCAACTTATAGGGTTTAACCTTGCTGGTCATGGTCATCGTGAGCAATGTGCGGCCGTGGTAGCAGTTTTCGAAAACGACGACTGCCGGGCGCTTCGTGTAGTACCGGGCAATTTTGACCGCATTTTCGATCGCCTCGGCGCCGCTGTTGATGAAGAGGACCTTTTTTGCGAAATTTCCCGGCGTGACGTCGCATAGCTTTTTAGCCAGCAGAACCGCCGTGTCGTAAGGATTTACCATGAAGCAGGTGTGAGTGAATTTCTCGACCTGCGCCTTAATGGCCGCAACCACTTTGGGGTGGCTGTGCCCTATGTTCATCACTGCGATTCCACCGGCAAAATCGATGAATTCTTTTCCTTCGACATCCCGGATAACGGCGCCATTGGCCGACTCCACATAGCACGTGGTTCCACTGGCATGCCCGGTGGGTATGACTTGGGTGCGTAACTGCTGCAAGGCTTCGTTGGTGAGTGTACTGGCCATTTTATCCCTCCTGTTGGACTTCGAGTAACTTCGCTGGAAACCCTACCGTTTCGGCGGTTACTCTGCATGATCGGTGGAATTTTTCGGAGAGCGCCTGTAAAGGCAACTCTTCATGTTGCATCGGGAGCATTTCGGCAGCGCGGTCCGCGGCCTTTCCTTTCCCCTGTAATCAGTTATCCCAGGGCAGTCTCACAGTTCGAAGCACTTGGCTCTGTAAGCCTGCAGGTATTTCGTGCAGTACTCGTCCCTGCCCGCAAGTGCTTCCGCGGAGATAATGTTGGCCACCATGCGCCGGTCCAGGGGATTTATGATCAGTCCGTCAAGTCCTCTGGCAATTGCCATTACGGCGAAAGCCTGGTTGAGGAGCTTGCGATCCGGCAATCCGAAGGAGATATTTGACAGGCCGCAAATGGTATGAACGCCCTGAAATTCACGTTTGATCGATTCCACTGCTTCGAGGAAAGCCAAACCGAACTGATTGTTTACCGATATAGGTTGAACCAGGGGGTCAACATGGATGTTCTGTATGGGGACATTGGCCCGTGTCAGTCCATTGATCAACTTGTCGGCAATCTTCAAACGCTGCTCGGTGGTTTCCGGCATCCCATCGTCGCCCATACACAGGGCAACCACATTCAGGTCCGTACCGGACACTAACGGCAGTAAGGCTTCATAGCGATCTTTTTCCAGGGAAATGGAGTTGATCATCGCTGGGCCCCGGTGTACCGTAAGGGCTGCTTCTATAGCCTCGGCGCTGGGGCTGTCGATGCAGCAGGGGCAATCCACCGCCTCCTGTACATTGGTCACCAGCCACTTCAGATGATCGGCTTCCTCTTCGACAAAGATACCGGCATTTACATCGATGAAATGGGCGCCGGCCTGGACCTGATCGGCTGCGAGTTTTCGGACCACGGCCGCATCATGGCTGCTTATGGCCTCTCCCACAGCCTTGCGGCTGGCATTGATCAGCTCTCCTACAATGAGCATCGGACTTCCTCCTCGACGAGCATATCAACCCTCATCCTCACCCTCGGTCAGTCTCGCGTCTTTTTTCCAGATGAACTGGGAAAGGAGGAGAAGAGCACTGAATGTGAGCGTTATGGCGGAGATGGGCTGAGTGAAAAATATGGACAATGAACCACCTGAAATAATTAGAGATCTTCTGAGATTTTGTTCCAGAAGAGGCCCCAGCACAAAGGCCATGATCAGGGGCGCCCCCTCATAGGAAAACTTTCGCATAAAGTACCCGACGATTCCGAAGAGGATCATTACGACCACGTCGAAAACGCTGTTGTTGAGGCTGAAGGCCCCGATCAGGCAGAAAAGGACGATCAGGGGAAAGAGGATGGGGTAGGGGACTTTCAGCACCTGGACCCAGAGCGGAATCAGCGGAAGGTTCAGGACGAGCAGCATAATGTTTCCAACATACATGCTGATGACCACACCCCAGAAAAAGTCAGGATGTTCCTTCACGAGAAGGGGGCCGGGCTGAAGTCCGTGGATTATGAGCGCGCCGAAAAGTATCGCCATCGTGACATTTGGAGGAATTCCCAGGGTAAAGAGCGGAATGAAAGCGCCCTGTGCCGATGCGTTGTTTGCCGACTCCGGCCCCGCCACGCCCTCTATCATGCCAGTCCCGAAATCTTCCGGATGTTTCGAGATTCTCTTTTCGATGGAATAGGAGATGAAGGTCGAAACGATCGGCCCCGCTCCGGGAAGGATTCCCAGAAAGAAGCCAAGGACGGTGCCCCGGATAATCGACCACTTTGTTCTCGCCCAGTCTTCCAGGGTCGGGAGGATGTTTTTGATCTTCGTTTTGAGGATATCGCGCTCGGACTTCTGCTCAATATTCACGAGCACCTCGGATATCCCGAAAAGCCCCATGATGACCGGGACAAGGTCTATCCCGTCGGACAGGTTCAGGATTCCGAAAGTAAACCGCGGCTCCCCGGAAACGATATCTATGCCGACATAGCTCAGGAAAAGGCCGGCCAGCGCCATTATCATTGCCTTGATAATGGAGCCGCGGGCAAGGTACGAGAGTACGACAAGCGCCAGGACCATCATCGAAAAATACTCGGGCGGTCCGAACTTGAGTGCCAGGTTGGCAAAGGGATGCGCCAGGAGCGTGAGCCCCACCAAGCTGATAGTCCCGGCAATAAAGGAACCGATGGCCGAAATCCCGAGCGCCGCGCCCGCCCTTCCTTTTCTGGCCATCTGGTAGCCGTCGAGACAGGTGACGACGCTGGTAGCCTCTCCCGGTATATTCAGCAGGATGGATGTGATCGAGCCGCCGTACTGTGCCCCGTAATAGACGCCCGCCAGCATGATGATCGCTCCGACGGGAGTGATTTTGACCGTTATCGGCAGAAGTATGGATATGGTCCCGACGGGACCGATGCCGGGCAAAACTCCGATAAGAGTTCCCAACAATGCTCCGATGAAGCAGAAGAGCAGGTTTTCCGGCTGCATGCTGACCTTAAAACCCATAGTAATGAAATCGATAACTTCCATCACGATCCTTAATATATTCCCTTTGGAAACTGCACCATCAGCCACCTGTCAAAGACGAGATACGTGATTCCGATGACAAGGAAGCTCCCCAGGAGGACGACCCACCATTTTTTTCGCTCGAGAATCGAGAAGAGGAACACCATCAGCAGGAAAGTGTCCACCAGGTAGCCAAGTTTCTCCAGCAGGAGCGCATAGATGAGGAGGGCGGCCAGCACATATCCCATCTTCTTCCAGTGAACATTTTCCCAGAGGGACTCCGTCTCCTCCTCCTGTTGGGGACTCCTGCGGCTTTCAAGAAAGAGATGGATCGCAGCAAGCACAGAGATCGTGAACCCCGTTCCCAGGGGAAGAAAGCCGGGGCCGGGGTCGGAAAAGTTCCCCACGCCCAGGCGGATCGAGGCGATACTCGCCAGGAGTCCCAGCCCTATCCACATGATTGAGACAATCTGTTCGGCTTTCCGCATTATTTTGTGATTCCTATATTCTTCAGGAAGTCCTTGTAGAAGAGGTACTGCTCTTCTATCGTCTTCTTGTATTCCTGGCTGCTCATGTATTCGAGAGTGGCAAAGAACTCGTCGTTGAACTGCTTGTTGAGCACCGGGTCCTGAAGGACCTTGCGGAAGATATTTTCGAGCCTGCCGCGGATCTCCTCGGGCGTATTGGCCGGAAGGCCCAGCGAGAGATAGGAGTTCTGGGAGATTCCGTACCCGGATTCAAGCAGGGTCGGAACGGCGGGAAGGTATGGCCATCTGCTCTTGCTGGTCACAACGAGCAGCTTCAATTTCCCGGCCTTGATGTTCGGGAGGAGGGCTGCCGGGCTTCCGACTCCGCAGGTGATATGCCCTCCCATTACGGCGGGCATCATCTCCCCGTCACCCTTGTAGGGTACGTGTCTCCAGTCGAGCCCCAGTTTCTTTCCCAGTTCCACCATGAGCAAGTGAGAAGTATTGCCGACCCCCGGAGTTCCATAAGTCACTTTTCCGGGGTTTTTCCGGGCGTGTTCGGCAAACTCCTCGAAGCTCTTCCAGGGAGCGTCCCCGCTCACGTAAATTCCGTATTCGTAGGGCATGATCACGCAGAGATGGGAGATATCCTTCAGCGGATCGTAAGGGACCGTCTGCATATGAGGATTGATGGTCAACGTAGGCATATTTATGCCGCCGATTGTATACCCATCCGGAGCGGACCTTGCGAGTTCGGCGACCCCGATGGTCCCCCCGCCTCCCGGTTTGTTGATGGGAACAACCGGCTGACCCAGTTCTTTTGAGACGACATCGGCGAGCTTTCTCAATACGATGTCGGTCGTCGTTCCCGGAACGAACTGAATGATGAGGTTTATAGGCCGGTTCGGATAATCCGCAGTTAAGCCGATCTTTGGAAAGATCATCAGAGAGAAGGCAAAGAGAAATAGAATCGGACCAATAATTCCACATCTTCTGACTTTTACATCCATGTCTTAGCTCCCTTTTTTTGGCGTAACGGTTTTGGCGAACCTCACATCGGGACAGCTTCCTTGAAACTCACCTGATCGGGTATGGCACCTCCAGCCTCAAAGCCTGCTCGGGGCAGGACACTTCGCACGGGAGGCAGTACCAGCACGCATCGTTATAGGCCACCGGTACACCACAACTCAGGCATCGCAGACTTTCCAACCTTGCCTCGGACTCACCTATCACGGCATTTGTCTCCCGCATGCCGATTCGTTCCGACGGCGCTAATTTCGAGCAAATCTGTCTTGGATATTTTTCAGCTTTATCGGTCCTGACGGCAAAGTCTGTCAGAACCGGTCCGGGATAGTTGCGCCCGTAGAGAAGATCTTCTCCTCTTATGTACCTGTCTGCGGACAAAGCCGCCTCCCTGCCCGAAGCCATTGCCTGGACCACGCTGCTCGGTCCGGAAACCACGTCTCCTGCGGCAAACACGCCGGCGACGCCGGTTGCCAGAGTTACGGCATGTGCGGAGGCCCTGGAGCAGTTCCCGTCGGCTAATCCTGTTGATTGGAGAAAAGCCCGGTCAGGGCGGTCGCCGATGGCAATGATGAATGAATCGGCGGTGAAGGTACGCTCAATCTCACAATCCATCTGCGGCATGAAACACTGGTTCTGCCACACGCAGAGGCAAAGATGGCATTTGAGGGAATCGGCCCGGATGCCGTCAGCGCTCGTGAACTTGAAGGAACCCCAACCACACTCGGTTATTACGCCTTCCTCCAGCGCTTCTTCCAGGCAGTGCGGGTGTGCGGGCATTTCATCGCGGCGTTCCAGGCAGACGAGGCGAACCGTAGAAACACCCAGGCGCTTGGCGGTCTGAGCGGCGTCCACTGCCGCATTGCCGCCACCGACCACCACTACTGAATTTCCCAGTGCAGGCGGGCTTCCTCTTTTTGCCGCTTCAAGGAACTGGAATGCGTGATATATATTGGGATAATCCTCCCCCTCGACGCCGAGCCTCATGGACTGTCCACCGCCGGCAGCCACTATTACTGCGGCGTTTTCAGACCGGATCGTTTCGAATGGAATGTCTTTGCCGACTTCTACCCCGGTTCGAAATTCGATGCCCCATTCTTTAAGCCATTCCAGTTCGGCCATGGCAGTTTCCATGGGAAGCCGAAAATCCGGAATGACACGGGTGAGATTTCCGCCCGGTATTGAGTTCTTTTCGTAGATTACAACCTTGTACCCTTTGCGCCGCAGTTCCCAACCCGCCATGAGCCCGGCTGGTCCCGAACCGATGATGGCCACCCGCTCTGTGTGCTCCTGCAAAGGCTGCTGGGGTGCGGGACGGGATGTTTTTTCGGCAAGCATGCGCTTGAGAGCGCGGATAGCAACGGCCTGGCCGTCCACCCGGCCACGCGAGCACGCCGATTCGCAGGGGTGGTGACAAATCCGCCCGAGAATACCGGGGAACGGATTCGTTTCAAGTATCGTTGCCAGTGCGCGATCACTTTGCCCTCTGGCGATTTGCTGGATGTAAGCCTGGCAGTTCTGCCCCAGTGGGCACGCATTCCGGCAGGGAGCAAGTTCGAGGCGGATGTTATCCATTACGCATCTTTCCGCGCAGTTTCCGCAGAAGACACACTTGGTTCTATCTATGTCGAGATTGTTGGAATGCCCGTTACTCATCGTGGATCTCCTATCTCTTCCATACGCCGGACTTCCCGGTGGCTCACCCGAGGCGTCCCCGTACCCGGGTCGAGACTCAGGTCGATGTGTTTTTGCCAGTTGACGTCATCCCTGGTCGGATAGTCTCCCCGGCTGTGCCAGAATCCCCACCGGCTTTCTTTGCGCTCCAGGCTCGCAACAGTGGAAAGGATGGCCGAATCAATGATGTTTTCAGCCTCCAGGGCCTGAAAGAGGTCTCTTTCATCCACGATCCGAACGCCTGCAAGGTCCTTTTTCATGGTATTCAGGTACTGAAGAAGGAGTTCCATCTTGTAGGCATTCTTGGGCGGCGCCAGGTACTGGTTGATGTGTCGTCTGACCTTCAGTTCGAGATCACTCACAACGACAGGCTCGTGGGACTGTTCCTGCAGTCCGTCCAGCTTCTCGGTCCACTTGCGCAGGGAATATTCTTCGGGCACGGGAGCGCCGCGGTCCCTGGCGAAGCGCACGGCGGACTCGGCTGCGATTTCTCCAAACACGAATGCGCCGGAGAGAAACGCTCTCGGAACGGGAGCGGTGTCCCCTGCGGCAAACAGTCCGGGCACAGTGGTTGCGGCATTTTCGTCTACGTACAGGCCTGACATGCCGTGTCCGCCGCACAGAAAAATCTCGCTGGTTTCCAGCTCGAGGTCGTCCTTCCTGAAGTTCAACCCCCGATGCTCAAGAAATCGTTTGATTACAGGGCGTTCACAGGTGAAAAGGAGTTCCTCGACTTCCTGGATCGTCTCTTCCGGAAGGTGCTTGAGGCTGACCCGAAGCGGACCCGCCGGCGATTTCTGAAGCCTACTCACCTCTGGAAGGCTATAGAACTCGTTTTCAAAAAGACTCTTGCCCACCGCATCGAACATCTTGGCGCCCTTTTGCATCATCATGGCCATGCCCGGGGCTTGAACGTCCTTGAGAAGACAATAGCAGAGTGTAAATTCCATGCTTGTGAGCTTTGCACCCGCGCGGTATCCAAGAAGATACCCGTCACCCGTATTGCCCGGATAATCGTAGGTCCCATACAGCTTGCCGGTAGCCGGGAGACCGAAACGGGCTGTCCCGCCGGCGGCTATAATGACTGCCTTGGCCATGCAGATGATTCGCTCGCCAGTTCGAATGTTTATGCCGAGAGCACCGCTGACAGTATCCCCCTCCTTTAGCAGCCCCAGGGCCATGGTTCGGCTTTCCACGCGGCATCCCGCGTCGAGAGCCTTCTTGACCAGAATCTGCTTGAGGTTGGGCTCGGTCATAGAGACCGTGAAGCTCCCCCGGGGGTGGAGAGTGGTGATGTCATAGCTTCCGTCCTTGCGAGGAAAGCAGACGCCCCACCGGATCAGTCTTTCCATGATGGGAAAGCTTCGCTTTGCGAGAATATGGCTCTTGGGATCGTCACAGATGCCGTCGCAGTAGATTCGATTTGAAATGACGTAATCCTCCGGCGTGCTGACACCTGGAACAGTCACCACGTTGAGGGCGTCCATTCCTCGCGGAATGGTTCCGGAATACTGGAAGTCCGATTTTTCGAAAATGACCACCCTGCACTCAGGATCGAGTTCCTTAGCGCGGATAGCGGCCATAGTTCCGGCGCTCCCCCCTCCAATGATCAAAACATCGGCTTTGATCGTTGCGATATGCTTCATCTTCTGAAACCCCTTGTTTCAATCATTCCCACGGAAGACCCCGACGCTGGAAGGCAATGGAACCTCCCCTCAGCCATGACTGCTTTCACAAAACGCTTGAGAAAACTCTATAGGACCGCTTTGAGCGGGACCTGTTCGGCGGCACGCATGATGATCTGAGCCACTGCCTTTTGGCGTTGCCGAATCATCCTGGAAGCAATTGCCGTTACCGTAATGGCCGCAATGACTTCATTTTCCGGCGAGCGGATCGGGACGCCTACAGAATTGACCCCCGGCCAGAAAAGCTCTTCGCTGACCACGTATCCACGGTCCCGTGAATCCATGGCAAGCTTTCGAATAACTTCGGATTCAATGTTATTTTCAGAAAAACGGCAATCGTTTGCCTTAAGAATCAGCTCAAACTGCTCTTCCGGCAGAAAGCTGATCAGTGCGAGGCTGCCGGCGCCGACTCCCAGAGGCCTGCTGATTCCGACATCTACCA
>JAEZHY010000304.1 GCA_023416335.1 Pseudomonadota bacterium | reverse complement strand
TTCCCGGCGGCAGAGAGGGGAACGAGCCTCAAAAAACGATGGGTTCCCGCTCCGCTCCCACCCATCCTACGGCCATATCCGATTGTTTTCTTTCGTTATTTTCGTGTATTTCGTGGTTGTAGGCTTTGGCCTTTCGTACTTTGGTTGCGGCTGTGCTGCTGGAAGGATTTCGTTTTGTTTGCCGGATATTGAAGGCGTGCCAGGCTGGCTGTTGCGCACCATTCGTCTGAAAAGAGGGACGGTGGGCACGAGAAAACCCGTGCCCACCATACCGCTCTCCGCGTCTTAATGAAGACCTGCTAACGTTCTTATTTGGTGATTTCGCGAATTATAGTTATGAATCTCATTTCCGAACGTGGCACCCGCCGCAGGTAACCGGTCCCGCCTGCTTTCCCTGGTCATGCATATTCTCGTGGCATCCCTTGCACTGAGCATGGAAAGCGTCTTTAAGGGCGGGCTTCGCCTGGGCGGCATCGACTCCGTGGCAGGTCCCGCAGGATTGCCCCTCTCCGCCCCGATTGTTGTGGAAGGCGTCATAGTCATGGTGGCACTGGAGACAGTCGATCTTGGCCGAATGCTTCTCGTGGTTGAAGTCGATCACCGGCCGCTCATGGGTTCCCATTTCCTTATGTTTGAGAACGATTACCGACTCCTGGGAAAACGCCAGAGGCACAAAAGCGGCGAAGACCAGGACGACCAGCAAAAGTTTGATGTACTTCATCAGAATTCCTTTCAATGCAGTCTTGGGAGACATTTCCAACTGTTCTTATCAGACTCCGACGATAGATTCCCGGCTATTCCTCCGCGTCGGCTTCCTCAACGGATTCGACAGGTTTGTATTTGTCTGGAATGATCATTGACTCGGTGATGATTTCCTTGAAAGACATCACCTTGATCCCGAGTTCGTATTCCTTGTTGAGGTCGCGGATCTGATCGAAACAGTTGTGGCAGGGAGCGATCACTATCTTTGCCCCGGTGGCCTTGATCTGTTCGGCTTTTACTTTTCCGGATTCCATGCGGCGCTTCTTGAACTCAGCCCCCATAGGAATGAACCCGCCACCGCCGCCGCAGCAGTGGTTGTAATCTTTGTTGGGCGTCATGTCGCGAAAGTCCTTGCACAGGTACTTGATCATTTCACGGGCTTCGTTCCAAAGACCGCCGTTACGCGACACATTGCAGGGGTCCTGGTAAGTCACCGGTTCGGTAATCATCTTGGCCGGATCGATCTTGATGCGTCCGTCTCTGAGGTATTCATAGAACAGGCGAACCGAGTGGATGATGGGTACCGGGGGCTTGCCGTCGCGGTAGCCGGCCATGTAAGGGCCTTCGAACTGCGCCGACCGGTAGGCATGGCCGCATTCGGTAATGCAGATATATTGTACTCCCAGTTCCTGGGCTTTCTGGTACATGTTTTTAACGATCTGGCCGCCCAGAGCCCTGTTTCCGGCAAACATGGCAAGATTGGTGCAATCCCAGCCGGTGCTCGGCATCGTCCAGTCTTCTTCGGCAACCGTAAAAATCTTGGCAGCCATCGCCATGTCCTGAGGGTAATACATCGGCTCGCGCGCGTTTACCGTATACATGATCCTGGCGCCATGCTTATCGACCGGAATCTCGAGGCCGTTCATCTCCTCTGCCGTCTCTTCCGCCATCCACGAGCACGTCTCGATGAAGTCCTCGGTGCTCATGCCCATCTGGTTTCCGGTATCGCGGTAATTGTCTGAAGTCCTTGCCAGACCCTCGGGAACAATCCGCTGAGAATTGCAGATCGCACGGACGGTTGCGATCATGGTGGCTATGTCGATACCGAACGGGCAGTAAAGCGAGCAGCGCTTGCAGGTCGTGCATTCACCCCAGATAATATTGTAGCACTTCTCCAGGAAATCCCGGTCTACGTTGCCTTTCCTCTTATACAGCTCGCCCAGGGTTGCCTTTACCTTGTAGGCGGGGCTAAGCTTGGGGTCCTTGCCTTTTGCAAGGTAGAAGAAACAGCTTTCGGCACAAAGGCCGCAACGAGCACAAATGCTCAACCATGTCCTGATCCTGGCGCTGTCGTTCGCGTCCAGAAGCTCTTTGATTGTTTTGGTGTTTATCGGCTTTTGAGGAACGTCACTCATTTTTCCCGCTCTCCTCTCGAATATATCGAAATATGACAATTGGCTGTTCTAGTTTCAGGAAAAGGCACGACTACCAGGTCCGCGCCCCTCGCCTTTGTCCCATCTCAAATCCGATGAAAGCACGGGAAAAGAAGAATAGAATAACGTGTCCCAGCTTGCTGAACGGAATAATGATCAAGAGGATTTCGGCAAAAAGGATGTGCAGAATCAGGGTTGCCTGATAGGGACCGATCTGGTGATAAGCCAGAAAACCGGTAATGAAAGGAAGACTCGTCAGGACCAGAAGAAAGTAGTCCCATGTAGTGGAAAGAATTCTGACTTCCGGACGAGTTATTCTTCTCAGCAGGAGGTACGCTGCTGCTATAATACAGATGATGGTACCCGCGTCGGCCAAGGAATCGGGAATGGACGGCAGACTGATGCCGAAAGCCTCCTGCCACAGCATGTTGTGAGCGGAAAGGAAGATCGGAACTCCAAGCAGGCAGACGTGGAAGAGCCAAAATGCGATGGCGAACAAGGGCTGCGCGCGAAAGGAGACGCTGCCCATCGGAATGAGCCAGTGTATTATAGATCGAAGCCCCCATTTTATATCTACATGATTGTAAAATACTGTATCGCGTTCTCTACTTAATCCATAGAGATAGACGGTACGTACAACAAGACCGCCTATAAAGATAATAAAAGAGGCCCACGCGGCCGGACCGGTTAAGAATTCATAAAGCTCGTTCATAAGTTTACTTCCCCCTGGTGTGCATAAATCTACTTGTTCCATGCGTTAATCTGTTCACAAATTCACTAGCTTATGCTATATATGATAGCTAGTTACCATATTTGCCCCGGTCGGAAAAGATCAAAACATCCTGAATTCACGCTCCAGTTCATATGCCCCGGAACTCTTTCTCAACTATTCCAGTCAGCACAACCCGGACGGTTGATAGTTACCATATGCACTAGCAGGTGGCACAGAAGAAGTCACCGGTTTCAGTCCGTTCAAAAACCGGTATCCAGAAGAGACGGTGCGGAGGCTCAGGTCCGGAGAATGAGAGGTTTGTGCCGATTCGATGCAATATGTAACTTTTGATGAAATCACATTTCAAGCTCTTATGCAAGGAAATGATCATTTGCCCCATAAATGACTTTTTGATTGAAACAGCACCGTAAGGAACGTAATTTACTGCTTTGTAGTCGGGAATTATAACCCGATGGTGAGGAGGCAGACATGAAACGTTATTGGCCGGACGAATACCTCAAGAAAAAAACCACCGCGCGCGAGGCGATTTCAAGCATAAGTGTCGGCCAGCGGGTCTTTATCGGCACGTCCTGCGGAGAACCGCAGCACCTGGTGAAGGAATTGGCGGAACAGGCCGGCAATTTTACAGATCTGGAAATAATCCGTCTTCAGAGCCTGGAGACCGGACCGATCAGCCTGATCGCAAGCGAATCCCGATCGCACAGCTTCAGCATCCGGTCGTTCTACTCGGGATCGACGATGCCGGAGGCGATCTCCAAAACGAGGCGTTTTTCAATCCCGATCAACCTCTCCACAGTTCCACACCTCTTCCAGACACGTCAGATTCCCATCCACGTGGCCCTCATCCAGGTCTCCCCTCCCGACGACTTCGGGTGGATGAGTCTGGGCGTCTCCGTGGATATTACCCTTTCCGCCGCTCTTTCAGCCGACAAGGTGATCGCGCAGGTCAATCCCAAGATGCCCCGGGTGATGGGTCACAGTTTCCTGCACGTCGACGATGTGGATATGTTCGTCGAATACGAAGAGGAACTCATCACGATTCCGGAACCGGAGCGGGCCGATATTGCCCGGATTATCGCCAGCCACGTCTCCAAGCTGGTCGAAGACGGCTCGACAATTCAGCTCGGAATCGGCGAACTCCCGCAGGCGGCGGTCGAAGCTCTTGCGGATAAAAACGATTTGGGAATCCACACCCAGGTTCTGACGGAAGGGACTCTCGAACTCGTCTCCCGGGGAGTTGTCACCAATCGGAAAAAAGGATTGAACGAAGGAAAAACCGTCGCAAGCTATGCCATCGGATCCAGAAATCTCTACGAGTTCCTGCACGACAACCCGTCGATAGAGTTCCACCCTTCCGACTATGTGAACAATCCCTCCCTAATAGCCGGCCACAACAAAATGATCTCGATCAATAGTGTGTCCTACATGGACCTGACCGGCCAGGTTGCGGTGGACGCACGGCCCGAAAATTACTTTTCGGGAGTAACGGGAATGCTCGATTTCATCCGCGGCGCGGCTATGGCTCACCGCGGCAAGTCGATCCTGATCGTCCCGTCCACCACCCGCAACGGCAAGGCGAGCCGCATCGTTCCGAACCTGGAAAAGAACATGGCCGTCGTTGTTCCGAGAAGCGATGTCTACTACGTCGTCAGCGAATACGGGGTCGTCAATCTGTTCGGGAAGAGCCTCGAGGACCGCGCAATCGCCATGATAAGCCTGGCTCACCCCAATTTCAGGGACCAGCTCTTTTTCGAAGCCCAGGAACTGGGTCTCATCGGAGGGGACCGCACGCTGAAGCAGGCGATTCACGCCGTTTACCCGATAAAGGTTGAGGAACGCCTCTCGATTGACGGAACGGACGTTATGATCCGGCCAATCAAACCGGTCGATGAAAGGCGCCTCCAGGAGCACTTTTACAACCTGGACAAAACCGATGTCGTTTCCCGTTTCTTCCACAAGAAGACCACGTTCGTCCGCGACGACGTCGCGATGATGTACCAGATCGACTACGTTAAAGAAATGACGATCGTGGCGGTGACCGGGGAGTTCGGTTTTGGAAAGGTGATAGCCGTGGGCGGCTATATTCTGGATCCGGAAAAGAACATGGCGGAAGTGGCCTTCTCCGTTTCGAAGGACTGGCAGCGAAAGGGTCTGTCCAAAATAATTATGAAGAAACTTGCGGAAGTAGCCCGCGAAAACGGCATTGAGGGTCTGACTGCATATATATCCATGAACAACAGGTCCATGATCGGGCTTTTCAACTCACTTCCGTATACGGTCCATACGCTCTATGAGGAGGATATGCTTGTAATGCAGTGTCGGTTTGATCAACCCGGGCCAAAAGTTGCCTGATCGGGAGATGCTTGTGATTTTTTCTCAAGCAAATCTTTTTATATTGACTTTGCCCCCCGGCGTTGCTATTTCGGAAAATACGCGGTTTAAGCCCGCTCGTCTGCAACATCGGTCATCGCATTCTCTTTCTATCGATCTAAATCTTCGGGGTTTTCCAGTCCATTTCTCGCTGCAAGACAATCGATAACCGCAACGAGGCGGATAGTCTGCATTACTAACCCCCAAGCCATAGGAGGTTCCAATGGCCAATGTTATTCCCGTCCCTGAAGCATGGGCAAAAAAGGCACACTGCAATAATGAAACATACCTCAAGATGTATGAGCAATCCGTCAAGGACCCTGAAGGTTTCTGGGGTGAAGTGGCCAAAAGGTTAGACTGGATCAAGCCTTGGACCAAAGTAAAAGACGGATCCTTCACCGGGGACGTCAGAATCAAATGGTTTGTGGACGGGAAGCTGAATGTTTCCGCAAACTGCCTCGACAGGCACCTGGCCAAGCGCGGCGACCAGGTAGCAATAATCTGGGAGGGCGACGACCCGAACGTCAGCCGGAAGATTACTTACAAGGAACTCCACGAGCAAGTCTGCAAGTTTGCCAACGTACTCAAATCACTCGGCCTGAAGAAAGGCGACCGGGCGACCATATATCTCCCCATGATCCCCGAACTGGCAATCGCAATGCTCGCCTGCACGCGCATCGGGGTAATTCATTCCATAGTTTTCGCCGGGTTTTCACCTGAGTCCCTTGCCGGGCGCATTCTGGACTGCGGCGGCAAGGTCGTCATCACGGCTGATGAAGGTCTGCGCGGCGGAAAGCCCATTCCGCTGAAGGAAAATACGGACGAAGCGCTCAAGAAGTGTCCCGATGTCGATAAAGTCGTGATGTTCAAACATACGGGCGGGAAGGTCAATGTCGTGCACGGCCGCGACCTGGACTGGGACGAACTGATGAGCAAAGCCTCCGCCGACTGTCCGCCCGAACCGATGGATTCGGAAGATCCTTTGTATATTCTCTATACCTCCGGCTCGACGGGAAAACCCAAAGGCGTTCTTCATACAACCGGCGGGTACCTGGTTTATACTTCTTTTTCCCATCAATATGTCTTCGATTACCATGAAGGCGATGTCTACTGGTGTACTGCCGACATCGGCTGGGTAACCGGACACAGCTATATCGTTTACGGTCCGCTGGCAAACGGGGCAACCACCGTGATGTTCGAAGGCATTCCCAACTATCCCGACTGGTCCCGCTTCTGGGATGTGTGCGACAAGCACGGGGTAAACATCTTTTACACGGCGCCCACGGCAATTCGGGCGATCATGCGGCAGGGCGAAGCCCCCGTCAAGAAAGCCTCCAGGAAATCCATCCGGCTTCTCGGAACGGTCGGCGAGCCGATAAACCCCGAGGTCTGGCTCTGGTATTACAACGTCGTCGGAGATGGCCGGTGCCCGATCGTGGATACATGGTGGCAGACTGAAACCGGCGGTATCCTGATCACGCCTCTGCCCGGCGCAACCGCTCTCAAACCGGGTTCCGCCACAAGGCCGTTTTTCGGCGTGCAGCCCGAGATCATCACTCCGGAAGGGGTCGAACTGAAAGGTCCCGGGTCCGGCTACCTTGTCATGAAAGATTCCTGGCCCGGCATGCTTCGCAGCGTTTACGGCGATCATGAGCGGTTCAAACAGACATACTTCTCGAATTATCCCGGGCTTTATTTCACCGGAGACGGGGCACGCCGCGATGAAGACGGATATTACTGGATCACCGGACGCGTCGATGACGTTATCAACGTTTCGGGACACCGCCTCGGAACCGCCGAAGTCGAAAGCGCCCTCGTTGCGCACGCTGCGGTCGCCGAAGCGGCCGTTGTGGGATTCCCGCACGACATCAAGGGCCAGGGAATTTACGCTTATGTCACCCTGAAAGCGGACAGGCAGCCCAGCGACGGACTCAGGGACGAACTGATCAAATGGGTCCGCAAGGAAATCGGCCCGATCGCGACGCCGGATTACATCCAGTGGGCCCCCGGCCTTCCCAAGACCCGGTCCGGCAAGATCATGCGCCGCATTCTGCGTAAAATCGCGGCAAACGAAATCGCGGACCTCGGCGATACTTCGACCCTGGCCGAACCCGCGGTTGTCGAAGACCTTATCCGCAACCGCCTCGCGGTAGCGGTGCAGGCCAAGGCGTAGCATCAGCCGGTTTATCTTCGGCCGATCTCCCCTTGCTGAATAGGGCAATATGAAAGAAAATGGGCGCTCCATTCGGGGCGCCCTTTTTGTTCGGACATTCGCGGCCCGGCTTCCCTATATTAAATATACGATTTCATATCGGACAGAACGGAACAAAAGGAGGAGTTGAATATGCCCGTCAGTCCCCTCGCCGGAAAAACCGCTCCGCGCTCCATGCTCGAGAATATCCCCAGACTCGTTTCCGCTTACTACACAAATCACCCCGACCCTTCAGAAAAGAGCCAGCTCGTGGAATTCGGGACATCTGGCCACAGGGGATCATCTCTCAGGAATAGTTTCAACGAAGACCACATCCTTGCAATCGCACAGGCCATCTGCGAATACCGGAAGGCCAACGGCATTACCGGACCGCTTTTCCTCGGGAAAGACACTCACGCCCTCTCCGAGCCCAGCTTTGCGACAGCGCTCGAAGTGCTTACCGCAAACGGGGTGAGCGTCATGGTGCAGTCGGACTGGGGCTTCACTCCCACGCCCGTCATTTCTCATGCGATTCTGGTGCATAATCGTCTGAAAGGATCCCTCGCGGACGGAATTGTGATTACGCCTTCTCACAACCCTCCCGCAGACGGAGGCTTCAAATACAATCCACCCGACGGCGGGCCGGCCGACACGGACATTACCACCTGGATCCAGAACAGGGCCAACGAACTGCTCCGCAGCGGGAACCGCGATGTAAAGAGGATTTCATACGAAACGGCCGTGAAGAGCGGTACGGTACATCTCCACGACTACATCGGCTCCTATGTCGGCGATCTGGACAAGGTGTTGAACATGGAAGCCATCCGTTCGGCCGGTATTCGTATCGGCGTGGACCCGATGGGAGGTTCGTCGCTGCCCTACTGGGAACCGGTTGCCGAAAAGTTCGGCATCTCGATCGATATAGTAAACGACTCCGTCGACTCGACCTTCGGCTTCATGACGGTGGATAAAGACGGAAAGATACGGATGGACTGCTCCTCGCCTTATGCGATGGCGAGGCTGATCGACCTGAAAGACAGGTTCGACGTGGCATTCGGAAACGATCCCGACAGCGACCGGCACGGCATCGTAACGAGGAGCGTCGGCCTGATGAATCCGAATCATTATCTTTCCACCGCGGTCTGGTACCTTTTCCAGAACAGGCCCGGGTGGAAGAACGACTCGGGAGTGGGCAAGACCCTCGTAAGCAGCAGCATGATAGACCGGGTCACGCAATTCCTTGGCCGAAGGGTCTTCGAAGTTCCAGTCGGCTTCAAATGGTTCGTTGGCGGCCTGAACGAAGGCCTGTACGGCTTTGCGGGTGAAGAAAGCGCAGGGGCCTCTTTCCTCAGGCTGGATGGAACCAGTTGGGCAACCGATAAGGATGGGATCATCCTTGATCTTCTTGCCGCGGAAATTCTGGCGGTTACGGGAAAAGACCCGGGCGAGATTTACGCATCCCTCACCGAAAAATTCGGGAGTCCTCTCTACGAAAGAATCGATGCCCCCGCCAGCTCAGCCGAAAAATCGACACTCAAGAAGCTCAGCCCGCAAATGATCTCCGCTTCAACCCTCGCGGGGGAGGATATCATCGCCAAGCTCAGCCACGCTCCGGCAAATGGCGCCCCCATTGGCGGCATCAAGGTCGTAACGGAAAACGGGTGGTTTGCCGCAAGGCCTTCCGGCACGGAAGACATCTACAAGATCTACACGGAGAGTTTCAAAGGCAGAGAACATCTGCTCCGGATACAGGAAGAGGCGAGGGAAATAGTGAGCAATGCTTTTGCAGCCGCGGGGGTGTAAGGGAAGCAATTTCGCAAGAGCCGGTCATGTGAGTCCCCCGGCAGCACAGGGGGACTCTTTTCAATAAAATACTCCAGGCCAATTCCGATCTTATTGCTCCTCCCCTTCGATAGGCGGAGGGGATTCCTGTGCTCCCGCTCCGGTATCGGGCGGCATGGGAGGCGGCATCTCAGCAAGATTATCCGGTATGCCCTGCGGCTGAAAAGCGGGATCGGGAAATCCGGGAGGAGATGGAGGCATGGGGGGAGGCTGCATTCCCTGGTTCTGCTGCATCTGCATTTGCCTTCTGCTCATTGCCTGCTGAGGCACTCCCGGAGGCTGGTCCGAGGGAGCAACACCAGGAGGAGGAGGCGCCTCGGCGGGAAGCGTTGCCACGTTGCCGGCCGGAGCAGGCAGGGCAGCGGGGGTCGAAACCTTGTTCTCGGCAAAAAGACTGACAACGTGCGTCTGGCCGTCTTTTTCGAGTGAAATACTTTTGGGCTCGATTTTCGTCACCCGGAAATCGCCTACCTGCTGTCCTTCGCGGACCGTCACAAATGGCGACTGGACCTTCTTTTTATCTCCCCCTGCACCCGGGTTTTTCAAACGGACTATAGCCTTCTTCGCAGTCCCCTGGATGACGACACCGTCGAGCTGAATGTTGGTAATCGGCATTCCCGGCCGATTGGGCTGGGCAGTCGATACCGCCGACTCCGGTGGTGGGGGCTTACGATCCTGAGCGAAAAGGTTCTTTTCGATCATCAGCGGAGCAGCGGCGCCTGTGGAACCGATACAGGCAACTCCCACCGCGATCAGGCAAGAAAAGACGAATCTTTTGAGACGCACTTCCGTTTCTCCTATCCGGGATCTTTCCGGGTACAATCGTTTACCCGAAGCAGGTTTTGTTCTAAAGTATCAGATTTAAAGAAATAATTCCATAGCCGGATTCGGATCGATTATCGATGATGATCTTCTTAATCCTGACTTTTATTCACACGAATCCGGTTTGTCCAGTAGTTGGCGGTTATCATGGGATAAAATCCATTGATTAATTCGATCCGAAAGAATTAATTTCAGAGAGTGAACTTTGTGGAAAAAAGATGAATCGGGCAGTACACAGAAAAAAAGAAGGAGGGGCGAATGCCGATATATGAATTCAGGTGTAACGCCTGCGGCAAAATCTTCGAAACACTCGTCTTCAATTCGGACGAGCAGACTTACCTGGAATGTCCGTCGTGCAAGGGGCAAAATATCGAACGGGTGCTCTCACCGTTTTCGAAATGCGGTCCCGGCGCTTCAGGGACATCGTCCTGTAAACCTGCCGGAAGCAAGTTCGGCTGAGCTTCCTGAACACACCGGCAGTTTGCCGGGAGTCTTTTCGAAGCACTAATGGAGAATTCTTATGGATTTGAGCTTTCTTTGGGTACTGGGGGGATTTGCCCTCTGGCTGGTCCTCAGCAAGTGGCTGCTCCCCAAACTGGGACTCCCTTCCTGAATGTCCCGTTCCTGCAATACCGGCAGGTCTGCCGGACAGCGTGAAATTAAAAAAGCCGCGGAATCGAACGACACGGACAGGAAGTAAATCTCTCCGGTTTTGGTGATATTACCTAAGGAAGAAGGGGACGGCAAGCCGCGCAGGGTGGGCATAGGGTATTTGGGGTGCCCACCCCGCGACAATCCCGATGAACCCTGATCCGAGGAGACGGACGGTGGGCACGATAGAGCTTGTGCCCACCCTGCACAGCTGCCGCTCCCCTTTATATGTCATTCACGCCTGACAGACACCAATTCAAACTCTCCTTTGTTCTCCCCCACTTTCCAAGCCAAATGCCGGAGGGTATAATTCTCCTTCCAAATATATTAAAATCAGTCAGTTGGTATAAAACAGAGAATAGCTATCCAGAAAAGCCGACGGTAATGGATTCCGGCTTCAGTCCCTTTCGAACGGGAACACCAACGGACAAATCAGAAAGGTAAGGAGTACATACAGATGTTCAGCATGCCGGACGCCGCAGTAATTCTGGCAGTCGCCATAGTCGTCTTCGGACCGAAGAAACTTCCGGATATTGCAAGATCTTTAGGGAAAGGCATCCGTGAATTCAAAGATGCCGCAGAGGAAGACCGCAACAGAGAGACCAGGATGCTTGACAATCAGGAAGACCCCGACCGCAAGCGCGGGCCTTCCGAAGAAGACAAAACAAATCTGCGATAGAAAGAACCGCGATTGTCCAGATGGACTGGGGCGTGAAACCCGAGCAATCCCCCCTGTCGCTCACGCCTGTTTTTCCGTATTCTCCAGCACGGCCATATGCTCTTTCCAGGCATCGATCGTTTCGGTCATGTGGTCCCACATGCTTGAACGCGCCTTTTCGGGGTCCCGTTTTCGGATGGCTTCAAAAATCTCCCAGTGACGACCGTTCGATCTCTGAATAATGTTGGGGAACCTGTTGATCGTAAAAAGCTGGTAGCGGAGCAGGTTTCTGATGTTCATCAGCGTCTTGAAAAGGATGCGGTTGCCTGAAGCTTTACCGATGGCGAAGTGGAACTCGATGTCCTTCTGACTGAAAGCTTCGATGTCGCCGGCTTCGGTTACTGCATCCATTTCGTCGAGAATATCCTCCAACCCATAGATGAATTCGGTAGAACCGCTCTGCGCCGCCATCAATGCATGTTGAGATTCGAGCACCCTGCGCGCCTCCAGTAATTCTTCCATAACGGGAGCGCCGTCCGTCAAAAAGATCCCCCTGCCGTGGCATATTTCGAGGATCCCGATCGTGGCTAAACTCTGCACGGCTTCGCGCGCCGATACGACGCTGGTCCCGCTCTGCTGAGCCAGGGTTTGAGTCGTGGGCACCTTGCCCCCGGGTCTGAGTTCCCCTTTGGTTATAGCTTCGAGAAGGTTTTTCACTACCATATCACTTGCTTTCGTGATCATGAGACAACCCTTTGGTAAAAGATGAACCTTGCAGAATACCCACGAAAAGCATTGTCCAGGGCATTGGATCGGAAAAACAAATAGAAAAGCCTTTCCGACCTGTAAGCGAGACAAATACTCGATGGATTCTCCGGTGCGGCCGGAATTTGAAATAACAATCTAACATATTTTTTGACTGACTTCGTTTTGATAATATCATATGATCATCTTCTTACTAGAAAAAACTTCTTCTCGACATCGACCATGAAGACAGGCCTGTGGCCTGAGTTTGAGAACCTTGAAAGTGTCTCTGATACAGCCAACGGAGGAACCTGTTCCATGACTCACAAGAAGAGAATGCTGATGGCCGCGCGGGGTGAAATGCCCGACATGTTGCCCTATGCCCCCCGTTTTGATCTCTGGTACAACGCGAATTCCTATACGGGCACCCTGCCCGAACGACATCGTCACCGCACACCGGATGAAATAGCCCGCGCCGAGGGATGGGCGCTGCATAAGGTTATCCCCGAACTGCTCAAAGTGGAATCCCCCGAAGAAAACGTCCACCGGGGTCTCGGTATATATTCGCTCAAGGAAAACGGCTACCGAATAAAGATGTCCCGGAACATAGACGTGAGAGTCACCCGGGGAAAAGACGAGACCCGGGTCGAGTACCATACTCCCGTCGGTGTGATCAGCGTGAAGGAAGGCGTCACGGAGGAAATGAAGAGGGCCGGAGCGTCCATCACCTGGCTCCAGGAACGGGCGATCAAGAGGGTCGAGGACTATGATATCCTCGCCTACATCTTTGAAAATACGGAAGTTTTGCCGGATTACGAAAGATATGCGAAATGGCAGGCCGGGGTCGGTGAAGACGGCATCGCGGTCATGATGGGAACTTTTTCCGCTTCGCCCATTCATCACATCCAGAGGGATCTTCTCGAGGCGACGGACTTTTACTTCGAGTTCAACGACCACGAAAAGCCGATGCGCAGGCTTGCGGAAGCAATCGGGCACGTTTACAACCAGATCCTGAAGGTTGTGGCGGATTCGCCGGCGGAAGTAGTCCTCTGGGGCGCAAACTATGACGACATGATCACCTACACTCCCTATTTCGCAGCGGAGATCAAACCCTGGATTCAAAAGGTCTCCCGCGCACTGGAAGAAAAAGGGAAGATGGTCATAAATCATTGCGACGGGGAGAACTTCGGCCTGATGGACCTCATTCGCGACTCAGGCATGCACATCGCGGAAGCCGTCTGTCCTCATCCGATGACCAAGGTCAGGATAGAAGAGTATTACCGGCGTTGGTGTGACAAACTGACGATCCTCGGCGGAATTCCCCAGAGCCTGCTCCTCGAGGAAACGGCATCCGATGAGGAATTCAACGCCTACATCGACCATTTCTTCAAAGCTGTCGCCCCCGGCAAACGGATCATCGTCGGCATCGCGGACACCACCCCGCCCAATGCCGTATTCGACCGTCTTGTGCGCCTGGGGGAAAGAATTGCAAAGGAAGGCCGCCTCCCGCTCGAAGCAGGGGCATTTCGTCCCGTTTCCGAAGCCGAGCTGAAAGTCCCCCGGCAGGCACAGCCGGCCGTTGTGCCTGATGAAGTCTTCCTCACCATTCAGCAGGATGTTTTGAAGGGCGACAACACCGGAATAAAAGCCCATGTCCGGGAGATGCTCGATAAAGGTTTTGCGGCACAGGACATTTTGCAGAAGGGAATGATCTCCGCGATGGAGGTAATAGGCGGCCGGTTCAGGACGGGCGAGGTCTTCATACCGGAAGTCCTGCTCTCGGCGCGCGCGATGAATGAGGCGCTGCTCGTTCTCGAACCCCATCTCGCCGGAGAAAAGGCCGCGGTCAAAGGGAAGGTCCTTATCGGCACCGTCCTGGGAGATCTTCACGATATCGGCAAGAACATGGTCATCACAATGTTGAGAGGCGTCGGACTCGAGATCAAAGATATCGGAATCAACGTCAGGACCGAAACCTTCATAAAGGAAGTGGCCCAATACAAGCCCGACGTACTCGGTCTGTCCGCCCTGCTGACCACCACGATGCCCGAAATGAAGAAAGTCATCGAAGGCCTGAAGAAAAACGGTTTGAGAGACGGCGTGAAGGTTATCGTGGGCGGAGCGCCGGTTAACGAAAAATTTGCCAGGGATATAGGGGCCGACGGCTACGCAAGAGATGCCGGGGATGCGGTCGCCCTGGTAAAGAGCCTCCTGCAGGGTTAAAAGCCGGGATTTGGGAACCGGCGGAAATAGGAGCCATAAATTTTCGGCGGTCGGCAATCACTCCCGACCGCCGGTTTCTTTCCAAAGATGAAAATTACTACAGGAAACAACCCTTTTCGAAAACGCTATTTTCCCAGTACGCTCGTGTGAACGGCTTCCGGCAGCGCGACCTGCAGGGTCTCCGTCATCACTCTGTCTCCCGATTGCAGCGTAAGTTTAATGCCGTTCTCGCCGTGCGGCATCGGCATACGGAACCATCCGCGATCCTTTCCCGTATCGTACGCCAGCGCTCCCGGGAATATCATCTCATAAAACTTCCCTTTAGGCGGAATCACGGTCGGAGGCTTAGCACTGTTTCTCGCCTCGAATTCCGTGTCGCTCAGCATGAACCCGCCCTTCGGCTCGCCGCGAAGGAGGTACCCTGTCCGGTCCCACATTATCGAGAGGTTCTGGTCGCTATCGTTCCTGATGGAGAGAATGAACCCGGGACAAGATGTCGTCCTCCCCTGCACGATCGGCGTGATGGACGCCTCGTAAATGTCATTCCGGACGGTTTTCCCCTCGGGCTTGCCGGCAGACACGACCTGGCCGGCGGTCCACAGAAAGATCGAGATCCAAATCAGAACGCATGCAGCTCTTTTCATGGGTGCTCCTCCTTGGATTTGCCTACCATCTTAACAGCCCGGATCGAATCCGGTGAGTTGAGTATTTACACACGAATATGGGAGTATTTTTTCCGTACAGCCCCGCAATCTCCCCAAGTCCGCTCCCGGCAGATACCGCCGGGGAAAGGTGCCCTTTCCCACCAGAGATGGCGCTTCAAGAATAGTTATTGCTCGCGTATTCCATTTATCTCGTCGGATTCCTAAATTTTATTGAGAGAAACTAAAAACTACCCGGGCGTCTCTCCAAATTGAACTAATATCAATGGGATAACCCAGGGCCTAGCGAAGGCTCGAAATCAGGAGTATGGTATGCTTATATGGGCTTTATTGTTTTTGATTGTGGCATTGATAGCCGGCGGCCTCGGATTTTTCGCGATTGCAGGAACTGCCGCCTGGATGGCCAAAGTACTTTTCCTGATCTTTCTGGTCGCTTTCGTCATTTCGCTTATCAGCACCAGGAGAGCAACAAGAATGCGTCCCTGACCGTAGCGAGAGAGAATGACAGTCGGAGGAAGGGACGAATGTGTCCCCGTCCGGGGCCGGAGGGCATAAAATGGAATCGATGAACAATGTCGAAACGGCACGAGTACTTGGTTCGCTCGTGCAGCATGACATCAACGCAGTGTACGCATACGATCAGGCGATAGTCTCTACTGAGCTGATTTCATTGCGCAACCAGCTCAGACAATTCAGAGACGACCATTATCGGCACGTGGAAAACCTCAGTAAGGTCATTCGCGCTCTCGGTGTGGTACCGCCCGAATATTCTCAGGATTTCATGGGAATGTTGATGGAAGGTTTCACTGCCATCAGGGGAAGTGTCGGAATCGAAGGAGCCCTGAAAGCTCTCAGGTCCAACGAAGAATACGTTATGAGAAAATACAGGGAAGCGTACGCGCTCCCGTTTACTACCAATATCGGGGAATTGGTCGAACGAAACTACCGTGATGTTCAACACCATGTCGAATTCATAGAAAAAATGCTCGCCGATCGTATCTGGGAAAAAGCAGCTTAACCTAAGGGGGGCGATTTAGCCCCCTGGCCTTCCCCTAAAGACCGCCAACCACGAACAACCGTGTCGGTGGGGAGCGAAGCGCGGTCCCGCTTTTGGGGTAACCACCGCCCAGCCATCCCGACGAGACTTGATCCGAGGGGACGGACGGTGGGCACGATGGTGGTGTGCACACCTTACGCGATTGGCTCCCGGTTAACTGCCGGGATGACGGGATTGGAGACTCCATCGTAAAATGCCCGGGACCCAGGTCGTCTTCATTTGGGCAACATCCCCGTCGGCCCCCCTCGAAGGAAGCCGACGGGAACAGGAACCATCCTCATTTCCCTCAGAGATTATCTATAACAGCGGACCGGGCCTGCCTGCCCTGGTCTTTTCGGATAACTTGCGACTGAGGACGGGTGCCGCGCGGGTCTGACGAAAAAGATTGATGCTGACGCTCAGGATGACAAGAACGGGGAGGAACCAGTATGCAACAACATTCGCTCTCACGAGCAGGGCCGTTCCCAGGAATCCCGATACAATCAGAACCGCGCTGACCCAGTCATCTCCGACGAGAAACCTGTACCAGAACAGGCCGAACTTCTTTATAGCACCCGCTTTCGATTCACTCCTGGTTTTGCCGGGCAATCCGACACTTCGAGAGCGGTTTTCCTGCGAATAGCGGAGGAAAGAGACACAGGCTATTGCGAACAGGAAATAGAACGTCAGAAGACCAAGTATCGCCCAGTCCTCGCCCAGCCACGTGACTCCGAGTCCCTCGGCCGCCCAGAAGGTACCGAAAGTTACCAGAAGCAGTCCGACCGCGAACTTTATTATATGACCCGGAACGAGTTGCAGTCTCTTTCTCATCAGCACTGCCGGCAATGCTATAACCAGGGTGGCGGAACCTGCCGATACCGAAGCCAATCCCAGCATATCGTTTGCAGTGCCGAATGTTACGACCACGAACGCTGCTTCCAGGCCTTCCAGGAGAACTCCTTTGAAGGCCACGACGAAAGCCGTCCAGTCGAAGCCCTCATTTCTCGGCCTTGCTGCCCGGTTCTTATCTGAAACATGAGCCTTGAAGCCGTACAGGTTCAAGCGCATGATTCCTTTTCGCAACCACTGCGCACCGAACAGGAGAAGAAGAATCCCGACCGTTGCCCGCAGGGCCGAGATTGGTATCATCGTCAGGGCGGAACCCAGCCCCGCAATAATTCCGCCAAGCAAGACAAGAGCGGTAACCGCCCCGCCAATTGTTGCCATCCAGCCACGGGTCAAGCCCACCCCCAGTAGGATGGCGACTACTTCCAATATTTCTACTGCCGTTGCCAGAAAAATCGTTACGAACAGGAACGTAGCATGTGTGTCCATCAAACCTGCCTTTTGTGCCGATCAAAACCATGTTGAGAATCCTCTCACCGCTTCATCAGGTCCTTACTGTTAAGTTTAATTTAAGCACCCTCGTTCACTCTCAAGCCTTTGGCCAGGAGAGAGATCGTTAATGGGAGAAGGCGTCAAGAATACCGTGTTCGTGTGACTGTGCTGTCCACTCCTCTTTCGTAAGACCTCAAACCCGGACCGGCCATGCATCGAATTACCCATTACGCCGGGTAGGGATGGTAGTTGCTTTATACGCAGGATCGGGGAAATCATAAATCGAGAGGACCGTTCCTATTCTCGCGATCGACCGGCAAGTTATCGAAAGCTGCCGCTTTTCTGAACACTTACATTGACAGCATTCGCCCTTTCAATTAGCATTTGGGCGGGAGACATACTCTTCCGGATTCTTTAAATCACGATTCTCTCGGCAACCACTCTCAGGGGTGTGGGATGATAATAGGACTCGATGTGGGCGGGACCCACACGGA
>JAEZHY010000277.1 GCA_023416335.1 Pseudomonadota bacterium | reverse complement strand
GCACTATATGTTGCCCGAATCTTGTTTGGATCTGGAAAAGGCAAAACTCAATCCGACTATGTTTGCGGACACCGGGATAACGCTTTTGTTCAGACAGAGCTACCAGATAGGTGCCAGAAAAGAGAATATGATAGTCAAAGTAGTCGGAGGAGCACAGATCCTCGATCAGAATGGCCTCTTCAATATTGGGAAACGCAACTATGTTGCCATGCGCAAAATATTCTGGCGGAACAATGTGGCGGTGGCGGCCGAACATGTCGGGGGGACCGTAAATAGGACGGTGCGCCTCGAAATGGCCACCGGGAAGGTTTTCTTGAAAGTTTCCGGCGAGGGTGAGTTTGAACTGTGAACTCTTTCAGATCACTTTAATGCTCGAGGAGCGTCATGTCATATAACGTTCTGATCGTAGATGATTCGAAATCGATGCGCAAAGTCCTTATGAAGACTCTGCAAATCTCCGGTTTCCAGATTGGCGAGTACCTGGAAGCTTCAAACGGCCAGGAGGCATTGGATGTGTTGGAAGGGAAATGGGTCGATCTGATCCTGTCCGATATCCATATGCCGGTTATGGATGGTTTCGGTTTCATCCGGTCTTTGAGGGAAAAAGATATCTGCAAGGATACTCCCATAGTATTTATTACCACCGAGCCCAGCGAGACAAGGCTGAACCAGCTGATCGATCTCGGAGCGAGCGGATATATCCGGAAACCATTCCGGCCGGAAGAAATTGCATCCCTGCTCAGTCGGATCATGGGGGAAACAGATGAATTCAGAATGGGAACCAGTACTGAAGGATGTGATTTCTGATGTCCTGGAGACCATGTTCTTTTGCATGGTCGAATTCGATAATTTCGAAATCGAGGACCAGAAGTTTTCGTATGAGTGTGAGATTTGCCTTCTGAATCATAGGGGACAGGTATCGATTTCCCTGCAGGCCAGTGATGGTTTCGCTCGAATGATAACAGCCAATCTTCTCGGCATCGATGAGAAAGATCTGAGCGAAGAGGACCTTGTAGACAGCTTGCAGGAACTGGCCAACATGATCGGAGGGGGCTATCACGGACGGATCAACAGTGCTGAATGGCAACTGGGTATCCCAAAGGCATGGAAGCTGGGAAGCAGGGAAACCGGCTGCACTGTTAAATTCTCAGGGCTGCGCATCGGATGTTCAGGGGAACCGGTTGGGTCGGCAGTGCTGAGTTTTTTGCCGGCCGCGGCTAACTGAATTGCTGAGGGCGGTTCAGAGAACAGGCTCAGGTTGAAATATGAAACAAATCAAGGTGCTCATTGTTGACGACTCGGCTATTGTCCGAAAGATCTTTACTCAGGAGTTGTCTAAACATCCTGATATATTGGTCATCGGAACGGCACCCGATCCTTATGTGGCCAGGGATAAAATCGTAAGCCTTAAGCCGGACGTCATCACGCTCGACATCGAAATGCCGAGAATGGATGGGTTGAGCTTCCTCCGGAAGCTTATGAAATATCATCCCATACCCACCATCATCGTGAGTTCGCTCACTCCGGCAAACAGCGAGATGGCCCTTGAAGCGATGGAATATGGCGCAGTCGAAGTACTGGCCAAGCCGGGAGGTTCGTACGCGGTTGGAGACATGAGCATACAACTGGCTGAAAAAATCCGTGCCGCTGCAAATGTGCGGATGTATGCTCAGCAGAGGGCTCCGAGACCACCCGAAAAGGGCAACGGCTCGGTAGCGGATCTGGCTCTCAAACGAACCACGCATAAGGTGATAGCAATGGGTGCTTCCACTGGCGGGACGGAGGCGCTCAAAAACGTGCTGGTGCAAATGCCGCCGAACAGCCCCGGGATAGTGATCGTACAGCATATGCCGCCTCGCTTTACGACAGCTTTTGCTAGCCGCCTCAATACTCTGTGCCGGATTGAGGTTCGCGAGGCCAAAGACGGTGATGCCGTTCTGCCGGGGACCGCTTTGATAGCGCCCGGGAATTTCCACATGCTCTTGAAACGGGTCGGCGGAACTTATTATACGGAAGTCACAACTGGTCCGCTCGTTTTCCATCAGCGCCCGTCGGTTGACGTCCTCTTTAATTCCGTTGCCAGGTTTGCCGCAGGGAATGCACTAGGGGTCATCATGACCGGCATGGGTAGGGATGGTGCCGCAGGGTTGCTCGAAATGCGCAATGCAGGAGCACATACCATCGCACAGGATGAAGCGAGTTGTGTTGTGTTTGGAATGCCCAAAGAAGCCATCAAAATGGGGGCCGCCGAACAGGTAGTGCCCTTATTTGAAATACCACGGGCGCTGTTCAAAATTCTGAATTCGGAAAAATAGCGCTTTGGAAATCTGTGCAAGCACCCGATGAATAAAGCAGAAAGTTCAACTTCGGGTAAAGAGGAGGTAGCAGTAAAATGGCATACAAGGATATGACGGTTCTCGTGGTTGACGACTTCCTCACGATGCGTCGAATTGTCAGAAAGATACTTCGTGATCTGGATTTCGAGAATATTCTCGAGGCTGAGGACGGCTCGGCGGCTCTTGATGTCTTAAAGGCCAATAAAATAGATCTCATCGTGTCCGACTGGAATATGCCGAAAATGACCGGGCTCGAATTGCTGAAACATGTCCGCAGCGACGAGAGCACGAAGGATATTCCTTTCCTGATGGTCACGGCCGAGGCTCAAAAGGAAAACATTGTCGAAGCGGTTAAGGCCAAGGTCAGCAACTACATAGTCAAACCGTTTACGGCAGCGACCCTGGAAGAAAAGCTCGCAAAGATAGTCCCAAAATAGTCCGTGGGATGAGTTGATCTCGCCCAGCAGGGGGCGGGCTTAACAGGAGAATGGGCATTCCGTTCTTTGCCGGAGTGCGGAATGCAATGGAAGCCCAGCTTCGGCGGCCGGTTACTCATGCGTTTGAAGCAACGGAAGAATAGGCGCAATTATGGAAGAGCTATTATCGCAGCTTGCTAATGGGGTGATAGACGGTCCGGATGACCTGATGGGGATAGGCGAATGCCTGAATATCCTGGATGAGGTCGAAAAGAGGATGCAGCCGGCCGGATCGCTTGCGGGCGTTTTCGGAAAAGTGAGACAGCTTTTCAAGCGTCTCATTTTGGAGGAGTCCCCAAACCGGGAAACCGACTGGCGACATATCCAGGAGTTGCTGGGACGCCTGCAGGACGGCGGCAACGGAATTAGTGAAGAAGCCCTGTCCGCAACCGAGGAAAAGGAACCGTCTCCGACAGCCGCAGAGGAAGACGATGACGACGACTTCTTTGCCTCTGCGTCACCCGTCTCCGCTGATGAGGAAACCGGCAGCAGCGTCTCGGCCGGCGGAGTGAGCGGAGGATATTACCAGGATTCGGGTTCGGCGAATGCCGAAATTCAGGATCCCGAGCTGCTCAAAGATTTTATCGAAGAGTCCAAGGAGCATCTTTCGGCGATCGAGCTGAACATGCTCGCTCTCGAGGCGGACCCGGGCGACAGCGAAGCAATCAATGCCGTCTTCAGGCCTTTTCACAGCATCAAGGGCGTTGCCGGCTTCCTGAATCTGACAGAAATTCATCACCTTAGCCACGAAGTCGAAAATCTCCTGGATTCGGCCAGGTCCGGGAAGTTGGCGGTTACGGATTCCGTCATAGATATCGTTTTGACGGCCAGCGATATCCTGAAAGTCCTGCTGGAGGAATTGGAACAGGGGCAGGTGAAGTCCGGGCCTTCCGCGATCGTTGTGAGCTTTCTCGAAAAGGTCAGCAATTTCAGCGGGGAAGATCCTAATGCCGGCGGAGCACCGGTCAGAAAAGTCGGGGAAATCCTGGTCGATCACGGCGTTCTCGATGAGGGTACCGCAGATGAATTTGCTGAAAAGAGCAAATCGATCGGGAAAAAATACGGCGAAGCTTTGATAGAGGAAGGTGCGGCAAGTACCCGCGAGGTTTCGAAAGCTCTGAGAGAGCAGCGCCACAGCATGGAGAGCGCTGCATCCGTCAGAGTCGATACGCGCAAACTGGACAACCTGGTAGACATGGTGGGAGAACTCGTCATTGCCCAGTCCATGGTTCTTCAGAATCCCGAAATAGTGGCCATAAAGGACCAGAAGCTTCAGAAGGACAGCGTCCAGCTGAATCGCATAACCGCGGAATTGCAGCGTATCAGTATGTCGATGCGCATGGTCCCGATCAAGAGCACCTTCCAGAAGATGATCCGGCTTGTACGAGATCTGGCCAAAAAATCCGGAAAAGACGTTACCCTGGAGATGGAGGGCGAAGAGACCGAGATCGATCGGAACATGGTTGAGGAAATCTATGAACCGATGGTTCATATGATCAGAAATTCCATTGACCATGGAATCGAGATGCCGGACGTGCGCGAAAGCAAGGGGAAAGATCGCACGGGTATCGTGCGGATCTCCGCCGAGCAGAAGGGTGGAAATATTGTCATCGATATCCAGGATGACGGCAAAGGCCTCGATCCTGAAAAGATTCGAGTCAAGGCTATCGAGCGTGGGATCATCAATCCTTCCGACCAACTGGACGAGAGGGCAATATTCGAGTTGATCTTTCATCCCGGATTTTCCACCAGAGATCAAGTCACGGAAGTTTCGGGCCGCGGCGTGGGAATGGATGTCGTGAGGAAGTGCGTGGAGCGGCTTCGTGGTAAAATCGAGACCTCGAGCCATGTGGGCAACGGCTCGCACTTTCAGATGAAGCTTCCTCTCACGATGGCCATAATCGATGGGATGATTATCCAAATCGGCACCGAACGTTTCATTGTCCCGACTGTTGCGCTGAAAGAGTCCCTGCGGCCTGCCCAGGATTCGTATTTCACTATCCAGGGAAAAGGGGAGGTGGTGAAGGTTCGCGATTCACTTATGCCTCTCGTGCGGCTGCACGATTTCTTCCAGGAAGAACCGAGATTTCGCAATCCGTGGGAAGGCTTGCTGCTGGTCGTTAGTGAAGGCAGTAAGTCGTATTGTCTCCTGGCTGATGAAATTGTGGGACGGCAGGAAGTTGTGATTAAAAGTCTCGGCGGCCTTTTCCGCCAACTCCCCGGAATTTCAGGCGGTGCAATCCTTGGAGATGGGAAGGTTGCCCTCATTATTGACGTAAAAGGAATCATCAGTCTTTACGAGGAAAGCGCAAATGATAGCAATGGAAAAAGAAGACTGGATTGAGCTGGTCAAAACGCTGAAATCAACGGAAGAGAGCCTTGCTGCTCTCAACGGGGGAGATTGTGAAAAGGAGGTAGAGCGCTCACGCCAGTCTCTTCAGTCATTTCATACGACTGCCGCTATGTTTGGGCTGACGGACCTCGAAAAAGTCGGAATCGAACTACAAAAATATCTGACCGCCCACATTGCACCGGGGGGGAGCGTCGATGCGATAGCAACCTTCGGATTCGCTGTCAGTTCGCTGATTGAACAGATGGAAAGCTCCAAGAACGGGGCATCTCCGCTTGACTCCGGTGAGATCTTTGAGTTGCTGGGAGTGACTGCCGAGGAGCCCGAACCGGCAGCTGTTGTCGAAACGGCACCCGCAAGCGCGCCTGAACCTGCAGCCTCGGATGAACTGAACCTGGAATGCCGGGCTGAACTGTCGATAAATCCTTCGGAACCGGCGGGCGACGCCTGCCAGGCTGTAATGGAAGAAAACCCCGGATATTCGCGATTGAGCGGTCTTGTCAAGAATTGGGGCGGGGAACTGTCGGTAGTGCCGAATGGAGGCACAGCCGGCTATTTTAGCCTGACTTTCACCGGACCGGCCGAATCGCTCTTCAAACTCGAAAGACTGCTGGGTGGCGCGCCGCCGGCAGTGGACGCCGATCCTGCTGTGGAACCTGCCATGATATCGGACGAGCGCGTCGAGAAAATTCTGCAAAAAGGGCGGGAGTTCATGGATGCGTTCTCTGCCGGCGATATCGAGAAAGCGCAGGACATCCTGGCATCCCTTTCAGAGCAGCAGTTTCCGGGCCTTTACAAAGAGATCGGGGGACTGGCAAGAGGTCTGCATGACTCTATCCGCACCTTCCTGACCACACTGGATCCGAGCCTCAAGGAAATGGTCGAAGACAAAATCCCGGATTCCGGCAACCGGTTGGAACATATGCTGGAGCTGACCGAAAAAGCCGCGATTATTACTCTCGACCACACCGAGGCCATGCAGGAGCGCCTGGTTGTCGAAAACGATCAGGTCTCAAAACTGCGCTCACTTCTGACCGGGCTGAAACCGATAGGAGAGCGGGCCGGCCAAAAGCTGGGAGAAGGCGCAACCGTCCTCGACGGTCTGGAAGATATCGTGAAGCAGCATCGCTCGGATCTGGACGCAATTCTTACCGCTCAGGATTATCAGGACTTGAGCGGCCAGATCATTATGAAAATAACCGCACTGCTCAAAGATATAGAATTACGGCTCGTCAACCTGATCAAAACGTTCGGCGTCAAGGTGGACGGAACGAAACACAAGAAAGATGAAGAACTGTACGGA
>JAEZHY010000256.1 GCA_023416335.1 Pseudomonadota bacterium | reverse complement strand
ACCTTGTACCCGCCGTAGGAAATGACGAAAACGACCCCGAGGCCGCCGACGAACTCCATGACCGAACTGCTCAGGGCTCGGAAAAGGACCGCTTTCATCGTATATTTCAAGAGCTTCTGATTTTCTGCCCGAAAGCGCCTCTTCTCATGTTCCTCCATGCTGAAAGCCTTGACTATGCGGTTGCCCGCAATGGTTTCATGCATTACGACACAGAGATCGGCCAGTGTATACTGTGATTGCGAGCCGGTTTTGCGGAGAATCTTGCCGAACTTGAACAGGGGAAAGAAAGCAAAAGGCAAAATGATGCTGCCCGCGAGTGCCAGTTGCCAGTCGCGGTAGAAAACGACCCCGAGCAGAAAAATTATACTGAACGATTCCTTGATGGTGCCGGTCACGGAATCGGAAAGTGCGGACTGTACCGCGCCGACATCATTGAGTATTCTGGACATCAGGTTGCCTGTTTGCGCCTGGTCGAGGTAGGGTAGCGGCAGGCTCTGGATATGATTATATAGGTTCTCTCTGAAAGCAGTGATAATTCGCTGGCTGACGCTACTCATGAGGTAGGCATTTCCGCAAAGACATACGGATTTTAAGCCGAACACCACAAAAACTGCTACGGAGAGCAGCTTCAGCATCTCCAACTTTTTTTCGATGAATATGTTATCCAGTACGGGTTGGATGAGATACACGCCTGCTGCGGTGGAGGCAGCTACTCCGATCATGCATAACATTGCCAAACCGATCTGCCTCCAGTAAGGCCAGACCAGCTTGAGCAGTCGCTGGTATAACTCCATTGGATTTCCCTTTTACCTGTAGGTGATATTGACCTGATTTATCACGGCGGAGGAGTATAAAATGAGATTGCAGCGGTTTGGAAGGAAAAAAATCGATAGCCGGCGAAGATAAACGTAATCCGGCGGAAACGAAGAAAAGGCGCGGTCGATTGGAAAATAGAGTGAATATAGACGGTCGCATGTGAGAGCCGAATTCCGGTTTTTCCTTCCAATTTCGACATTTGAGGGGGCGTTGATTGAAACGTCCACGCAGGCATGCGATAATGCCGGGTGACATAAGGCTTGACAAATATTTGATTTTTTTGGTAGGGACTGGTTTTAAAGTTTGTTGCTGCCCGGATCCGCTCGGACCGGGACGATCACGGAATTCCGGCAAGTACCGGAACCTCTTGTTTACAAAACATAAGGAGAGCTGATGCGCATCATCGGCAATTTACACGAGATGCAGCAAGCAGAGTCCTGGCGCACTGAAGTTATGGCATCCTCCCGGCGAGATGCTCCCACGTGCTGGATCCCTGTCGTTGCTGTGCTGAAAAAGCCCTGTTGATTCAGACGGACAATCCCAGCCATTTCGAAATCGACCGCCCGGAGGAAATCCATGCAAAGAGTGCTGCTTAAGTCAAAGATACATCGTGCCCAAATAACCGATTCGAATCTCCATTATGAAGGCAGTCTTACGATTGACGCGGACCTTATGCGCGCCGCGGATATTCTGCAATACGAGCAGATTGCCGTCTACAATGTCAATAACGGAGCGAGATTCGAAACCTATGCCATAGAGGGTCCTGCCGGCAGAGGCGATATATGCCTGAACGGCGCGGCGGCCCGCATGGGGTCGGTTGGCGATCTGGTAATCATTGCAACGTATGCCCGGTATGAAGATGCCGAGGCGGCCCGTCACAAGCCGACGGTTGTGCTGGTTGATTCGAGTAATAAGCAAACAAGCAGCAGGTTGCCGACTTTTCCGTCAGTAGTGAAATGAGTTTGGTGCAGGAGAAATTTGAACATTGAGATTAATCCCGCCTCTTTCTTTCATCAATAAATACCCTTTCCAATGGAGGAATTTACAACAATGTCGATGAGCAGTTTTTTGTTTACGTCCGAATCGGTGACTGAAGGTCATCCCGACAAGATAGCGGACCAGATTTCCGATGCCGTTCTGGACGCCATCATTGCCGACGACAAGACCGCGCGGGTTGCCTGCGAAACGCTGGTCACGACGGGAATGGCATTTGTGGCTGGTGAGATCACCACTTCCACCTACGTGCACATTCCCGAAATCGTACGGCAGACCATCAAGGATATCGGCTACCACGATTCCGCAATGGGATTTGACTGGGAAACCTGTGCAGTGGTCACCAGCATCGATAAGCAGTCGCCGGATATCGCCATAGGAGTCAATCCGGGAGAAGGACTCTTTGAGGAACAGGGAGCAGGCGACCAGGGACTCATGTTCGGTTATGCCTGCAACGAAACTCCCGTTCTGATGCCAATGCCGATTTACTATGCCCATCGCATTACCCGCAAGCTGGCCGAAGTCAGGAAGAACGGTGTTCTGAACTTCCTGCGGCCGGACGGCAAGAGCCAGATAACGGTCGAGTACCACGACCACAAGCCGAAAAGAATCGACACGGTGGTTGTTGCAGCTCAGCATTCGCCGAACGTGACCTATTCGAGCCTGCGTGAAGGAATTATCGAGGAAGTAATCAGGAAGGTCATCCCGGCTGAACTGCTGGATGGAAATACCAAGTATTTCATCAATTCAACGGGTCGGTTTGTGATTGGCGGTCCCATGGGTGACTGCGGTCTTACCGGACGCAAGATCATTGCCGATACTTACGGCGGCCAGGGCAGCCACGGCGGTGGATGCTTCTCCGGCAAGGACCCGTCGAAAGTCGACCGCACCGCATCTTATATGGCCAGATATGTGGCGAAGAATATCATTGCCGCCGGACTCGCCGGACGCGTCGAAGTCCAGGTCGCTTACAGCATCGGCGTTGCCGAACCCGTTTCGCTGATGATCGATACTTTCGGTACGGGCAAGATCTCCGATGATAAGATCCAGGAACTCGTACGCGAACACTTCAGCTTCAAGCCCGCCAATATGATCAGGCATTTGCGGCTTACCCGTCCGATTTTCAAAAAGACGGCCTGCGGCGGACACTTCGGCCGGACCGATCCCGATTTCACCTGGGAGAAGACGGATATGGCCGACATTCTCAGGGACAAGGCGGGACTTCCCCTTAGCGGCAAAATGTAAGAAATCCGAATCGAATCGCCGCGGGCAACTCTTTGGGCCGGCCCGCGGCTTTTTCATGCCGTTTTCCCGGAATTATTTGTCAGAAGGAGATTTCATGGATTTTGATGTAAAAGATAAAGGCCTTGCCGAGAAGGGCCGTTTGCGGGTGGAGTGGGCCGAACAGTCCATGCCGGTCCTCCAGTCGATCAAGAAAAGGTTTGCCGTCGAAAAGCCTCTTGCCGGTATTCGGATGGCCGCCTGTCTGCACGTTACGACGGAAACCGCTGCCCTTGCACAGACGCTCAAAGCGGGCGGAGCCGATCTCAGAGTCTGCGCTTCGAACCCGTTGAGCACGCAGGACGATGTTGCGGCTTTCCTCTCCATTTGCGAGGGGATACCGGTTTTCGCGATCAAGGGCGAAGACAAAGATACGTATTACAGGCACATTCACAAAGCGCTGGAACATTCACCCCAGGTTACGATGGATGACGGCGCCGACCTTGTGGGCATTCTGCATTCCGAGCGCAAAGAACTGCTTCCCAACGTGATCGGGGGGACCGAAGAGACGACCACCGGGGTTATCCGGCTGCGCAGCATGGCCGAAAAGGGTGTTCTCCAGTACCCGATCGTGGCGGTGAACGATGCCGACACGAAACATCTTTTCGACAATCGCTACGGGACCGGACAGAGCACGATTGACGGCATCGTCCGGGCAACCAACCGCCTCCTCGCGGGGTCCAACTTCGTCGTAAGCGGCTACGGCTGGTGCGGCCGCGGCGTGGCGATGCGGGCATCAGGCATGGGCGCAAAAGTCATCATTACGGAAATCGATCCGCTTCGCGCACTCGAAGCCGTAATGGACGGCTACCAGGTAATGTCCATGGAAAAAGCAGCGCCCATCGGCGACTTCTTCTGCACGCTGACCGGCGACATTCATGTGCTGCGCAAAGAGCACTTCGAAGTTATGAAAAGCGGTGCCATCATCTGCAACTCCGGTCATTTCAACGTGGAAATCGATCTTGAAACACTGGGGAAAATGGCAACTTCGGTACGGACCATCCGCGATTTCGTCGAAGAATACAGCCTCGGCAACGGCAATCGGGTGTACGTACTCGGCGAAGGCCGCCTGATCAACCTCGCCGCAGCCGAAGGGCATCCGTCGAGCGTTATGGACATGAGCTTCGCCAATCAGGCCCTCTGCTCCGAATATATGGTCAAGAACTACTCCAATCTCAAGAACCAGGTTTATCGCGTCCCGCTCGACATCGACCGGGAAATTGCCCGCCTGAAGCTGGCCAGCATGGGCGTAACCATCGATAAGCTGACCCAGGAACAGGATACCTACCTGCACTCGTGGGAAATGGGGACGTAAGATAATCTTAAGACGGGACGGGGTTCCCAGTTGGAGGAACTGTTGCCCAAATCAGACGGACTCAGTTCCCGGGCATTTTTCGACCAGCCCTCAATCCCGTCATCCCGGCACTGCTTTTGAGCCGGGAACCCGGTTTTTCAAGGTTTTAGTGTAAGAGGAGGCATATGAGAATCCGAAGTGTATACTGGATATTCGGGCTCATATGCCTTCTTTTGCTTTGGGGCTGTCCTTCAAAAGTTGTCCCTCCGCCCGTCGAACATCCTGCCATGAAGCGCATCACGGCAGCGGAATTGCCCGACCTGCGCGATGACATGGAAGTTGATTCCCTGCGTGTCGGTCTGTCAAAGAGTCTTGCCTGGTACTCCCGGATTCCCGAAGACAGACCCATCGCTTTCGGCGAATGCACCATTTCCGCGAAAGCGTTGCGTGAATCCCTGGCCCACTTTCTCTCTCTGCTCCAATCCGGATTTCCTGACACCGAAACCCTCGGACGTGAATTCGACATTTTTCGCGTGATGCCGCAGGATCGCGGCGGGCAGATGCTCGTATCCGGCTACTATGAACCGGTGCTCGCAGGAAGCCTGAAGCCGGACGGCGTTTATAAGTGGCCCATCTACGGAGTGCCTTCCGATCTGCTCTCTATAGAACTCGAGCGTTTCGATCCTTCAAAGTTCAAGGGAGAACGGCTGGTAGGGCGGCTTGAGAAGAACGCAGTCGTCCCGTATTACACGCGGGCCGAAATCGACGGGCAAAAAAAACTCGAACATTCCGGCGCGCAACTGGCGTGGCTTAAAGACCCCATCGATTGTTTCTTCCTGCAGGTCCAGGGATCGGGAGCCATCCGGCTTCCGGACGGAAAGGAAGTGCGGGTGGGGTATGCCGGAAAAAACGGACGACCCTATCGCAGCATAGGGAAGATCCTGGTGGACAGCGGTGCCGTTTCCCGGGATGAGATGTCCCTTCAGGCGATTCGCAAATATCTGCAGGCCCACGCTGAGATCCGGGACAAGATCATGTGGGAAAACGAAAGTTATGTGTTTTTCAAATGGGTTCCCGAGGGCCCTGTGGGCAGCCTGAACACGGTGCTCACTCCCGGCAGGTCGGTTGCGAGCGACGAGAAATTTCATCCACGGGGTTTCGCGGCTTTCATGGTCAGCGAGAAGCCGCGTTTCGATGGATCCGGCCAGGTTGTGGGCTGGGAGCGGTTCGGCAGATGGGTGCTCCACCAGGACGTCGGAGGAGCAATAAAAGGCCCCGGCCGGATCGATCTTTTCTGCGGGACCGGAGAATCGGCTGAGAGAATTGCGGGACCCATGAAGCAACCGGGAGAGATGTACTATTTCCTGAAAAAGGGTATTGTGCCGGAGTGTGGGAAATAGCGGGGAAGCCGATGCCATGTTCCGACCGGGATGCCGCTGCATTAGCAGAAATTAAAATATATCCTGTTATTTCAGGAAGGACGGGGGATTTTATCTGGTCCCGCAATCAAGGCCGGGACCTGATAAGCGGTGGTTCCCAAGCCTGAGGGGCTGTTGCCCAAATGGAGACGGACCTGGTTCCCGGGCATCTTCGAAGGAGCCCCCAATCCCGTCATCCTGTGTTTTGAGTGCATTTGAGCCGGGAACCAGGGTTTTAAGGTTCGAAATAAATTAATAGGGAAGGAAATATATCGCGGGGATATATACCTCTCTGCTCACATGAACGAAATGAGTTCATGATTTCTTTGCCCGGCTGTCCACCAAAAACTGAAAAAGAATTCTCATTTCATCGAAGGCGCTGCACAGGGCTGTTGCGGCCTGGAGGGCCTTTTCTGTTTCTTTGCCTTCGAAAAGTCCGGGGGTGGAAAGAAGCGCGATCTGGGCAGCCCTGAAGCGGTCCGTTGTGCGCTCGGACAGGGCTTTCAGCTGGGGTAGAATCATTTCCTCCGGGCTTTGCGAAACAAGAGTTTCAAGTTCTTTATATTTTTGTTCGTATTCTCGGGCCAATTGTCCTATAATCTGGAGATGCGGGGAATGGTCTTCCATCAGGGGGCTCCTTTCAGGCTCTTTTGGGTCAAAAATTTATTTATACCACTTTTATGATGTGTTGCGATATAATTCGCTTATCACACGCGGGGTGAGGTCTTTCAGCATCTGCACTCAAGCATAAGCTCTTGTATCGTAAACAATTTTTACCTTTGGCTTTGCCGGACGCGAGTCCGTTTTGACCTGAACGGGCACAATTATTCATTTCCATCTGCCGAAGACCGGCTTGAGTCCACGGCGGATCGGGGCGGAGTTTCAGCTCCGGGCCTTCCTCGGGCGTTGCGATTAACACTGTTCACGCACCAAGTAGAGGGTTTCTCGAATGTTTGTCAAAAGTTTCAATATCATGCTCTCAGAATGGATCAAGGTCCCGGCCGACGGCTTGCCTCCGATGCTCGAAAGAAAACTCCACGAACGACTCGTTTTCACAAATCCGGATTATGAAATGCGGCACAACCGCGGCGAATGGATCGGCAACATTCCCGCCCAGATCAGCTGCCTCAAGCAGAAGGGACGTAATTATCTTATACCGCGTGGGTTTCTGGATCAGTTCATCGATCTCTGCAAGAAATACCAGGTCCCTTACCGGATCGTGGACCGAAGACGCGCTTTCGAGCCCATTCCGGTCGAATTCCACGGTGAACTCAAGAGCTATCAGCAGGATGCGGCCGAAGCGGTGCTCGAACACGACTGCGGCACACTGGTAGGAGGGCACAAGAGCGGCAAGACCGTGATCGCGCTCTACACCATCTCCCAGAGGCGTCAGCCGACGCTGATTATCATACCGAAACTCGATCTTCTCGACGGGTGGGTCAGGAAGATTGAAAGCTTTCTCCAGATCCCCAGTTCCGAAATCGGCATTTTCTCCGGCGGTGTGCACCAGGTTGGTAAGCAGATCACTATCGGGCACACCGGCGAAATTATGCGGTACTGGAGAAAAATATACGACAAAATCGGGTATATAATCGTCGATGAGTCTCAGCGCTCTCCTTCCAAGATCCTGACGAGCCTCATCCCGAATTTTGACTGCCGGTACATACTCGGCCTGTCCAACACGGTCCTTCGTAAAGACCGCCTGTTCAAGCTCATTTACTACTACCTGGGAGACGTGGTCTACACGATCAACGAAAAAGACGCCCGGGAAGGAAGAGGGATCATACCCGGCAAAGTTATTGCCCGCGTAACCGACTTCAGCTTTCCCTACCATTCGCGAGCCGACTATTCGCCAATGCTCAAGGAACTCATGCAGGATCCCGGCAGAAACCGGAAAATAGCCGACGACGTGGAAACGGAACTGAACAAGGGAGAAAAACCGGTTCTTATTCTCTCCGGCGGTGAGGATCAGGACCGTGCCCTGGTAGCGGAACTCGCAAAGCGGGGCATCGAAGCCGTTTCGATGAACCGGACGATGCAGGAAGGGGCAGAGGCGCCCGGGAACGGATCGCCGTTTCCGCCGGCTGCCGGCAAAGCGCCGGTGCTTCTGGTTTCTCCGCGTGCATTGCCGTCCCTCGCGCATGCTTTCAGATCGAACGTAATCGTCCTGGCTGTGCCCGTCTATTTTCAGAAAAACCTTGCAAATGCCATACGGGAAATGAGCATGGACGGTGACGGTTCGGACATGCGTCTGACCATCTACGACTACGTTGATACGAACGTGGGAATTCTGGATAATTATTTTCGCATGCGGAGCTACAACTACGGTGTTCATCCGGATCTGCTGCTCAATGCGCCGTTGAATTAGACGGGTACACGGGTCGGGAGCCGTAGGGCCTTCCGCCCGGTCTCTGCAGTTACATCCATGTCCAAAAAATTCGTCGCAATCGCACCGTTTCTTCGCTCGAATAACACGGTTGTAACTCTCGGAATCCGTGCCGCCCTGGGCGATTATTCCAAACAGGAGCGGAATGCACTCCTCTCGGCCGACCTGATTCTCTTTCCGACCGCCCGTTTTGCAAGGATCTTCGAGTCCGCCGGCAAATCGACTTTCCCGGGCAGTTTCACCTATTCCGTTCAAAAATCCCGGCTGATCCGGGAAGTGATGTTCCAATTCCTGCGATGTCCTCATCCGCGCACGCGCATTTACTACGGTCGGCAGAAGCTGTCGATCGCTCGGGATTTCCGGTTTCCGTTCCGTGCGGCAGGGCCTTCCGCAATTCTCCGGTCTCGTCGGATAGCCGACCCGAAAGCGCTCGCGGCAATGATCGCCGAGGTCAATCCTCTGATCATCCAGGAAGAGGTGGAATATGAGAGGCGGTTCCGGCTGACTTTCATCAATTACGAATGCGCCTGTATCCACGAATGTCCCCCCGCATCCCCGGCGGATTTTTTCGAGCCGGTCCATATTGAGCAATTCGACCCGCACATCCTGTCCGAACTGCAGAGTATTCTGCGCACCGTCCACATCGATGACATTGCTGTGCAAGTCGGCCTGAACGGTCCCGGCTGGAAGGTCATCGATATGACACGGCCCCCGGTATCCTGGATCTCATCCGGGCAACGCATAAAAAGACACGAATACATATCGAAGCTCATAGATTCAGGCCGGCTTTAGTTTTACCCCGTGTGGGTCTTGGCAAAATACTCTGGAATACCTATTGACCTATAAATTAGAATTATTGCTGTACGTATCCGGATTCTGGATCACATAATACGGAAAGGAATATCCGATGCTGAAAAGGGCAATGGTTCTGTCCCTTCTTTTTCTTGCTTCCACCGGTGCGGCGGTTTCCGCGGCGCCGCCCGACGACGGTAAGTCGTGTCCTCTGACTTCACCGGAGTTGCGTCAATCCATACAACGAACGATCGCCTCGAAACCGGAGGATCTTTTTGTCGTTTTGAAAAACGGTCTCACGCTGCTCGTCCACCAGCAGCCCTCGGCTGAAGTGGCGTCCGCCCAGGTTTTCGTCCGCGCCGGGTCCGCGCTGGAAGGCAAGTATATGCGTGCCGGGCTGTCTCACTACCTTGAACATGTAGTCGCCGGCGGGGCGACCCGTTCTTTTACGGAAGAACAGGCAAAGGAACGGCTCCAGGCGATGGGCGGCAGCACAAATGCCTATACGAGCTATGACCGAACGGTCTTCTACATCAACACGGCATCGGAACACTGGCAGGATGCCCTCGATCTGTTGCTTTCCTATGTGTCCGAAAACATTACGGACCCCGGGGCAGTGGCCAGGGAGAAGCCCGTCATCCAGCAGGAAATGAAGATGGGCGAGAGCAATCCGAATACCGAACTGTGGAGACTGTTCATCCAGACGGCTTACCAGAAGAGTCCCATCCGGTATCCTGTGATCGGCTACGAGGACGTATTCATACAGCAAAGCCGGGATGCTCTTGCCGATTACTATCAGCAGCGCTATCAGCCGGAAAATATAATCGTATCTCTGGCCGGAAACGTACAGGCCCAGGAAGTTCTTAAATTCGTCGCGGAAAAGACGAAGAACTTTCTCCCGAGACCTTCCGATCCTGTCGTCCTGCCCGATGAACCGCTCCAGAGCAGCGTGCGGTGGGAGGAAAAGGAAGTCCCCATTACCAGGCTCGTCCAGGCAATGATCGGGTTCCCTTCGGTCAATGCCTATGACAGGGACAACTACGCTCTCGACGTTCTTTCGAATCTGCTCGGCGAGGGTGAAACATGCCGCCTGCAATGCCGGCTCAAGGAAGAGCAGAACAAGGTCTACAGCATCGGGGCATCCAACTGGACGCCTGCCTTCGTACGGGGGCAGTTCGTGATTTCCGTTACGCTTGCTCCGGATCAGTGGCCCGGGGCCCTGAAAGACATCCAGGAGGAAGTCGAAGGCTTCAGGACCCAGCTCGTGAGTGACACGGAACTCGAAAAAGCGAAGAAGACCGCCATAGCACAGCGTATTTTCGGCAATGAATCGATGTCCTCACTGGCCGCTTCGTTTGCGTCCTCCTACATGCTTTCGGGCGACCCCTATTTCAGTGAGGAATACGTCGAAGGCGTTCGCCGCGTAACGGCGGAAGAAGTCAAGTCGGTTGCCCAGCGCTATCTCATGGCTGACCACATGAATGTTGCCGTAATAAAACCCGTCACCGGGGATAAGGTCCAATCTGCCGCGGCGGCCTCCTGCCCGGTTCCGAAAGTTGCCGAGGTCGAATTCGGGAAGCTACAGAACGGACTCAAGACTATCGTTAAGCAGGATTCCTCGCTGCCTTTCGTCACGATGCAGCTTTACGGGACCGGGGGACTCATGCTCGAGGATACCAAACATCCCGGGATCGCCTCCTTTACCGCTTCGCTCCTGACGTCGGGAACGAAATCGCGCCAGAAGCTGGAAATGTTAAGGAAAATCGAGGATGCCGGCGGACAGATCGATGCAAAATCCGACAACAACAGCTACCACATCGGAATCAAGGTGTTGAAGGAAGATTTCGACTGGGCCATGGAC
>JAEZHY010000209.1 GCA_023416335.1 Pseudomonadota bacterium | reverse complement strand
GGTTTCGACAATGCGCGGAGGCGGATTGCCGGTGCGCGGAAGAAGGGAAATCCCTTTTACTGCGATTGCCCCGAGACGGCTCAGGTCGGCGAAGGTGGAATACTCCTTCCCATAGCCAAAGGTACCTGAGGCGGTCATGACCGGATTCTTGAGGCGCAGCGGCCCTAGCTGAACAGATAGCTTGGGGGCGGTGTCTGCTGAGTTAATATTTGGTTCCATTTTATCGATCCTGCCGAAAATATCGGGCCGTCTTCGCAGACGTGCACGTATCGTTGAGATTCGGGATTGTCGGGGTCCGGAGCAGGCAGGGCGCAGCCGAGGCAGGCGCCGATGCCGCAGGCCATGAGCGATTCCAGGGAAAGCTGCGTGGGCAGGTTGTTGGCTATCGCCCACTTCGCCAGATGATACTGCATGGCAAGCGGTCCGCAGGAGTAGATCTCGGCGGGCCGGAAATTCCCCGATGCAGTGAATTCCCCTATGAGCCGCGTGATCCGGCCGTTGTATCCGAAGGTGCCGTCATCGGTTGCAAAGTGAACAGGAATGCCGAAATCGCTCAAAGCCGATTCGGGGAGCAACTCGGATGCGGTGCGGGCGCCGTAGAAAAGGTGCACATCGGCAAGACCTTCCGCAGAACGACCCGAAACGATCCGGGCGATCAACTCCATGAGCGGTGCTATTCCAATCCCACCGGCAACTATAGCCAGGGGAGATGCCGGGTCGGTCGGGATCGTGAAGCCGTTTCCTAGCGGTCCGATGAGACTGACGGCCGATCCCGGCTGGAGCTGTGAAAGCTGCCACGTCCCGCGGCCGAGGACCCTGTAGAGAATGTCAAAGGTCCCGTCGTTAGGATAAATCCGGCTGAAGGAAAAGGGACGGCGCAGAAGCGGGTCCGTTCCCTCGCGTACGCGAAGCATCACGAACTGCCCGGCCCGTGCCTTCCCGGCAATCTCCGGGGCATGCACCCTGAGCCGGAATATCTGTCCCGTGACCTGCTCCTGGTCGATTATGCGGGCTTTTTCGCCTGTTTTGTCCAAGGTTGAATTTACTCTTTCCGTTTATCGATTTTGCCCGGCCTTCTGAAAAGCCGGTTTATCTTCAGCCGCCGGTTCCTCCGGCAGTTTCCAGCCTCCGTTATCTCTCCGGCAAGTGCCCACCCCCCCGTCATCCCGGCAGCGGTTTTGAGCCGGGATCCAGGGTCTTAAGAAGAATGCGGCAGCCATGTAGGGTGGGCACGGTTTTATCGTGCCCACCGCCCGTCCTTCCAAAGACTCAAACGCATTTCGCTAGTTCCCAAGCTTCCGGCTTGGGAACCCCATCCCGGTAGGCAAGATGTGCCGGGTACGTGGTCGATGCTCTCCGGCAAGTCCCACCCTCGTCATCCCGGCAGCGGTTTTGAGCCGGGATCCAGGGTCTTAAGAAGAATGCGGCAGCCATATAGCATGGGCACCGATTTTATCGCGCCCACCGCCCGTCCTTCAACTTAAAGCGCATTTTGTATTCCGCACTTCGGAATAATGCGCGTCTATTTCCACCCGATCACCGCCGCCATCCTTCCGGGCGAGCGGTCGCCACGGTAGGAAAAGAAATCCGCTTTCCCGCACACGGTACACTTCCCGGCGATTTCGATGTTCTCGCTTTCGAGCCCCGCGGCCGTGAGCTGTTCTCTCGTCATCGCCCAGAAATCGAAATATTCGGGGCGCACCTGAAACGGCCAGAGATGCGGTGGAATCTCGTTTCGGAAATTTATGAATTCCGCGCAGCAGGGACCGAGGGAAGGGGAGACTGCGGCAAGCATCCCGGCGGGATTGCATCCGAAATTCTTCCTCAGGTAATCGACCGTCTTCCCGGCAATGTTCTGCACGCTCCCGCGCCACCCGCTGTGAATGTTGGCAATAACGCGGGTTTCGGGATCGACGAGAAATATCGACTGGCAGTCGGCGATTTTGATAACGAGTCCCAGGCCGTCCAGGTTGGTCGCCAGGGCGTCCCCCGGAGGAGCGACCAGCAGGGGCGGGTTGCTCTGGAGCGAAGAAACGGATTGCGCGTCGATCACGTTGAGAACGTCGCCGTGAACCTGACGGCTCGATACCATGCGTTCGAGGCCGAGGATATTCTGAATCCGTGAAAGGTTCTCACTGACCGCTTCATGGGAATCGCCGTTGCTCCACGAAGCATTGAGGCTGTCGTATGGCGGCTCGCTCACCCCGCCGTGCCTGGTGAAGACTCCGTGCACGAGTCCCGGAACGCGGGAAAGATTCTTGAACGTGAGATACGGGACTTTCAGTTTCGGGGGATTGAGGTTCATTCAATGTTCCTGAGTTGGTAAATCGTTGTTGCCTCGGACCCGATGGAGTCGTTTCGGATTCTTCATAGTGCATGGATCCGACCAAAATCGGTTCGCGGCATTTCTAATGAAACGATAATATCTAAACTGCCACCCCGCGCATCATTTTAGCCAAGAGCGGCCAGGCAACCCTGGTCAACTTTGCGGCGTAGGTGTCTAAAGGGCCTGGGGCTGCACACCCCTATTGAGAGACGGGCATCAACTGGAAAGGGCCGTAGGATGGGTGGGAGCGGAGCGGGAACCCATCGTTTTTTAAACTCTTTCCCCTCTCAGCCGCCGGGAAGCTCAAGGACCATCCAATACGATTTCTTTTTCCGTATGACCACTCTCCCGTTTTTCCAGGCACCGACTTGTGCCTCTCCGGTCAATCATTCCCGGGCGTTCCGAAAAGCGACGGGTGGAGAGAAGCGCAACCCATCGTACTTGGGTCGGCACCCGCCCCGCTTACGCTGCAATGACCTCAGGTCAAAAGGCAATATCGAGCCGGCAGTAGTTCAATTAATCAAATACGTTTTGCAAGTAAACTGGAAAATATCCCTTTTTTGTCGGCGATTGGTTAAAATGCCTGTCGGTAGCGACGACCGGGAGCGGAAAGCTCCCGTATAACCCAAGGCTGATCGCCGTCCGATCAGCCTCGATACCATGACCCACAAC
>JAEZHY010000208.1 GCA_023416335.1 Pseudomonadota bacterium | reverse complement strand
AAGGGTACCGGGGTGGTGAAGAAGCGCAGGTGCCTGATTAGGATGACCAGGAAGGAATAATGGAACGCCAGGCCTGCAAGCCAGAGCCATTTTTCCCACTGGTAGTAGATCTTGGGGCCGTTCTTGTCTAACTCGAATTTTGTGTTCCTGAAAAGCGACCGGAAAAGAAGCACTTCCAGGATCATCCTGCCCACCGTTTCCTGCTTGGTGACCGGGTTGTCGAGTCTGTTGTGTTTGATCCACGGCAGTGATTTCTGCTGGCCGGCCGTAGTCGGGATCCGGAAGGGAACAGGAGAACGTCCCCAAATCAGAACCTTGCAAACGATGCCGCCCAGAAAGGCGAAGATGGCTGCGTACGGCATAAAGACGCCGAAGAAGTAAGTCAATCCAGCCGCCTTCACTCCCAGAAAAACAGCCAAAACGAGCGCAACGACTGCAGCTAAGGAAAACCTGATGCCCATTTACAAACCCTCGTTTCAGTTAGTTTGGTTATGTGGTTTATGGTTACTCGGCCTCAGGCTTCTCGGGAGGAACCTCAGCAATGAGTTCGGCCCTTTGAAGAAGTCTGTGGGTCCTGTTTTTTATTTCGCCAATCCTGACTTCGAACAGGTTTTCACGGCAGCGCGCGTAAACATCGAAAGCGAGCAAAGCCAGTCCGTCTACTCTCTCGTCGAATTCGGACAGGTCCTCATTCTTGACCTGCCCTTCGGCAATTTCGGTCTGGAGAAATTCCCTGGCTATTTGCTTTAAAGAGAAAATAAAGGCGAGGGCGCCGGAAGGGGCAAAATCCTGGACGGCCCTGATTCTGATGATCCTGTCCAGCAGGGCGGTCATCTTTTCGAGATCGTTCTCCTGGAAAAACTCGTCGAAAATCTCTCCCAGCGCATGTGAAAAGGTGTGTCCAACCGGATTTGCGAACTGATTGGATTCCTTTTTGAGCATCCGCACGGTTTCGATCGGATAGGTATTAACCAGGAGGTCGAACCACTTCTGAAGAACAAGCTTCTTCTTCGACAAAACAATAGCATCAATTGAATTCATAAAGGCTTACCTCGGGGGAAATCGGAAACCGGTCTGAGCTGCTTCCGGCAGGGGGGGACCGTTTCCGCCCGTTTTTACTTAAAAAAGCGTCTCATTGGGTAGTGGTGATTTAACCCGCTAAAAAACAAAGGTCAATGAAAACGCTAAGGACTCTCATATGAGAACGATTGAGTTTTGCCTCGAATGTGTATACGCCAGAGCAGAGCTTCGGATGAGAGCGATGGAAGAACCCTACGTTCATTCTCCCGGCAAGAAGCAGCATGAGCGAAAACAGCACTAGCAGGCACTTTCAAGCAGCCGGTACCCTGGGCAAACTTACACGGAAGTTTCCAATAGCATGACTAATATGGGATTTCAACAGCTAATAATCGAATCGGAGGGTGCACAATCATTTTTGCATAAAGTCAAAAGTTAAATAATTTCACAATCGTGTCGGAATTTGACGTCCCGGGCGAGTGGGAGTGGAACCGCCGAAGCGAAGGGGAGAATGCCGATTCAATCTCTCATTCCCGGCCTCCGGCGTTCTGTGTTAAAGAATGAAGCCAAAGCCGTTTTATTGTGACTAACTGAACAGCCTCGATCATAGTTAAGTCCCTGATGGGGGTATCGATTCCAGGTACGGCGGCCAAGCGGCAAAGGTTGGATCCGGGCGGGAAAATCAGTTCAATTTCCGCATACGGACATAGGCAGAAAGGAATGTGAGATGTTCCGTTTCAAGGGAATTCACCACCTGGCGATGGCAACCAGGGATATGGACGGGACCATTCGGTTCTGGCGCGATTTGCTGGGTATGAGGATGGTAGCGGGTCTCGGAAAAAAGGGGTACAAGCTCTATTTCTTTGAAATAGCACCTCAGCACTATGTTGTTTTCTTCGAATGGCCCGATGTCGAACCGGTTGCGCTGAAGGACCATGGAATGCCCGTTGCCGGCCCGATGGTGTTCGACCATGTTTCATTTGCCGTAGACGGTGACGAAGGACTGTGGGAGTTAAAAGACAGGATCGACGCCGCGGGGTTCTGGGTTTCAGACGTAATCGACCACGGCATAATGCACTCCATTTACTCTTTCGACCCGAATGGTATTCCCATCGAGTTCAGCGCGGCGGTGGAGGGGACCGATATCGGTCGCGATCCCAAGCTGGTGGATTCGGCGCCGGCGGCAAATGCACTGGAAGGGTCGGAACCGAAATTCGATATGTGGCCTGCAGTGCTGACCCCGACACCTGAAAGTGAACGGGATATTTTCCCCGGAGAGGGAACGGAACTCGTTACGGGAGAGAAGAAAAACTGGTGGGACGAACAGAGGCCGGGGAGCAGGGGACGGAAATAACAGGCCTCAGAAAAATGCCAGGTTGGAAATCGGATGTGCATAGTTAACTATGGTGTCCGACTCCGAAAGGCTGTTTTTGGCTATTCGGACCCCGACTCACAATATCGGTCTTCTGCACCTCCTTTTGCTCCGCCAGTAGCGGATAAGGATCAATGGCGCCCGTGACGCTGTATATTCCGTAGTGCAGGTGCGTCGGAGTTGTCTTGGCATTCCCTGAATTGCCGACATAACCTATTATATCTCCCCGGTTTACCCAGTCGAATCTGTGGAAATCTCCGTATCTTTCCAGGTGAGCGTAGTAGTGAACCTGGCCGCCGGGCCCCAGAACCGAGATGACTGTTCCTCCGAGCCTGTTTGTTCCCCGCCTGATCACAATCCCGTCCGTGGTGCTCCGGACCGGTGTGTTCCGCCCTGCAAATATATCTATCCCTGCATGTTTTCTGTTCCCCGATCTGGGGGCCCCGAACGAACCGTAGAGCCTCGATTCTTTAACTCCGTCAACCGGAATTGGCAGCCGGTCCGGAGCGGGAGCAAGCAGAAGACCGGCATAGCGGTAAGGAAGTACAACGAACTGAGGCAGTTTGAATGCGGAAGAAATCCACCGTCTTATGGATGGACCAATGTTGTCCGGGACAGGCAATCGATGCGAATTGCCGGCCAGGGAGAGAAGGGAAAGGGAAAGCAACACTGCAAAAAGGTACTTAAGAGATCGTTTCATCGCGATTAAGTGAAAATTGAGTCCAATTCCGGATAATAGCTACGGAGTTGTTATCATATCCGAATAGATCCGCTTTTCAAGCTGGGGAAGGTTGTTGCTTTTGGACAGGTTCCGGATTGCCCTGAGACCATGGTGAGTTAAAGCAAAGTGGGTGGGCTGCGTATCTGAATGCACAAAGAGGTGGTTGCCCAAATTATCGGACCGGACGGTAGGGTGGGCACGGAAATCCATAAGGCGCAGGTGTCTTACCCGTCGCGCCACCCCCTATTGAGAGACAGAGGCCGGAATCTTTTGTGAAGGTGGAATGTAAAACAAGTGGACGGTGAGTCGCGTAGGGTGGGCACAACGCCTCATCGTGCCCACCGCCTTGCGCTCGGAACCAAACGTGGGTGACACGGGCAACATGGTTTTGGTTGCCCGTGCCGCAGGCAAGAGGGACGGTAATCTACGCGAAGCCTCTTGTCCTCCGGACCCAGGCAACGTTAGAACCTGTTGCCTGGACCACCCGCGGAATGACGAAGCCGGGCTCTGTAAGTCATTCGAGGCTGCCGCGATCATTTGGAGGCGTAGGATGGGTGACAACCCATCGTTTTTCGGAACGCCCGGGAATGATTGGCCGGAGGGGCATAAGTCGGTGCCTGGAAACACGGGAAGGTTGTCATACGGAAAAAGAAGTCGTATTCGACAGTCTCTTAGTTTCCCGGCAGATGAGAGGGAAACGAGCCCAAAAAACGATGGGTTCCCGCTCCGCTCCCACCCATCCTACGGCCCTTTTCGGTTGGCGCCCGTCTCTCAATAGGGGTGTGGACCGTGTTTGCTGCTTCTCCAGGTCCACTGAAAGAATATCCGCGGCTCGGGACGAACGGGGCGGATCGTGGCGGATTAATGCTGCATTTGCCTGAAGAGTTTTTGCACAGCTTCGAGCGATTCGGGCGTGTCTACCCCGATGACCTCCTCTTCGGGCGCCAGGGTCATGCCTACCTGTAAGCCGTCCTTGTGCATCATTTCCACCAGGTCCGTCAGGAAGTACTCTTTGATGGGAGTCAACTTGCCGTTTCGTTCCTTTATTACCTCATGGGGGTGTCTCTCCAGGGTATCCAGGTACTTCAGAAGGACATCCCTGCGGGCGGCATAGACACCGGCGTTGCAGTACCTGAGTTGTTGCTGCTTTTCGGCAGAGTATTCCTTCCAGTATTTCCATTCCACAATGCCGACGACATGGTCATCCTTCGTCTCGATCATGCCGTACTGCGCGCGATTTGCGGGCTGGAATGCGAGCAGGGCCAGGCAGCACGTCGTCAGCATTTGAATCAGCCTGGAATAACTGCCGGGTCTGATCAGGGGGACATCGCCCATAGTGATGATCACTCGGTCTGCTTCTGTCGATTGGAGAAAGTCCCGGGCGGCAAGCAGGGCTCCCCCGGTGCCGTTTGTTTCGGTCTGACGGACATGGCTGATGCCGGGGCCTTCGGTTGCCCTCCCGACTTCATCGGCACAATGATTCAACACGATTGCTTTGGGGCCTGCGGGCAGGTTGTCCAAAACCTGGCGGACCAGCGGCCGTTTGCCCGTGAAAAGGTTATCCCCGGGGATGAGCGGCAGGAGGGTCTTGTTTCCCGCATACCCGGTCATACGGGTTCCTTTCCCTGCAGCAAAAACGATCGATGCGATCTCAGACATTTCTTTCCTCGCGGGCGATCTCAGACAACCTGCGCCCTCATGCGTTCGATCTGATTGAAACGGAGCATCAACCGGCCGAATTGGAGATTATTGTTGGCCGGGTTGCCGACTGTGAGCGGCATCCTCCGAGGCTTCCGGTTTTTGCGGCTCCCGGTCCGGTTCTCCCTGTGACTGAGAGGGACCGTGACCTGCCGCGGCTTTCTCCTCGGCGGCCTTCTTTTTCAAGTCGTAATAACTGGATACCGCTTTCCTGTGCTCCTCGGCGGTTACCGAAAACCGATGAGTCCCGTCATTGTTGCTCACGAAATAGATATAAGGCACTTTTCCGGGATAGAGTGCAGCCATAAGGGACTTTGCTCCCGGATTGCAGATGGGGCCGGGAGGAAGTCCCTTGATATGATAGGTATTATATGGACTCTGACGGCTCAGGTGGCCCGCCGTGACCGGGCCGGAAAAATTCGGGATATCGTATACCGCCGTCGGGTCGCTTTGAAGGGGCATATTTATTTTGAGTCGATTGTAGAAAACACCCGCAATGATGGGCCTTTCGGAATCGACGACGGCTTCTTTCTCGACCATGGATGCGATTGTAACGATCTCATTCAGGGACCGCCCCAGTTCTTTGGCGCGGGCCGGCCATTCACCGGGCAGATGATGCCAGAACTGCTGGGCCATGGCTTTGACCATCTGGGCGCTCGAGATGGGTTTCTTGAAGAAATATGTTTCCGGGAAAAGATACCCTTCGAGGCTTCTTGCCTTCAGTCCCATCGATTGGATAAATTCCTGATCGTTTGCCGCCTGGAGAAATTCCTCTCCCGACGCAAGGTCTTTCTGGTCGAGAATCCTGGCAACGTCCCACAAGGTTGAACCTTCCGGCAGGGTGGCGGAATGAATAACGACCCTGCCGTTTATTATCTGGTCGAGAATCTGTTCCGGTGTGGAAGCGGTGGAAAAGGCATATTCGCCGGCCTGGAGTCGATTCAGGGATTTCTTCAGCCAGGCGAGGATGTAGAAGGAGCGGGCATCCCGAATTACGCCTTTTGATTCGAGCAGGCCGGCTACCCTGTGTGCGCCGGTTTTGGGAGGAATGAAAAACTGCCTGGTTTCGAAAGTCGTGTTCGCCGGCAGGCGCAAAAAGAGCCAGAAATGCAGCGCAGCCAGCGTCGCTCCAACGGTGGAAATAGCAGCCAGAAAAATGAATAATCCAAGGACCGCCATCCCGGCCCTTTGCAACGGAGTCATTCCAAACCCTCCAGAGTGTGACTCCTTTAACACAAGAGTTCCGGTTTTGGCAACGTCAACTCCCGGCTCTGCTGAATCATAACGGCAAAGTGATTGTAAAAAGTCGGGTAAATGGATATATTTTATCATTTGCAAAGGGGCAAATTCGCTGTTATCCGGCCTGGTTTCACGAGAGCAGTACGGGATAAGGCATTAAGGCCGCCTGCGTTATACTTCCAACTACCTACTTTTATGAGAGGGTCTGAAAACACATGCCTGGAGATCTCTACAGGGAAGCCGGTGTCGATCTCGACAAAGCCAATGAACTGGTCCATCGCCTGAAACCGATCGTACGCTCTACGTTCCGAGGTGGAGTAATCACCGATATCGGAGGCTTCGGAGGGCTATTTTCACTTAATTGTGAAGGAATGAAGAATCCCGTGCTGGTCTCCTCGACCGATGGAGTGGGGACGAAGCTCAAAGTTGCTTTCATGGCGGACACGCATGCGTCGGTCGGAATCGACCTGGTTGCCATGGTTGTAAACGACATCGTCGTGCAGGGGGCCCGTCCTTTATTTTTTCTCGATTACCTGGCGCTTGGCCGGGTCGATCTGGACCTGGTGGAGAAACTCGTAAACGGCATAGCCGCGGGTTGCAAACAGGCGGGGTGCGCTCTGATCGGCGGAGAAACAGCCGAAATGCCTGATTTCTATAAACCGGGTGAGTACGATATGGCCGGGTTCGCGGTTGGGCTTGTCGATAATGCCAACTTGATCGACGGGTCCACAATCCGGGTCGGGCACCGTATTATCGGGCTTGCTTCAACCGGCCTGCATTCGAATGGGTACAGTCTGGCCAGAAACATCATTTTCGATAAGCTCGGTCTCAAACATGACAGCTTTGTTCCCGAATTCAACCGGACAGTTGCCGAAGAACTGCTCGAGCCTACCCGGATCTACGTCGAACCGGCGCTAAATCTCATGCGCAAGTACAGTGTTCACGGCATGGCTCACATTACCGGCGGCGGGCTCTTTGACAATGTCGAGCGCATACTCCCGCGCGCCTGCCAGGCGGTTATCCATGAGAATTCCTGGGAAAAGCCCGCGATATTCAACTTCCTTCGGGAGAAGGGAGAAATTCCCGGTCCGGAGATGAACCACGTTTTCAATAACGGTATCGGGTTTGTCGTTGTTGTGGAACCGGGAGAAGCCGACGATATCGTCTCCTTTATAGGGGCGATGAATATAGGGGTCCACATAATCGGTGAAATAGTGCCCCGGGAACCGGACGCCCAAGCCGTGCGGATAGTGGAATAAGATCTGGGTACAACCCGATCAGGAAAGGAAGCCGGAAATCGCCGACCTGAAGGATTGGTTTTTCTCCAAAGTTCAGGCGAACCGACCCGCATAAATGGAAAATCATGAAAACAAGATCGAAGGCGCGATCGATTTCCTTTCCGATTATCTCCATGGAAAGCAGAAGGCGCTCAGGCTCGCCCTCATTTGTTTTCTCTCCAGGGGCCATCTGCTGATCGAAGACCTTCCGGGGCTGGGGAAAACCGTTTTGGCGGTTGCGATCGCAAAAGTGCTCGGACTGTCTTTCGGCAGGATCCAGTGTACCAGCGATTTGCTGCCCTCGGACATCACAGGGGTGTCAATATTCGACAAGAATTCGGGTGCGTTCGAATTCAAGCCCGGCCCGATTTTCAACCACGTCGTCCTGGTGGACGAAATAAACCGGGCGACCCCCAAGACGCAGAGTGCTCTCCTCGAAGCCATGGGCGAGAAGCAGGTTACGATAGAAGGAAGGACCTACGATCTTCCGAATCCGTTCCTCGTAATTGCGACTCAAAATCCCGCCGAGCAGTTCGGTACCTTTCCCCTCCCTGAATCCCAGTTGGACCGCTTCATGATGAAAATCAGTGTCGGCTATCCTGAAAGGAATGCTGAAAGGGAGATCCTCAAGGGCGGGAGCAAGAGGCGCGCGATCTATTCCATCAGTCCGTTCCTGGAGGAAGCGGAGGTACTTGCAATCCAGGAAAGTATTCGAAGCGACATCTTTCTCTCGGAGAAAATCCTGGAATATCTGCTTAATATCATCGAAGCCACGAGAAACTGCAAATATCTCCTTGCCGGTCTTTCCACCCGGGGCGCACTGGCGCTGGTGAATACTGCTAAAGCAAACGCTTTCATGGCCGGCAGGGAATTCGTAATTCCGGAGAATATAAAGGAAATTGCGGAATATGTGATCTGCCACCGGGTCATTTTTCGGGAAGAATATGAGACGGCCAATAAAAGGGAGATAGTAAAATCGCTTCTGGAAGAGGTGCCCGTTCCGGCGTAATCAAAATCAACAGGGCAGGCTGGCTTTTCATCCTGACGACCATCCTCGTCGGCTTCTCCGCCGTGAATACCGGGAACAATCTTGTCTACATTCTGACGTCTTCCCTCCTGAGTTATCTTGTCTTGTCGGGAATCTTCGGCCGAAGAAACATTTATTGCGTAGATGCCGAGCTGGTTTTGCCCGACGAGGTCTTTGCCAACACGGAAGTGACCGCCCGAATCCGGGTCCGGAATAAAGGGAAGTGGCTGCCCGCCTTCCTGGTTACCGTGGAAGCGTGCGGCAGTGAATGTTTTTTCCCTTTCATTCCGGCTGATTCGACTCAATCCGCTTCGCTTGCATTTTCCTTCGGACATCGAGGGACTGCGAAAATCGACCATGCCGTTGTTTCTTCCAACTTCCCCTTCAACTTCTTCAGGCGATTTCGAAAAATTCGAAAAGAGATTCCCGTTATCGTCTATCCCAAGCCCATCCGTTGCAGTCTTGCCGCGCTGCACGAAAGCGGGGCTCGCCTGAAGGGAGAAAAGGAACTGAACAAACCCGGCTACGATGCGGATATGCTGTCGATTCGCGACTACGTGCACGGCGACCCGCCGAAGTATATCAGCTGGAAGGCTACGGCAAAGACGGGATCGCTCAAAGTCAAAGAACTCTCCGCTATCGAGCGGCAACATGTCATTATCGATTTTGACAAGATGGAAAAGGGGAACCTGGAAACAGCACTCTCCTGTACCGCATATGCCGTCATAAATCTATTCCGGTCGAGAATTCCGGTCGGCCTCCGAATCAACGGCGAAATTCTGGAGCCCGATCTCTCCGCCTCTCAAAGGCGGGCTATCCTGCAACGGCTGGCGTTCTACCAGCCCGTCGCTCCGGTAAACGGCAAGGCGTTTCATGGTCAAGATTGAAAGCATACTCAAGGTAACGACCTACTTTTGTGCGCTGGCAGCTTTTGCCGCCATCGTACAATATCTTGAGACCCCTTACATTGCCGGGTTCGCTGTGCTGGTGTTTTTTGCGCTTCTTGCAGATCTTGGCAAAATGGCCCCCCTGCCGCGCTGGTCCCTGAACCTTCTGTCCCTGGTCGTGGTAATCCCGCCTTCTCTTACCATAGGACGTGACTATCTGGTCGAACCGGTACTGAACGGTCTCGTTCTCCTGATGGGCATAAAGCTTCTGGAGGAAAAGAAATCCAGGGACTATATGCAGGTTTATCTCATCTGCATTTTCCTGCTGATCGGTTCCACTCTTATCTCGTTCAGTATGATTTTTCTGCTGTATTTCAGCGTTCTTTTCCTGTCGAGCACGTTCGCGTTGATGTTACTCTGCTATTTTGCCGGTGATAAAGAACTGCGGATAAGCCGGGACAATACCGTCAAGCTCGCTTTCCAGTCTTTTATAGTTTGCGGTTTCTCGATCCCTTTGTGTGCTCTGCTTTTTGTAATTCTTCCCCGCACCGATTATCCTCTTTTCAGTTTCATGAACACGATCGGCCCTGCAAAATCGGGTTTCAGCGATCAGGTAACCCTTGGCGACGTCTCCGAAATTCAGGAGGATTCCAGGGTCGCATTCCGGGCCGAGATGAACAATATCAACGAGGCGGACCTGTTCTGGAGAGGCGTCGAACTGGACCAGTTCGACGGCTTGTCCTGGCAGAAAAGTCCTGTGCCGATGCAAATGGCGGTCATCCCGGGTACGAAGGGGAAGAGGGTCTCCCAGACCATTTACCTGGAGCCGCAGGAAAATCGGTATCTTTTTGCCCTGGATCGCACTGCCGGTATTTACCCCGAAAAAAAACGGCGCTGGAGAAAGCTGCCCGTTCTGCACGAGAACATCCAGGAAAGAATGAGGTATAAGGCGGTTTCCGTTGTCACCGATTTCATTCCCGATGCGCACATCGACCGTGAAAGATACGTGCGGCTTCCGCCGGAATTTTCCCCCCGCATAGTCGCCCTTGCGAAGAAGCTGTCCAGGGAAGACGGACCGGGAGGGGCGGTTGGAAGCCTCCTTCAGTTTTTCCGAAGCGGAGACTTCGAGTATTCGCTGGAGGACCTTCCCTCATCGGAATCCCCGCTCGAGGAATTCATCTTCGATAAAAAGCGGGGGAACTGCGAGTATTTTGCTTCGGCTCTTGCAGTAATGCTACGTTCTGTCGGAATTCCGGCAAGGCTCGTGGGAGGGTACCGCGGAGGCTATTACAACCGGGCCGGCAGTTATTATCTCGTCCTTCAGAGAAATGCCCATGTCTGGGTGGAGGCATACGATTCCGCGGGATGGCTGCGACTCGATCCGACCCCCGTTTCATATCAGAGCCCGGGACAGGCCTACCGGCGGGGACTCCTTTTCGAAGCAAGACTGCTCTTTGACACATTCAACTACTATTGGGAAAAATTCGTCATCAGCTATGATCTCGGAGGGCAGCTGGCACTCTGGCGCAGGCTGAAAACCGGCATACAAAGCCCTTCCTTCGATTTTCGGCAGATCGGGAATGCTCTGAAACGCATTGCAGGGTTCCTGCCGATCGTTGCTCTCGTTCCCCTGGGACTTTTTCTCATACGTCGTGTTGAGAAAAGCCCCGACCAGAAGATCCTCGACCTTTTTTCGCGCCGAATGGCTAAAAGAGGATACAAACGCGCCCCCGCAGAAGGACTCGAAGAGTTCTCCGCAAGGATTTCGGAGCCGGAATTGCAGGCAAAGGTTTCGGCTTTTGCATCTGAGTTCCAGGACATCTTCTACCGGGATCGAAAATTTTTGCCCGAACAAATAAAAACCTTGAAATCCTGCGTTCGCGATTTATGATTGCGGCATTTTACGGAGAGTCTATTCCGGATTTAGCTTGGTTGCAGGATTGGGCTTGCTATTAGGCGCCCGTTCTGGTATTAATAAACTTTTGACTGTACGAGGGCTGTTAAACCAGCTCGAGATATCTGCTGAAAGGAACTGTGAATCATGAGCCGAGTATGTGAGTTCTGCGGCAAGACGCCCCAGGTTGGGAACAATGTCAGCCACGCCAACAATAAGACCAAACGCATCTGGTACCCGAACCTCCAGCAGGTAAGGCATGTACGCCCGGATGGAACTACCAGGAGAATCCGTGCCTGTACGCGTTGTATCCGGTCCGGTCTTGTGGTTAAGCCTGTCTGATCGTTTCCGTTTTTCTGTTCCCGAGTTCTGGCTAAAAAATGCGCTCCCAAAGCCCTGCCGATTCCAGGATACCCCGACAGAATCCAGATGCCGAGAAGATGACCCATTTCGGATACCTCTCCGTTCCGGAAAAGGAGAAGGTCGAATGGGTCCGCCGGCATTTTAACAGCGTTGCCCGGAAATACGACTCGATGAACACGCTCCTGAGTCTCGGCATCCACTATCAGTGGAAGAGGATGGCGGTCGGGATGATGGGGCTCCGCAGTGGCGACCGGGTTCTCGATGTTTGTGGGGGAACGGGCGACTTGTCCCGGATGGCGGCCGAGTATGTTGCCCCTTCCGGTCGGCTCGTATTGTACGACATCAACTGGGAGATGATGGCCGCCGGGATGCCGAAGACTTTCGAATCCCGCCATCCGGACCTGGTTAACTGGGTCCAGGGCGATGCCGAAAGGATATCCTTTCCGGACAATAGTTTCGATGCCGCGATGGTCGGCTTCGGAATCAGAAATCTTACCCACTTTGAAAACGGTTTTCGCGAGATGTACCGGGTCCTCAAACCCGGGGGAACGTTCATGTGCCTCGAGTTCTCCGAGCCGGTAACACCATGGTTTCGGTGGCTCTACGATTTCTACTCCTTCCATATCATGCCCTTTGTCGGCAAGTTCATGGCGAACTGCCAACCCGCTTATACTTACCTGCCGGAATCCATCCGGCTTTTCCCGAGTCCGGTTGAACTCAAAAGAATTCTCGAAGGGATCGGTTTCGGGAATGTATCCTATCGCAGGCTGACCGACGGCATTGCGGTGGTCCATCTGGGAAAAAAATAGAACCGTTCCGGGTTTGGAAACAACCATTCTGCTGAATTTCCCGGATTTCCTGCAGTGCCGGCCTCTGTCGTTCTTCCTTCATTTCAATTGAATCAGCCCGGAAAAGATGGCATTCTTGGCAGGAAGTTTTATCTTCTATCCCGTTTTACATAGCACTGTCGCTAATTTCTAGTTAGCAAAAATCGATTTCGGAAATCCAAAAGTAATCTCAAGCCCCAGGACATTTGAACCGATTGTGTAGTGAAAGTGACAGACTGCCCTCGCGTTTCGGACGGGGGGCCAAACGTGCAGAGGAGGAATCCCGAATGAAGGTGGCAAGGTTGTTGTTACTCTTGTTTTTCATCCTGGCGTCTGCCGATCTGTTGTACGCGGCTGCCGGCCAGGAGGTGCTCCCGGCAGGGGCGCAGCCCGGCGTGGGAGAGGTTCGGAGTGCACCGGCGATAGAGCTTGCCGAGACGAGCTATGATTTCGGCGAGGTAGTCGATGGAAGAGACTACGTCCATGACTTCAAAGTCAAAAATGTGGGGAATGCCCAACTGGAGATAAAGAAAGTGTTGCCTGGCTGAGGCAGCATGGCGCCCCATTTTGACAGGGTGATCCCTCCCGGTGGCGAGGGACGTATAAGTTTAAGGCTGAATCCGAAGGGCTGTCACGGCGATACGAAGAAGTCGGCTCTCGTGCTCACAAACGATCCCAAGAACTCTTATTTCACGCTGGCTGTGCAGGGCAAGGCCGGCTTTGGGTCGGCCGGATCCGACCACTGACAGGTGTTTGCCTCTATCAGGCTGGATTTCTGATTATTATACGGAAAATGGCGGAGCCGGCGTGAGCCGAATCCGCCATTTTTTATTATGGCGAAAAGCGACTGATCGGAGTGCCCGGCCGAACGATTCAACTCAAGCCGGATCTTCTAACCGAAATTCTTCATCCGTGTTCCGGTACAGATTCCCGCAGAGCAGTTCCCTTCTATGTGCGCTTCAAACTCTTTTTCGAAATAGGTGACGGCGCTCAGTACCGGCTTTATAGTCAAGTGCGCATAATCGCAGTTGGACGTCTTCTCCATCAGGAAACAAAGGGTTTTGAGCCTTTCGATATCCCCGGAAGTTCCCTTTCCCGAGATGAGGCGGCCGATACTCTCCCGCGCGCGTTGAACCCAGACGCGGCAGGGGATGCATTTCCCGCATGACATTCCTTCCTGGAAATCGAGGAAGTACTTCGCGACCTGGACCATGCACACGCAGTCGTCAATTGCGGCAAGGAATCCGGTCTGCATATCGAAGAAGATGTCGCTCCTGTATGATCTGCGCCAGTTTACCGACAGAAGATCGAAACGAATGCTGCCTTTTTCTATCCCTCCGGCAAGCCTGCACTGTCCCTTTGCAGCACATCCGATATAGAAGAATTCCTTGTGGGGAAAACCCACCATCGGTCCGTTGGCACAATGACCGGAGCAGCCGGCTTTCAGATTACCAATAGTGAGGGACTCTTCGCAGTCCAGGAGGGCTTGAATAAGGTTTTGCCTGATGTCGTCCCAGGCACATTCCGACCCGACTGCCGGCGTGCATACAGTGATGCAGGGACGTTTGGAGAGCGGATCGCAGAGGGGGCTCATCTTGCGGTGAATATAGCTGAAATGCCCCTTCCGGCCGGGAGGACCGCGTTCTTCCGAGCGTCCGATTATTGTATTCCGCTTCTCCCCGTTTCCGCTGATCCCATTCATGGCACTTCCTTTACACGAATCGAGAATGTCACCTCAAATCTCATGGTTTTCAAAAAGAGCTGGGAACGTGCTTTGAGAGGGACAAACGAAAAGGTGGGTAAACGAAACGAGCGTCGGCACCGGATGCAGGATGCGGATTCTACTTAGGTCCAAGTTATAATGGAATAAATCGGTTTGTCAACCGTCTGCATGAGCGGGCGCATCGGGTCGAAAATATGCGCAGGGTGGGACCGTGCACGGAAAGCCAAAGAGTGTAAAGAGGCGACAACAGTGTCTTCAACTCGATTCCAGCGGTCCGCATCCTGCGCGATATTTCAACTAGTGTGCCGCGGAAATTGCCTCGCCCGGCTGGTTAATCGCAGAGAGCCTCCACTGCGATGAGCCGATTTCCCGCGAGAAAGTCCAGAATTCCTGGAACTTTACCGGAGCCGCCTTGTCACCCTTTACGATATCGCCCGTCTTTTCATCCACCGTGTAGTCGAGAAGATTGGCTGTAAAAAGGACCGTGATGTAATCAGCCCCGGTTTCCTGCCAGGCTTCCGACTGCTCAACCTTCCTGATGGCAATGTTTTCGAGGCGGTTGATGATGCCCGCCTTCTTCATGGATTCGAATTCGCCTGCGAAAAAAGCGGCAATCTCAGGAGCGAGAATTCCTTCGATCCCTTCGGCGCTCCGGTTCATCCAGGCTGCCTGGACTCTGAAGAAGATGTCCTGAAACGTTTCCCTGAGTTCGTTGGTAAACGCCGGGTCGGTGGCTGAACTAAAACCTCTCTCGATTTCCGAGAAAGACGCGGCGCGCGCGGATTCCCGATAGATGCCGTGCGGCTCCGAATAGGCTTCGGAGTTGTATCCCTGGGCATGGTCGTTATAAGCCGCGGCATGCCGGGCTCGTCTCCCTTTGAAAAACCTGTATCCCAGGTAGAGAAGAAGAGCGATCAGGGCGAGGTCCATGAGGCCAATGCCTCCTCCGCCCATGCCCCCCTGGGATGCGTGACCCATACCGCCGAAAAGGAGCCCTCCGAGCAATCCTCCGGCCAACCCGCCCGCCAGCCCCGACATGAACGGACTGCGGCTGAAAAAACCTCCCTGCTGAGAGGGAATTCCCGTGGCCGGATTCCTGCCGGGCGCATTTATGCCGGGAGACCCGGTTGAAGGTTTGGACGGCATGCTGGGAGCCGAAAAGCTCCTGGACCCCCGCATTCCGGAGCCTCCGCCTCCACCGGCCCTGGCCCAGGCGCTGGAAGACATTATTGTCGAGGCCGCAAAGAAAAACAGGCATGTAAACGTCAGACCCAAAAAGAATTTCTGAAATTTCATCATCTACCTCCTGAAGCCCCCTTCTTGTGAGAAGGCCGGTTAGTCGAAATCGAAAATTTCCTCTAGAAAAGATTTCCGTTTGTGCTTGTGGTGACTGCGTGGATCGACCTGGACCTCGCGCAGGCCGGGACGTGGGTATTGGCCGGTATGAGATTGGTATTCCTCATAATTTCGGATCGGTGCCTCCGATCTTTCGACCAGCTTGTCAAGCTCCCCCCTATCGAGCCATATGCCACGACACTTGGGGCAGAAGTCGATCTCGATTCCCTGTCTGTCTGCGATCATCAGATTTACATCACAAATGGGACACTGCATTCTTTATCCTTTCGACAGTTCTCATTCCGATACACGCCTATATGAAAACGCGGCCCTGTCCAGGCTGCGACTGATGCATGAGACTGAAAAATGGGATTGTGGATGACCGGAAGCGTGGGGAGTTCCCGAGAGAGCCGGAGGCAGCAGGGGAGCAAACCCTGCGCTTATGGTGGTTCTCCCGACAGCTTCCTGGGTCTCAGGTCCCGGCAGGCAAAAAAAAACGAGACCTTCGACACAAACCACTGGGTGTCAAAAGTCTCGCTAATTGGCTTCGTTAACCAACGACAGAGCCGGACGGCTATAACGTCGTGCTGACGACTCTGTCTGGGTAGCTACTCCCTTTTGTTGAACCGATTATCTCATCGACCACTCCGAAAGTCAATCTCATTTGGACCGGACGACTGCGGTCCATCACGGTCCATAGCAGGAGGCCGACGGACCGCAACAGTTTAGTCCGGTGAAGTATCCTGCAGTTCCGCGACTGAACTCAGTTGAATTGTCAGTCCTTTTTCATCTTCCTTTATGATGCCGGTTGCTTCCACCATTTTGTTGACCAGCTTCGAGAGATCCTTGCCCTTCGCTACATAATCCCCATCCTCGGCTTCAATCAGGTAACTCTTCCCTTTTTTCACAACTGTACCGATGATGGTCTCCTCCTGACCGGCTTCGCTGTATTGGGTAATATAAGCCGACAACAGAAAGGCGAGAAAAATGGCGGAAATAAATACAATGGTGTTGCGTCGGCTCATGAGACCCCTCCTGATGTTTGTCGGCCCCGGTTTTTCCTCTGAGTGTCGCCAAACAGGAGGTCTCCGGAAATATTTCAGTTCAATTTGCATTCAAACCTCATTTTACGCTCCCGGGCAGGAGTGTTCTCAATACATCTTCCTTGCCGATTATCCCGACAAGCTTTCCCCCGTCAACAACGGGGATTGTGTGAAAATGCCTGTTGGCCATAATGGATGCGATGTCTTCGAGACTGGTTTCGGAAGTCACCGTTACCGGATCGGAAGTCATTGCCTGGGCTGCTTTAACGGCGGTGATTTTTTCGAGTTCCTTTTCTCTTTTTGCCTGTGAGAAGATCGGGATAAAGGTATCCAGGAGGGTGAATACCGAAGGGAAAGGGAGCTTTTTCTGCTCGGCTATCAGGTCGCTTTGACAGATGATTCCGAGAACCTTGCCGGCCTTATCGACGACCGGAGCGCCATTGATATGTTTTTCGAGCAGCAGCTTCGCAACTTCGGTTACATCCGTTTCAGGTCCGACAGTCACGACCTCTTTTGTCATAATGTCTTTTGCCTTCACCATCGTAACCCTCCATCCCCTGAAGAACTTTTTTACAAGGTGGCCAATTCGCACGCAGGCGGTTATAAACACTTCTTTCTTTAAGTACTGGCCTCAGCGGTTGCCAGCCCATTTACATTATGTACACCCATCGGCATGAAAAATGTAAACTATCTGACGTCATGCCCCGTCATATGGGATACACGTGCATGATCTCACGTGCAAACTGCCGGGAGGAACCGGTTGAAGAAGGCAGCGGCCTTTGGCAGGTCCCGTTTTATCGTACCAGGAGGATTCATATGAGAAGCGTGAGTAAGATATTATTTTTGACATTGATTCTGACCTGCACGGCCTCATCGGCAGCCTGGTCCGCATCTCCCCAAAGTCCACCGGGTGCGGCCAGGAAACAGGTCCAGGCAAAAGAAGGCATGATGGTCGGGCGTATCTCCCTGGTGGAAGGCGAACTGCTGCGCTACGTCCCCGAGGAAAAGGACTGGGTGCAGACGGTAAAAGATTCGCCCTTCGGCCTGGAGGATGCTCTCTATTCCGGCGAAAACAGCAAGTCCGAGTTTCTGATGCCCAACAGCACCTGGCTCAGGATCGGCGCCAGTACCCAGATACAGATGATAGCCCTGAAGGAAGATGCGACCGAAGTCGATGTGGCATCCGGTATGGCTCGGTTCATCGACCGGAGTTCCACGACGGTAATCAAGGCAACCACACCTTACGGCTATGTCGTGGGTGAGCCGGGTTCGGCTTTCGATCTCTATGTGGGAGACGAATCGGTCGAAGTCATCGGCATCCGGGGTAAGGTCGATTTCATTCACGACGTAGATGGCGCCAAGTACGACGTAATTCCGGGATCCATATCAATCCTGGCGGATAACCGGCAGGCCACCGCCGGAGAAGGCAAGGTGGACAGCGAGTGGGATGACTGGAACGGTTCGCGCGATTCCATGCTCGCTCAGAATATCGAAACCAAGGGAGAATCGGTAAATTATCTGCCCGAAGGTATTCGCGAAGATTCGAGGGTTTTGGACGAAAACGGACGCTGGGAGCGGGTCTACTACGAAGGCCAGTACCGCCAGGTATGGCGCCCGACCACTGTCGAAGCAGACTGGGCCCCGTACACCGCAGGCCGATGGACGAACTGGTACGGCGACAACTGCTGGATTCCGTATGAACCGTTTGGATATGTAACCCATCACTACGGCTACTGGTTCTCGGCAAACAACTACTGGTACTGGGCCCCTCCCGTGGTTTCGGTCCGGGTCGGCGCACCATACCTGGGAATCGGTTTTGGGTGGTATCCGGGACGAGTCGGCTGGATGTACTCGGGCGTGAATGTAGGGTGGTTTCCGCTGTTGCCCTGGGAACCTTACTACGCACGCAGATGGTGGGGACCTTGGGGTTTTACGGTCAGTAATCCGGCCCTGATCAGCATCAATCTCGGCCGGTACAGGTTCTATAATCATGCAACCGTTGTCCCCTACGGTCACTTTTATGGCGTCAACGGCTACAGATCGGTCCGCGTGACGAATATCAACAACACCACTATTATTAACAATTTCAGAGCAACTCCGGTTGTGGGCACGCATGTTCTCGGAGCTACCAATGTGTCCAGACAGTATAGCTTTACGGACAGGGGCCCGGGATTCAGGCCTAACCAGACCGTCACGAGCAGAGTGACGCAGAATCAGACCCGGTTCAGTCAGACCTCGGCCACAGTCAATCGCAGGAGTATTCAGCAACAAGCCTCCACCGCGAGGTTGGGAAGACCTGCAGCGGGGGCGAGCGTGAATGCTCCCAGAATGTCCGCGGGCGGAAGCGGAACTCAGGGGCAGTTCCGGTCTTTGAACCAGAACCCAAGGGCCGTTCAGCACACGAATACGACGGTTTCCTCGCCGCAGGGCAGGGGTGGGGCAACTCAAGGACGAGTTTCCGGCATGGGCCGGGGGGCGACCTCTCAAGGACGAATCTCCGAATCCTCATCCACGAGCGGCAGGGGAAGAGCTTCATCATCGATTCAGGCAACCGGAAGGTCTTCGGGGCAGGGCGGCAATTCCTTCAGATCCGGCGGCAGATCGGGAACGACATCCGAAACATCGATGGGCGGATCGCGCGGCTCCCGTAACTCAACCATGTCCGGCAGGGGGGAGATGTCAACAGGCAGAGGCCAGTCGTACGGTCGCCAGGGTTCATCCCAGCAATACCGCGGTTCCATGGGCGGCAGATCGTCCGGATTCGAACGCAACTCGATGGGACGCTCGGGCCAGATGCAGGGCGGCAGGTCCGGCCAAGTCATGCAAGGCAGGTCCGGAATGTCGGGCGGCGGACGCAGCATGGGTGGGGCTTCGTTCCAGCGCGGCGGTGGAGGCGGTGGCGGCCGCAGCATGGGCGGAGCGCCGTCATTCCAGGGACGCTCTGGTGGTGGCGGTGGCGGCGGCCATCAGAACCAGATGAGAGGCGGACAGCCGGGCGGCGGCGGTCACCGGGAAGGCAGATAGTCTACTGCCCTGTACCTACAGGTTTTGCGGTAATGGAAAGGCGAGACCCGACCGGGTTTCGCCTTTTCTGTTTTCTGAATTATGCTCGTCTTCGGCTTGTTTGGCATCACCCGGTCTTCGGTCCGTTGTATTGACCCGTGACGGATTTTGGGTTCCAATTGCGACCGTAGTTTTCTTACATATTTACGGAGATCTGGATGGTTAAACTGCGTGTTATTTGTGGCGGGAAAAAGCGCGACGACAGTTCCGAAAAGAAGGTCCGGCTCTTTAGCGCTTATTCGATGGTCGATAATTTCAAGGGGCACGACTGTGTCAGGCTCAACTGGATATATCGCGGGCGGAAGCTGCCGGTTCTGGAATATGAAAAACTGATAGACGGGTACTTTCAGATAAATGAACGGATGCGGTATTACTTTGAGGAATACGTAAAGGAACTTTTTACGGAAAAGGAAAGCGACCTGCTCAGATCTTACGTGTCCGGCATCTTCGGTACCGAACCCACTGTGGTCGAGGAAGAGGTCCCTCTTTCGTGCGTATTCATGCCAATGCCCTACGGCGAGATCAAACCCGGTGGGCTGAGAGGATTTTACAAACAGGAGGAGGCGGGAGATATAGGGTTGCCTTTCTCGGTATGCGGCTATTACGACCTGGGCAAATGCCCTCCCAGCATTGCCATCCAGTCTACGGCGGCTGAAAAGGGGGTCGAATTCCTCCGCGAGTCTCTAAGGAGGATGGGAATCCTGAACGGCGGTGAAGAGCCTCCTTTCCGGGACATCGTCGAACAGATCTATGACGAGTTTGGATTCTTTGTGGACAAGGGAAGAAACCGCGAAGAGAGAATAAAAGCCAGGGCTGAATTCTTCAAGGTAAATACCCCGCCAAAAAACTAGATTGTCCTCGCCTGCCGCGTGAATTCAGGACCTTAAAGACTCTCTCTCATGAGACTTCAATTGTAGTGACCGGCGAGCCGTATAGGTGGGCACGGCACGTACCGGATACTATCCGGCCTGCCGGGGCGGGGTTCCCAAGGCGACCTGAGTAGGAGCTAAGCTCCGGCTTGGGAACCCCCGTTTGGGAAGCTCCTGCTTCCTCTCACAAAAGCCGCACCTATCATTCCACTTTCACCCTCCGACAGAATTGCGAAATGATTTCGGTGGATTAGATTTGTTTGCAACTTGTTGAGTAGTCGATCTGCGGGCGAATGACGGAGTGGACGGGGCCGTTGCGGGGAATTCATCGCTCCCGGGGCCGGGGTTACCAAGGAGGACCTTGGGAACCAGCGGAGGAGGAAACGTCAGCATATCAAAACAATCCCACTCTTAAGTTGACGGCTATGAGGCGGACCTTGGGAACCAGCGGCGTATTTCCTCAAAGCAACAACATTGAGCACCATCGTGCCCAAAATCTGCTCACTGCTCACTGCCGGCTCTCCCGCGCTCGATCCGTTCCCATCCTCCTCCCAGGGCCTTGTATAATGCAATGAGATCGGTGGTAAGATTGTTCGTGCTGATAACCAGCGCGTCCTCGGATAGAAAGAGGGAGCGTTGCGCGTTCAAGACGTTCAGGAAGTCCGTCTTGCCTTCCACGTAGAGCTTCATAGACAGGTCGACGGCCCTGCGGTTGTTCTCCACCGCATCTGCGAGCCATTTGTTATGCTCGAGTTCGTTCGTATAGGCGACCAGGGCGGTTTCGACGTCCTTCAATGCCGTCAGGACCGTTTTCTCGTACGTGAGGAGCGTCTGCTCCTGGATTGCGTTCTGGACCTCTATATTCCATCGGATACGGCCGGCTGTGAAAATCGGCCAGTTCATGGAAGGTCCCCAGGACCAGGTGCGGCTGCTCCAGTTTGCAAGCGAATTCAGATCCGTGCTCGCAAATCCGAAGGAACCGGTGAGCGAAAATTTCGGAAAGAGGTCCGCGGTAGCCACACCGATACGGGCCGTGGCCGCG
>JAEZHY010000206.1 GCA_023416335.1 Pseudomonadota bacterium | reverse complement strand
GGGGTGTTTTCACGGGTATACGAATTCGAATGGATCGGGCTCAGATATTTCAATGTCTTTGGAAAACGGCAGGATCCCAACGGGGCATACGCGGCAGTCGTTCCTCGCTGGATCGATGCCCTGATGGGCCTGCGGACTCCGATCGTTAACGGTGACGGCGAAACCAGCCGGGACTTCTGCTATATAAAAAATGTGGTACAGGCGAACATCCTGTCCGCTCTTTCCCGAAATGAGGAATCCGTAAATAAGGTTTACAATATTGCATTTGGGGAGAGAACCACCCTCAACCAGCTTCTGGATCTCATCAGGCAGCCCCTGGCAGAGTATATCCCCGAAGCCGGGAACGTAGCTCCGGAATACGGCTCCTTTCGCAAGGGCGACGTGCGGCACTCTCTGGCCGATATTTCCCGCGCGGGATCGTTGCTCGGCTACTCACCCCAGTACAATGTAAAGAAGGGGATGGAAGAAACCGTCAGGTGGTATGTGGAATCCAAGAGGGCGCAGGCGAACCCCATGACACAAAAATAGCGGGCATTTTTGTCTGCTGCCGAAGACCGTTGATGTAAGCACGATAAGGTTCAATGTTGTTGCTTTTAGGAAATACGCCGCTGGTTCCCAAGGTCCGCCTTGGGAACCCCGCCCCGGGAGCGATGAATTGCCCGGAACGGCCCCGTCCACCCCGTCATTTTCCCGCAGACCGACTACTCAACCAATTGGCAAACAAACCTAATTCACCGAAATCAATTCGCAATTCTGTCGGAATGGTGAAAGCTGAATGATAGGCGCGGCTTTTGTGAGAGGAAGCCGGAGCTTCCCAACGGGGGGGCCCCAGGCAAGGGGCTGTTGCCCAAATGGAGATGAGTTTCTTTAGCGGGCATTTTGCGACCAAGCCCCCCAACCCGTCATCCCGGCAGTGCTTTCAAGCCGGGATCCAGAGTTTTTAAGGACTTGAATTCACTATTAATCTGCCCAAAAGGCGTGGATTCCGATGTCCATCGGAATGACGAGTCCGGGTTCTGCGAGCCGTTCGGGGCTGCCGCGATGATTTGGGCAACAGCCCCAAGAGCTTGGGAACCAGCGGTTGGCTTAAGTTGACGCATATGAGGTCCGCCTTGGAAACTCCGCCCCGGCAGGGGCGGATAGTATCCGGTACGTGCTGTGCCTCTCAGGGCAACCCTATCGCAGCCTCTGCGCTTCGCACTCGGAAACAATTACGGCGCACTCTGTGTTTTCTATTCACGCTCTTTACTTCTCGCCCCTGATCTTCTTTATCGCTTTGGGTATCATCAGGGATAAGAGGAAAAGCCCGAAGGGGAGGAGAACTTCCCAGGAAAGCAAACCGCTCCAGTCTCCGGACGCCCAGACGCCGCTTATGTTTCCTATGAAGAGGGTTATTATGAAGGTCCCCACCATTATTCCCAGCCCGGTTCCGAGGATATAGTCGGAGAAATGGACACGGGTGAGGCCCATCCCGAGGTTCGTCAGATTAAAAGGGGCGTAGATGAGCCTCAGATAGAGTACCGTTGCAAAGCCGTTTCGCTCGATGGCTTCATCATACTTGCGGAGTCTTTCTCCCACCAGGGATCCGGCATATTCCCTGCCCAGGGTTCGCGCCAGGGCGAAGGAGACGGCCGCACCGATCATTCCGCCTGCCCATATATAGAGAAAGCCCCAGTACGGCCCAAAAATAACGGCCCCGACTCCCGTGAGAACGACTCCCGGGATAAAGAGGCATATTCCCGCCGCATAAAGCAATATGAAAACGATCGGAGCCCAGAATCCGGCTTGGTCGGCAACGTTCTGGATGTAATGAGGTGAAAAATATTCCTGCAGCGGCGTAAAACGAAAAACGAGCAGAACCAAGATCAAAGAAGCCATGAGTATCAGGGCTTTGATCTTCGATCTGCGTTCTGTGCCGTTTGTTCCGAATACAGTTATCACGTTTGGCGACTCTCCGATCGTAATATCCGCAGGATGCGTTTCCTCACGCCGGTAAGAAAGTTTTCGAACACACCTGCGGCATCCGAACGGGCGGCCCGCAGCCATGAAGCGCTCAGGGATTTCACAAGCGGGCTCAGACGACTTCGGGTGTACAGGTCCGCCACCTGTTTGATTGCCTCGGCTTGCGTCGGATAAGGGTGAATCACGTTGGCTATCGCCTTCAGCCCGAGCCCGTTCGATATAGCAAGGCTTAATTCGTTTATCATTTCTCCCGCGTGCCGCGCAACTATTGTCGCTCCAAGAATCTTATCCGTGCCCCGCGCGGTGTGAATCTTTACAAATCCCCTTTCTTCACCGTCGAGGACCGCTCTGTCAACTTCTTGCATCTGCCTGACGAATGTGTCGATTGCTGTTCTTCTTTCCCTGGCTTCTTTCCCGATAACTCCGATCTGCGCAATTTCCGGGTCTGTGTAGGTGACCCGAGGGATGCTCAGGCTGCTCAATTTCTTCCGCCCGAGAAAAAGAGAGTTCTGAACTGCGATCCTCGCCGTCGCATCGGCAGCGTGCGTGAATTTATAATTGAGACACACGTCTCCCGCCGCGTAGATTCTTCTGTTGGTTGTGCGAAGATAGTCGTCTACGAGGACGCCCTGTCTTCTATCATATTCAACACCGGCTTCTTCAAGTCCCAGGTCTTCGACATTGGGGTTTCGCCCAACACCTGCCAGAATGGCATCTACCGCGATGGTGCCGACGTTTCCACGCGACTGGAAGGACAGCAACTTGGCTTTTCCTTTTGTCAGGACCGAATGAATGCGCGAATCTAAAAACAAATGGATTCCCTCGGCTTCGAACGTTTCCTGCAGGAGGGTTGATGCGTCTTCATCCTCGCGGTTCAAAAGACAGTCGGAGCGGTGGAAAAGGTAGACTTCGGACCCGAGCCTGCGGAAAGCCTGCGCCAGTTCGCATCCGACCGGACCTGCCCCGATGACGGCAAGACGCTCCGGAAGTTTTGTGATCGAGAAAACGGTTTCGTTTGTGAAATATCCCGATTTTTCCAGGCCTTCGATCCGGAGGTGAGCGGCTCGGGCCCCGGTGGCTATGACCGCCCTGGAGAAGCGCAATTCCCGATCGCCGACGCGGACCGAATCCAGGCCGGCAAATCGCGCTTTTCCGAAGAAAACATCGACTCCCATCGCTCGAAATCGGTTAGCGGCATCATGGCGACTGATATGGGAGCGGAGCTTCCGCATGCGCTCCATTACCAATTCGAAGTTCGATCGGACCTCACCGGGAAGTTTGACCCCGAAGACATCGGCCTCGACGGTATCACGAATCGAACGGGATGAACGGATGATGGCTTTGGACGGAACGCAGCCGGTATTCAGACAATCGCCTCCGAGGAGGTCTTTTTCAATAAGAGCGACCTTTGCTCCGAGTGCGGCGGCAATGGAAACAGCGACCAGGCCTGCCGTCCCGGCACCCAATACGATCAGGTTATAGCGGCCCGCGGGCTTTGGGTTTACCCAGTCCGGCGGATGCGCATTGGAAAGGAGAAGAGCGTTATATTCGTCCTGCGGTTCGATTACGGGAGATCTGTCGTTTCCCACTGTCGTCGGGGCCTCCGTTGTCTGTAATGCCGTCATCATCCCATAAGCTCCATATTGTGATCCTATTGAATATAAGCTCTGATGATTAGATTGCGAAAATGCCCGTTAATGGGAGAATCTCGTTGCAGGTGGCAATATACAACTCGGACGGTCAGGAGGAGAGAATATGAATAAGAATGCAGTCGATCTATCGAAGCGTGTCGGATCGTTCAACGACGAGGTCATTCGGTTTGTCGAAAATTGCAGCGACGAAGACTGGGAAAGAATATGTATGCCGGAGGACTGGCCCGTGGGCGTAACCGCCAGGCATATTGGGGCGGGCCATTACCAGGTAATGGCAATGGCGAAAATGATTTTGAATGGCGAAGCCCTTCCCCGGATGACCGCGGATGATATAACCCGGCTTGCTAATGAACATGCGCGGAAGCATGCTGACTGTTCAAAATCTGAAGTCCTGGATGTACTTCGTGAAAACGGCCGGAAAGTTGTCGACTTCCTGGCCTCGATGGATGATTCCCAAATCGAGAAGACGGGACACCTTCCGGCGGCGGGAAAAGACATGTCGGTCGGGAAGTTATTGGAGACGGCTATCCTGGTATCCGGAGGAGAGCATTTCGAAAGCATGAAAAAAGTCGTCAGGAAATGACGGCCATTGTTATGGCACGGTCTCCCACCAATAGTTGTGGTGCCAAAGAGTTGTGCCGCGGTCTCAAGACCAAAAGTTGTAGCGCGGTTTCCCGACCGCGCCGTGTTTGCCGATTGGAACTCATGAACCGAATCGGCCGGGCAGGGAGGCGGCACGGTCGGGATACCGTGCCGCAGACAATGTGAGGTTCGTTCCATACGTGATTGGAGTCTTATTTCTCGCTCAATGCGTGATCAGGTTCTGCCGTTCGGCTTCCTCTTTGGCTGCACGACGTGCTTCCTCGATGATGTGACCCGCTTTTTCACGTGTTTCTCTCAGCAGTCCACGGGTCTTCTCTTTCAATGTCCGCCGTGTTTCATCGATGAGTTCATTTTCGCTCAGAGCCCTGCTCGTCAGTACGCCGACAATCACACCTAATGAAAGGCCTATGAAGCCGACAACAAAGGGGTTTTCATCCGCGTATTCCGAAACCCGCGATTTGGCTGCATGAGTCTTCTCCAGAGCTTTTTCGCCATATTGCTTCGCGGTTTCCTTATATTGCGAGAACCGGGGACTCTTGCCGGATACCTCGGACTCCGGTGTCGGGTGCTGTGTCGGAGAGGATCCAAGGTTGTATTCGCCTCCGCTGAGTCCGTACTCCATTCCCGAGGTTGTCCCGGTTTCCGTATAAGGAACCTGTGGAGTCGAACTCTCTGAAGATGCGGACTCCATCTTCTCCCCCGATTTTTTCTTCATGGATTTGAACATGAAATACCCGGCTCCGAGTCCTACCAGTGCGGATGAGTACGGGTGGCTCTTCACCGTGTCTTTCGCCTTGCCTCCAATTTTCTCTCCCATTTCGCTAAATGTCTTTGTGGTCATAATTTCAATTCTCCTGAACGCTTCCTTTTGGACCCCTGTAAAAAATTCATCGATGATACGATCCGGAGTAAGTCTCTTTTGAAGTTCAAGAATATCTTCCGCCAGCCTGGCTTCGGTATGGCGGATTTCCGACATTATGCGGCATATCATGCCGTCCGCGTCACGGTGGGGATCCTCCAGGATGCGTCGATTTGGATTAGGCCGATCTACATCAGCCGATCCTGTTTCCATTTCCTGTCTTCCCTCAAAATGTCGAGTGTCTTGTTTGGAACGAAATTCTCGCGGCTGAGTCTTTTCTTGCCCACCAGGACGGCGATGAGGCCTGCGCACAGTACTGGAAAACCCACGATAAAAGCCGCCAGACTGACGGGCATGACCAAAGCGAAGGCCATGACGACGGCAACCAGGATGAAGAGGAACCCGGCATACGCAACAGCCGCTCCAGCCGTGACCAACATCGAATCCTTACCGGCCCTGGTTATCTTTCGGGAAATCTCCGTCTTGGCCAGGTCTATTTCCTGGCGCACCAACTCAACCGCGTTGCGCGAGAGTTCCCTGAAAAGGCTCCCCAGGGGCCGCTCGGCCGATTCGCGCCCTTCGGTTCTGCTCTCCTGCCCGGGGCCGCGATTTTCAGTGTCGTTCATAATACCCTTCCTCATCCTCCGCGGGCTTATATTCTAGGGATGAGCCGCGTTTGGGTTTGAGAATGCGGGGTTTTTCCGCTGACTCTCCGGAGGAAAGAAGCTGCCCGAGGAGGAGTCCGGCTACAAACAGGGTACTCACGAAGACAACCGGTTGACGCCTTGCAAAATCTTCGACCTGGCGCACCATCCTGTCAGGATCGCTCTCCCGCAGGTAGTTGGAAAACTGCTCGACTTTTTCCGCTCCCGTTTCCGTCATGTTCGCCACCGACCGGCTGCGGTTTTCGCGCAGCTTGTTCCCGGCGTCCTTCAATGCCTCGGCCAGTGCGCTCAAATTCCTTGCGGTCCGGTCTCTTTGCTCCAGCAGAATCGACTGTGCCTGAAATTTGAGTTCCCGGGAAAGACGCCTTGTAGCATTTCGGGAATATTCGGAGATTCCCTGGATAATTTGTTTCGGCTTCTCGTTTCCCGTTTGCGGCTCCGATCGAGCCTCGCTTCGAGTATCAAAATCTTCGGAAATCATTACAATTTCTCCATATCGTTGCATGAAAAACCTTTGCAGCATTTTTCAGTTTTCCGGGAGGATAGTTTTCCCTTAATGGAATGTAAATATGCTGCATTTATAGATAAATTTAATTTGGACATGATTAGGAAGCCGGTCAATCCTTGTTCATCGACGTGCACTTCTGTCCGCTCTGAACTTCTGACTGGTGGGAGAGCCTCCGCTCGGCAATTATTCTTTAGGGCGGGCCGTTGTAAAGCGATAAAGAGGAATTACCTTTGCGATAACCATCCGGCATTATGAATAATGCGGCTATATTGCCCGCCATGTGGCAGGAGTATTCCATGAAAACGGCACTCGTGATTTCGTCAATCGTAGTTGTTGCGTTGGTCGTGACAGGATTGGGGTTCCGGCACGGGAGCAAGACCGTGCACGACTCGGATGCGCAATACGACCGGTTCCCGAAAGCTGTTTTTGCGGGCGGGTGCTTCTGGTGTGTCGAAGCCGATTTCGAGAAGCTCGACGGAGTGGTCAAGGTCATCTCGGGGTATACCGGCGGCAATGTCGCCAATCCGTCTTATGAACTCGTTTCTGCTGGAGGGACGGGCCACCTGGAGTCCGTGGAAGTCTACTACAATCCCGAGAAAATCACCTACTCCGGCTTACTGGATTATTTCTGGCGCCATATAGACCCGACCGATCCCGGAGGCCAATTCGTGGACAGAGGCGCGCAGTATCGGAGCGCGATATTCTACGTCGGCGCTGAGCAGAAGCGTCTCGCGGAAGAGTCCAGGACGGAACTGGAGAAGTCGGGACGTTTCGATAAGCCGATTGCTACCGAGATAATTCAATTCACGAAATTCTATCCTGCCGAGGAATACCATCAGGAATACTGGACGAAGAATCCCGTGCGATACAAGTTTTACCGCTTCAATTCGGGGCGGGATCAATTTCTTGCGAAAGTGTGGGGGAATATGGAAGGGACTGCAGCAGCAAGCAAGGTTTCTGATTCCTCGAAGTTCAGCAAACCGAGCGATACGGAACTTCGGGAGAAGCTCTCGGCTCTCCAGTACAAAGTTACGCAGAAGGACGGTACCGAACCTGCTTTCCAAAATGAGTACTGGGACAACAAAAAAGAGGGCATTTATGTCGATATAGTCTCGGGTGAACCGCTTTTCAGCTCACTCGACAAGTACAATTCGGGAACCGGATGGCCGAGTTTCACCAGACCGCTGGAACCCGGTAATATTGTCGAAAAGAAGGACAGGAGCCTCTTTTTCATGGTGCGCACGGAAGTAAGGAGCAAACACGGGAACTCGCACCTGGGACATGTCTTTGATGACGGTCCGCCGCCCACGGGATTGAGGTATTGCATGAACTCCGCCGCTTTGAGGTTTATCCCGAAAGAAAATCTGGAGAAGGAAGGTTACGGCCGTTACGCAGGATTGTTCCAGGCGGATAAAACGCAGAAGGTAGCAGTGAATGAGTGATTGAAGTTACGGCACGGTTTCTCGACCGTGCCGCGCGAGCATCAGCTTTCCGAAACATGTCTGATGCGTTCAACCTTTTCCGGTTCAATGTAGACTCCGCCAATCGGCATGTCCCCTTCGGCCTCGATGAATTTGCCGTCGTTGCAGACCTTACATCCTTCGGACACGCACAGTTCAGTTCCGTGCGGGTAAGCTTCTCCCTTATATTGGCACTCATTCCTGCCATACATGTATTCCATGTACATAGGCCAAATCCTCCCGATTCATGGCTATCCGCGGAAAGGTCTTCCGCGGACTGACGCGACCCAACTATCAAGATAATCCTCGTGCCCTTATGATAAGACGTGATTACATAAGATTTTCCCTTTCAGGGTTTTTCATCAGGGCATGGAAGAATCGGGAGCATTCGACCAATCGATTTCCGGCGGGACGGAGCAGCAATGGCAACCGGGATAGACATACCTTCGGGCTGGCAAGAATGCGCGGAGAAAATATTGTCGAGTAACCGGCATAAGGTGCTGGTTATAGGCGCTTCGGACAGCGGCAAGAGCACATTCTGCCGGTTTCTCGCGCATTTTCTTTCGACTGCAGGCGAGACGGTTGGCATCATCGATGCCGATATAGGTCAGAAAGACATAGGACCTCCCGCGTGCATTACCATGGGGATGGTAAAGCCGAACGAGAGTTTTGACCGGATCCTGCCGATGATGTTCTATTTCGTTGGAGACGTAACCCCGGTGAGGCATTTTCTCCCGATGGTGGTCGGCGTGAGCAAGCTCACGGCCTCCTGTCCGGCCAAATTCAAAGTCATAAACACGACGGGCCTTGTTCATGGAATTGGCCGCACCCTCAAAGGTTTTACAATTGAAGCTCTTGAACCGGACGCCATTATCGGCATCCAGAGGACGGCGGAATTGGAACCGCTGCTCAAAGGTTATCGGGACCGTGAGATAATGAGAATTGCTCCGTCTGGAAAAGCCGTCTCAAAAACTCCCGCCGACAGGCGCAAGGCGAGGGAGGCAGCCTGGGCGGACTATTTCTCCCGCGCGGTCGAGTTCGCGATTCCGTTGAGCAAACTGGTTTTCCAGCGTTCTCTCATATTCAGCGGCAGGCCCATCAAGGGGACCGATTTCCTGTATTGCGAGGAGTCCTCGGAAGGGGTTGTGGCGGTAACCGGCAGAAGAGTTGAAGTGGAATCCCGGACCCACGTCGTGCGCCCGGGTTTTGAAGAGAACCTGCTGTGCGGGGTTGCCGGCAGAGACGGGAACGTCCTTGGAGCGGCGATTGTCGCGCGGATAGATTTTCGGAACAAAAGGATGAGGCTGCTTTCACCTGTCCCGGCAGGAGCGATAAGAATCATTCAATTTGGGGATATATATGTAAGTGCGGACGGCAGGGAACTCGGAAGGAGAAACCCGGGCGAGTTTTGAGCGAATTCTTTTCAATCGGCTGAATCAAAAACTAAGACGGCCCGCTGAAGGAGCGGGCCGTCTTATATGTTTTCCGGGCAAACCTGCCGATGGATTTAAGCCATGATATCCTGGTAGACTTTTCTTTTGTTCTGGCGATGATCGACGAGATAGATAAGAGTTCCCTTGTCTCGGAATTCCTGGATCAATTCAGGGAGCTTGGAGCGATCCAGTTCATATATCCTCAAGTAGACGATTCGCTTTCCGGCCGGAGCATAATCGTATGTGCTGAGGATGCTTGCGATGCGGCCCTCGTAGCGTCTGATCACATCGGTCAGGACCTTGATGGAACCGGACACATCGTCGATCAGGAAAGCAAACTGGATTCCTCTTTTGCCGAGGCCGCTCAGGCTGATCAGAATCTTGAAAAGATCGTGCCGGGTGATGATACCTACCAAGTCTCCCTGGTAGTTTGTTATGGGAACGCCCGAGATGTTGTTTTCCATCATCAACTGGGCCGTTTCCTCGACCGTGTAATCCTCCGGAACGGTAATCGGCTTCTTTGACATGATTTCATGCACTTTGATCTTGGAGATCAAATAGAGCAGTTCGTGCATATCGAGCATGGTCGCGTCGGATGCTGAAGCGCGCTTGAGGTCGGTGTCCGAGAGCACGCCAACTATCTTGCCGTTATGCATTACCGGCAGCATCCTGATTTTATGCTCTTTCATCAGGGCCATTGCGTGCTGCATCGAATCGTCTTCATCAATCGTGATCACATTCTTACTCATCCAGTTCTTTACAAGCATCCGTAACCTCCGTGGTACATCTCGGGTGATCGACCAAACTTTCCTCTAAAGGGGGCGTTGTGATAATCAGTTCTTCTAGCATTCTCCGCTAGATTTGTGTAGCGAGAATTCAAATCGGTCCCGCAAAAATTTGACGGAACCTGGGTACGGGCAATCTCCTTTTCATGTTTGAACCTTTTATGAAACGTACAGGATAATTAGTTTTAAGTAAAATCGGTCAACTTTTGAAGGAGCATAAATTGAATGACATCGGACGATAATGTGAAAATGAATATCAATACGGCGGACGAGGTGCACCTGTCCATGCTTCCCGATGTCGGGAAAGAAAAGGCCCAGAAAATCGTCGAGTATCGGAACCAGCACGGGCCATTTAAGAACTGGGAAGATTTCGGCAGGGTGCCGGGGGTCTCAAAGGAACTGGTAGACGGGATTAAAGAGAGCGGGGCGTCTTTCGATTGAGAGCCGGCAGCGGTCTTCTCACCGGCCTCACGGGATCGAAAATAATACCAATTTTCTAATACATCATTATCGCATCGGTAAGCTCATGGATTTGCATGGGCTTTGCTGCGAGGATATTGAGCACTTTGGGTTTGAAATTGAGTCCGCTTGCTTCGAGAACAAGCGGCTTTTCCTTTGCCATGTAGGTCTTGCGAATCGTGCAACTGGAAGGAACATCCTCATAGTCGGCGAGCACCGATAATGTATCGAGTTCCGGTTCGCAGGCGGAAAGATATTCGGGAAGAAAGCGGTCCTGTTTGGCGGGATCGATCCAGTCAACGCGTTTCAGAGTGTGCAGATTGCCCACGACAACGAGGATTTTGGCCCGCGGGACACGCTGCATTACCGAGCTGATGTTGTTGGCCATCCACTCATCGCGGGTGAACGGGGTATTCCACATGTGATGCGGCAGATCCAGGGCGACGGGCTTGAGTTCGCAAAGCCTGATGACGTCCAGGAAGCAGCGGTATTCCGGACTGTCTATTACATGGAAAACTTCGATGTCGTCCCTGCCGGCGCCCGTGGCGGCAAATTTGTCGATTCTCTTCTGCTGGTCGGATGTGATTTCAAGCCCCACGTGGGTGACGCCGAACCCCGCCAGAATCGGCAGGATGTCCATCAGAAAATGGGTGGTCGCCGGTTGATCGTGCTTTGTCCCCAGGAGAATGACATCATAGCTCTGCAGCTTGCTCAGAAAAAAGGGCCGCGGTTCGACGGCGGCCGGAACGGGCAGGTTTTGGCCGCCGGAGTGCGGCATTTCAGCAGGGCCGGGCGGGTCCTCCTGATCGAAAGCGGAAGTGTTGATCTCGTGGGCGAACATCGCGTTGGTCTCCATTCATTACAGGGGCCGGTTGGAATCGAGGTTCGGAAACCCGGATTCCGCAGTTTGAGTGGTTGTCCGGAATGACTCTCGGGGAAAAATCATGGCCCGGGAAAAACGCCCTCGTCCTCCGGAGGCTTATAGGCGTCGTTCTTGCCGTACTATTTTGTGTTTCAACAGGGATGTCCAATAAGTATAGCGGGAAAAAGCGCTTCTGCAAGTAGGACCGATTTTATTTCTGTGCATCTGTGCATCGGAAAAAAACACTCGCATTATTCCCTCTGTTGGTGTAAACGTCCATGCTTTCCATCTGAACAGGTCCGTCCTTTCCCCCCGCGCACGTGACCTCACATGGGTTCGGCTGTTGCCTCGGTATTTTGAGGTCCGGGCGTGCATTGTGCAAAATTTATCAGCGGTGAATCGGCTACTTCTGTCCGAACCAAAAGAAATGAAGCACATAATAATGCTTGGCCGATATCTCGAAACATCCAAAATATGCAGTAGTTACAGCGTATTGTAGAGAAAATCGCAGGTTCATTATTTCAGGTTTGCCCATCCGTTAGAAATGCAAATCGAAAAGTACGTGTGAGGAAACCTGCCCGACCGCCGGGACGCTGCAGCATCTGGCGCCGGTCAGTTGTGATAAAAAGTACTTGACATTTTGGCTATTTTGTCATTTTCTCAGTAATACGCGCGAACCCAGGTTTCTTTCCAACCACTTTATCAACAGCTAGCCAGGAGTAAGAGACACATGATGGCGGATCAGACTATTGCTCGAGTACAACCTGTACGAACTGAGGCGTATTTGGATTTTTTCCAAATGCTTACCGGAGTCGGGCTCGTAGCGTTTATGTGGGCGCATATGATTCTGGTAGCCAGTGTTAACCTAGATTTTGGAGGGGGCCGGGTAATGAACTGGATCGCCCACTTCTTTGAAGCCACGTATATGGCTCAATTGGGTGGTCCGTTGATCGGTCTGGTCATGCTGGCTCATTTCGTGTTGGCTGCCCGGAAACTCCCCTTCCGCGCTCGTGAGCAGAAGGCCATGTGGCGGCACACCGTCAACTTCAATCACACGGACACGTGGTTGTGGATCATCCAGGCGACGACCGCTTTCATCATTCTGATTATGGGCTGTATCCATATGTGGACGGTCCTTACGAACCTGCCGATCACCGCGGCGAAAAGCGCGGCGAGAATTCAGGGCGGCTGGTGGCTGCTTTTCTACATTGTGCTTCTCCCGATGATCGAACTCCACGTGGGAATCGGTATTTACCGGATCGGCGTAAAATGGGGCTTCATCAAGAGGTCCAATCGGAAATCGCTGCACGGCTTTGAAAACAAGCTCACTGTTACCATGATTGCGATTGGGTGTGTGACGCTGTTCACCTTCTACTTTTTAGTCAAAGCAATGTAAGGAGCGGAAATTGGATACTTTCTATACTGATCTCTTATGCGTCGGAGCGGGCTTGGCAGGCGAGCGTGTCGCAGTGGCAGCGGCTTCAGCAGGTTTTGAGACCATATGTCTCAGTATTGTTCCGCCGAGGCGTTCCCACTCATCCGCAGCTCAGGGCGGCATGCAGGCCTCGCTGGGCAACTGTTGCAAAGGTGAGGGCGACTGCCCGGATGTTCATTTCGCTGATACGGTCAAAGGTTCTGACTGGGGATGCGATCAGGAGGTCGCGCGGCTCTTTGCGGAAACTGCCCCCATAGCGGTTCGGGAGATGGCGTACTGGGGTATCCCGTGGAACCGCGTCGTTCCCGGCAAAGGTATTTTTTATAAGGCCGGGAAAGAATATGAAAAGTACGAAAAACCGGAGATGGAAGGTCTGATCACCGCGCGCGATTTTGGTGGAACGGCGAAGTGGCGTACATGCTACACTTCGGACGGTACCGGCCACACGCTTCTCTTCACAATGGACAATGAAGTGGTGCGGTTGGGCGTTACGGTGCACGACAGGGTGGAGGCACTGGCGCTCATTCACGATAATTCGACCTGTATGGGTGTTGTTGCCCGGTGCCTCAAAACGGGCAAGTTGCGGGTCTACCTGGCCAAGGCCACCTTGATTGCAACCGGCGGCTACGGCCGTATCTACCGCGAAACCACGAACGCGGTCATCTGCAACGGCGATGGCGCAATAATTTCCCTGGATACCGGCATCGTTCCCATGGGGAACCCGGAAGCCATCCAGTTCCACCCGACCGGAATCGTGCCGACCAACATTCTCGTAACGGAAGGCTGCCGTGGTGACGGCGGTACGTTGAAAGATGTGAACGGTGAACGGTTCATGGATAAATATGAACCGGCCAAACAGGAACTTGCGTCGCGCGACGTTGTTTCCCGCTGGATGACTCATCATATGCGTCTTGGAAAAGGCGTGCCGAGCCCATACGGTGATCACCTGTGGTTGGATATCCGCCATCTGGGCGCCCATCATATCAAGACAAAGCTCCGCGAAGTCGAGGAAATCTGCAACGAGTTCCTCGATGTTGACCCGATTACCCAGATGATTCCCGTGCGTCCGGCCCACCACTATTCGATGGGCGGCGTGCGCACCAACAAGGACGGCGCGGCCTACGGTCTGAAGGGCCTCTTTGCGGCAGGTGAGGGCGCGTGCTGGGATATGCACGGGTTTAATCGCCTCGGCGGGAACTCCCTGGCTGAAACGATCGTGGCGGGAAGAATCGTCGGTGACAAGATCTCCGAATTCCTGAAGGGATACCAGGTCGATTTCAAGACGGGTATCGTTCAGGAAGCGGTTAAGAAGCAGCAGAGTCGGATCGATGATGTAATCAAGGGTAAAAACGGGAGAGAAAACGTCTACGAAATCAAGGCGGCAATGGGTGACGAACTGATGGACCGCGTCGGGATTTTCCGAACGGGAGCGGAGTTGCAGAAAGCCGTCGAAAACCTTCAGGTGATTTACGAGAGGGCCAAGAAGATCGGTCTTCATTCCACGCCGGTCGGGGCTAATCCCGAACTGTCCATGGCCCTCCGCATGCCCGGAATGGTCCGGCTTGCTCTTTGCGTTGCTTATGCGGCGTTGATGCGGACGGAAAGTCGTGGAGCACATGCCCGCGAAGACTATCCGGAACGCAATGACAGAGACTGGCTGAAGCGTACCCTGGCGTACTGGAAGAGCGAGAGTGACAACCTGCCTACGCTCGAATACGAAAAGCCCTCCAAGGTTTGGGAACTTCCTCCCGGCGAGAGAGGCTATGGTTCAGTCAAGATTATCTGTACGGAGGATCCCGAGATCTGTACTCCGAAGCCGGAAACCAATTAAGCAAAAGCGAGAGGTGTTTTGATGGGACGGACTCTAAAGTTCAATGTATTCAGATTCAACCCTGAGGATCCGGCTTCGGTTCCACACATGGATGCATATTATCTCGAAGAAACCGATGCCATGACGCTCTACATTGCTCTTAACCGCATCCGGGAAGAGCAGGACCCCTCGCTCATGTTCGATTTCATGTGCCGGGCGGGAATCTGCGGATCCTGCGCGATGATGATCAACGGGCGCCCCGATCTTGCGTGCCATACCAAGACGAAGAAACTGCCCAGCGAGATCACCCTGATGCCCATGCCGGTTTTCAAACTGATCGGCGACCTTTCGGTCGATACGGGTAAATGGTTCCGCGGCATGAATGAAAAGGTCCAGTCGTGGGTCCATACGAAGAAACAGTTCGAGCCGAACGCCCCGGAAGAGCGCATGGATAATGCGCTTGCGGACGAGATTTACGAGCTGGAGCGCTGCATCGAATGCGGCTGCTGCGTTGCGGCATGCGGCAAGGCGAACATGCTGCCCGACGGGTTCATGGGCGCAACCGCTTTCAACAGGGTTGCCAGGTTCATGATGGACCCTCGCGATGAACGCTCTAACGACGAGTATTTCGAGGTTGTCGGGAATGAAGACGGTATCTTCGGCTGCCTCGGACTCCTGGGTTGCGAAGACATGTGTCCGAAGAAGATCCCTCTGCAGGATCAACTCGGCATGCTCCGCCGCAAGATGGGCTTCTCGCAGGTCAAACACCTGTTCCAGAAGGTCATGCCCGGCGGGAAATAGCGGTCTCCGGGGAAGGGCTTACCGTGCAGGTCCGACCCTGTTTGCAATAAGAAAAGCGGGATGGCTCTTGTGCCATTCCGCTTTTTTAATGTCTGCCCGTTATAAGAGCGGGTTTCGGCCTCGAACTCTGCCCCTCGATTGCGGCATCAGCAGCCCGGGCCGGGGATAAAGTACTCGTCTGCCGGGTCGGCCTCTTGCCCGGCCGTTCGGAACTCGGGCGCCAGTTGGAATTTACCGTCTTCGCATACAAAGCATATATCGACAGGACAATCTTCCGTACCGGCTGCAATACTTTCTGCGTCACATTCGCAACGTGGTCTGTCGTCCAAGACGTCCATGCCTGTATCCCTCCATAGGCCAGTGTGGGGAAAAGTCCTTTTTATTCTAAGCACTTCCATAATGAATTCAAATTTTGAGGGATGTGCAGGTATAAAATATGGATGCTTTAGAAGAGAAGCCCCGATAATTCGGTTCGGAAGTTCACTTTCCGGAATAAGCGATTCTGTAAATTGCACCCGCGTAATCATCCGAAACCAGCAGGGACCCATCCGGCGCGACCTGAACGTCTGCCGGTCGCCCCCAGGTCTTCTCGTTTTGTTCCCATCCGCTCGCAAATTCTTTATAGCTGACAGCCTTATCTCCTTCCATGCGTACGAGTGTTACCCTGTATCCGATCTTTTTGCTGCGATTCCACGATCCGTGCTCGGCGATAAATATCTGGTTGCGATATTCGTCCGGGAACATCTTTCCCGTATAGAACCGCATTCCCAGCGCCGCGACATGAGGACCGAGCTTTATAGCCGGGGGAGTAAAGTCCCTGCATGGATGCTCCTTTCCGAATTGCGGGTCGGGAATATCGCCTCCATGACAATACGGAAATCCGAAGTTCATCCCCCTCTCGGGGGCGTAATTCAACTCATCCGGTGGCTGATTGTCCCCCATCCAGTCGCGACCGTTTTCCGTGAACCAGAGTTTCCCGGTCACCGGATGCCAGTCGAACCCGACGGTATTTCGAATTCCACGGGCAAAAATCTCCAAACCGGTCCCGTCGGGTTTCATTCGCATGATGGAGGCAAAGCGCTCGTCACTGCTTTTGCAGATGTTGCACGGAGCACCGACCGGCACGTAGAGCAAACCATCCGGGCCGAAACGGATGAATTTCCACCCGTGCTCCCGCCGATCGGGGAAAGAGGCGCTTACTACTACAGGTTCCGGCGGGTTTTCGAGCCGTGATTCGATGTTGTCGTAGCGCAGTATGCGGTCTGTTGCCGACACATACAGAGAGCCTTCCCTGAAATCGACTCCGACGGGTCGTTCCAGGTTGCGCGCAATTGTGATGACTTTGTCGGCCTTATAATCTTTGTTGGTATCCAGTATTGCGTAGACGTTCCCCTTCATTGAACCGACGAAAAGGGTACCGTTGGGACTGTAGGTCATCTCACGAGCAGAGGGGACGTCAGGCGCAAAAACGCTGATGGTAAACCCCGGCGGCAGTTTGATGCGGTCCGGATGGAGTTCTGCTGCCGGCGACAAGCCGGGAGGCATGAAAAAGAAGAGCAGGACCGAAGTTAAGAACATCTTTAGCATCAGTTGCTCCTTGCAATGAGGATGTTACTCTGCCTGAGCAGTAGTCTGCAATGGTCTTCCTGATGAATGTAGGAATCAGAGCTTGAATGGCAATGGTTGAGGTTCGAATACTGTCTTGGAACAGTGCCGCCGCAACCTGTACGTGGATGGGATTTTCGCTGGTTCCCAAGCTCCCTGCTCATTGGCGTCAACTTAGTAGAGGACTCCTTCTAGTCGCTGGTTCCCAAGCTCTGCTTGGGAACCCCGGCCTCCGGAGCGATGAATTGCCCGCAACGGTCCCCGTCCACCCCGTCATTTTCCCGCGGATCGACGTCTCAACCAAGCGGCAAGCAAATCTAATTCACCGAAATCAATTCGCAATTCTGTCGGGAAGGTGAAAGCTGAATGACAGGCGCGGCTTTTGTGAGAGGAAGCAGGAGCTTCCCTAACGGGGTTCCCAAGCAGAGCTTGGGAACCAGCGGTTGGCTTAAGTTGACGCATATGAGTTCCGGCTTGGGTACCCCGGCTTTCGAAGCTCCAGCTTCCTCTAGCCGGAACATGGATGCAGGCACAGTTCCCTGTCTGCCGAACCGTTGCTCCTCACGGCATCCATCAATCTCTCCCCACAGATCCTCCAAAATACGATGGTGTCCAGGCACTCATTAAGTTGACGCCAATGAGGCGGACCTTGGGAACCTGCGGCGTATTTCCTTAAAGCAACAACATTGACGATGATACTATGCCCACCCTATGCTGCTTACCGTTCGTTTCTTCCCGCAATCTTCGCGGGGCTCCCGGCCTCTGATAAGGCGCCCTTTTTCAAGGTCATCTCATCATTAGATGTTTACTATTGCAATATTACGACCGGGTAAAAGAGTGTAGAGTCATTCGTTCATGAATACTGCTTCACGGTGCAGGAGAATACTGTCTTCACCCTATTTCAAAAGCAGCCGGATATTGATAATTTCACAATCAAAGAGTCCCGCCATACAATTTCATATCTAAACCCCGTATCCATTCGCCCCGGAAAGCCAGGTCCCCCGCCCTGGCTTTCATCTATTTTGGAGGCATGCATTCGATCATGCGTGATTACGTAATTGCAGTTCGATGGGGTGGGGATTCAGGTAGTATTGGGATTTCAAGTAGGAATGATCGAATTTTCGGGCATAGTGACTGATGATCGTAAGCGGAACGATCAGGGGCAAATAGCCGGAATGGTATTGTCCGATCAGTTCATGAAGTTCGCTTCTTTCATCCCGGGTAAGTTCTTTCTTGAAGTATCCGGCCATATGCTGCAAGACATTCGTATGTTTCCTTGTTGTTGCTTTCAATTTCAATGCAGACGTGAGCATCGTTTGATATTGTTTAAAGAGGTCTAAGACCGGAACCTGTTTGCTTTCGGCGACAAGCTTTCCCATGGATGAGCAATGCTTCGGGCTGTGAGCCATGAGAAGCAGTTTGTGGCATGTATGGAACCGGACCAGGCTTGCCGTGCTTTTCTCAGCTATCGCCTCTCTCCACCGTTGTTGGACAAAGATCCTCTCAATGAAATTTTCCCGGATGGCCGGATCGTGAAGCTGTCCTTCATCTACAACCGGCACGTGCGGAAAGTGATTCATGAAAGTTCGGGCAAACAGGCCTGTCCCCACTTTCCTGGACATACCCCTGCCGTCGTATACCCTGATACGTTCCATACCGCTGCTCGGGGAATTACTTTTGAAGATAAAGCCGCTGAGTTCTTCTGTATCCAGTTCCCTTACCCTGCGTTTTGCCCAGGAGAGCATTTGATCGGTAAGATCTCTGTGCGAACGGGAGGTTACAAGCCTGGGGGCGTCCGGGTCTCCTTCCAGGTGCATGGATTCCCTTGGAACCGGAAGCCCGCATTCGACTTCAGGACAGACCGGAACGTAATCGACAAACTGCCCCAACGTATCCCTTAGGAACCGGTCTAGTTTATGCCCTCCGTCATATCTTACGGGTTCCCCGAGAAGGCAGGTACTTATTCCCAATCTGAGTTTCCGCATGGATTCCTCAAAACCTTCGAACATGGGCTGTGAATTTGACCTTCGACTATTCCGCACAACAAAAAATGCCAAAAGATTTCCGAGAATCTTCTTGCTTAATGTCTAAAGTATAATTCGAGTCGACGACCAAAAGCAGACATGTTGGTTCAAATTCGATGGAAAAGCCTTTGTAGCCGGAAGGTTAGTGGAAGATAGGCGGATCAAAGGGGAACGAACCCCTTGAACAACTTTGGAAAATGGTTTTCTAGGAATTTTATTTGCCAAGAAGATTCTTTAATTCCGCCTTATGTTTCTCAATCCTATCATTTGCGAGCATGGTTTCAATTTTTTCAGCTCTTTGAAGACAGCATTTTATCTTTCGAAGGTACTCTTCGCCATCAGACATTATTTCATCCACAAGTTTCATGCATTTGAGGTCTGCTTCCGATCGCCCGAGAGAAAGGAAACCGCACTCGGCAGACTGAAAGAGAGCTTCTCGAATTTGGGCGGTTTTTTCCTCTACGCTGCGCAGGATTTTCTCTGCTGCTCGCGACCGGGCTTCATGGTCCGGCACAGTCCGGAGCACATTCCTGAGGGATTCAAGCTTTGCCCTGTCAGCCCGGGCTGATTCGCTAAGTTCCTCCATTCTTGATTGGGCCCTGGGCATTTCCCCGTTCACCTCGTCGAGCAAAACCAGGGTATAAATATACCGAGCATAGATTGTTTCCTCTTCGGAAATGAGCCTGGGCTTCACCGGCTCATTCGGAGAAAAACCGGGACAAAGATCAGCAGGCGGACGGTTATTTCGCATCGATTCCCCTCCTTTTATTTCGTGCTGCATAAAACTCGGATGATTCTATAAAAGAGGGGGAAAAGATAAAAGAAGGAATTTGAGTTTGAGAAGATGAAATGTAGGTTCTCGGACTGGAGTTTTGGGGGGAACAGAGGGCAATGTTGTTGAGTAAAGGAAGCGACCCGGTGAAATTTTGACTAACCTATCGTAATTAATCTGGGTAAACCTCCGGCTCTGCCGGCGGACTCGCGAAGTTTGACATTTGCGGGAATATACGAAAGCCTCCCACCTGTGAACCGCTCAAAGTTTGCAAAGAAGGAAGCTTTCGTATGGACGAGTACCAAAGCTTAAGCCACACGGTATGGGACTGCAAGTACCATGTGGTTTGGACTCCCAAATGCAGGAGGAAAACTTTACACGAGCAACTCCGGAATCATTTGGGGCAAGTGTTTAGAACGCCGCCTCAGCAGAAAGGAGTGAAATACTTGAAGGACATCTCATGCTGGACCATGTTCACATTAAAGCGGCCCCCAAAGTCTAGACAAAAATTCGTGCTTTTTAAGGTGGATAGGCCCGGTCTGCCTCTGCCTATTCTTTCCTCAATGCGTTTGTTACAATTGCCTTGCCCGCCCGGAGGATAGGGCAA
>JAEZHY010000166.1 GCA_023416335.1 Pseudomonadota bacterium | reverse complement strand
GTATTCTTCTGGTCGTTATGCTTTCCGTCGGCGGCGTGCCCTGCCGATACTTTTTCCTTTTGACACCTGTTGCGGTGCTGGGCATATACCGTTTCGTCTTCCTGGTCCCTTACCGCAAAGAGCGAATAACGGCCTTCCTCAATCCCTGGATCGATCCTCTCGATACGGGGTACCAGCTCATCCAGGCGTGGATAGCCGTCGGGTCCGGCGGCTTTTTCGGAAAAGGCCTGGGCGCGGGGTCGCAGAAGCTTTTCTATCTCCCCGAATCCTACACCGACTTCATCCTTGCAGTAATTGGGGAGGAACTCGGGTTTGTCGGCATCCTGGTGCCGTGCATCCTTTTCTATTTTCTGTTCAGGACCGGGCTCCAGATATCGAGAAATGCCCCGGATCTTCTGGGCAGCCTCATGGCGGTCGGACTTACGATGCTTCTTTCGCTTCAGGCATTGCTCAATATGGGAGTTGTCCTGGGACTGGTACCAACGAAGGGAATGCCGCTTCCTTTTATTTCTTACGGGGGCAGTGCCTTTACCGCGAACTGCCTTGCGATCGGCCTGCTCATGAGCATAGCCAGAAGTTGCGAAAATCGGATGGAAAATAATGTTTAAACGTTATCAACATATACACTTTATCGGGATCGGCGGCATCGGCATGAGCGGAATAGCCGAACTGCTGCTCAATCTCGGATACAAGGTGAGCGGCTCGGACCAGAAAGTCTCGGATTTGACGAACCGGCTCGCCAAGTTCGGCGCGGTAATCTATTCGGGACACGATCCGTCGCACGTTCGCGATGCCGACGTAGTCGTCGTCTCATCGGCAATCTCCGAAGACAATCCCGAACTCCAGGCTGCGCGAAAGCTTCCGAAGGTCCCGGTAATTCGTCGGGCGGAGATGCTGGCGGAGCTTATGCGCCTGAAGTATTCCGTGCTCGTTGCGGGTGCTCACGGCAAAACGACTACGACGTCAATGGTCTCCACAGTGCTCGCCCGGGGCGGGCTGGATCCGACGGTCGTCATCGGCGGCAGGCTGAATGCCTGGGGTACGAACGCGAAACTCGGGTCCGGAGAATTCATGGTGGCGGAAGCCGACGAAAGCGACGGCACGTTCCTGCTCCTGCCTCCAACCATTGCGGTCGTTACCAATATCGATCTCGAGCACCTCGACTACTACCGGGATATCGATCACATTCGGGATACCTTCCTTCAGTTCATCAACAAGATCCCGTTTTACGGCCAGGCGATCCTGTGCCTGGAAGACGACAATATCCAGGCGATTCTGCCGCGAGTCGAGAAGCGTTTCGCAACATACGGGTTTTCCTCCCAGGCCGATTTTCAGGCGCGAAACGTGCGGAACTGCGGGCTTTCCAGCACCTACCGGGCCTTTCATAAGGGAGAGGACCTCGGCGAGATGGAGATCCCTATTCCGGGCCGTCACAACGTGCTCAATTCCTTGGCTGCCGTCGCCGTCGCCCACGAACTCGAAATCCCCTGGCCCGCGGTTCAGGCCGGGCTGCGCGACATGACCGGAGTCCAGCGCAGGTTCCAGATAAAAGGCGAGGCAAAGGGCGTGCTGGTCCTGGACGACTACGGGCATCATCCGACGGAAATCCGGGCCGTCCTGGAAACGCTTGCCAACTGCTACCCCGACCGGCGGAGGATAATTGCCTTTCAGCCGCATCGCTATTCGCGGACCCAGGCGCTTATGGAGCAGCTGGCCCGCTGTTTTTACCACTCGGACGCGCTGTTCATGACGGAAATTTACGCTGCAAGCGAAAAGCCCATTCCCGGCATAACGGCAAGCAGGCTACTCGAAGAAATAGCGGCCCACGGGCACCACGATCTGCATTTCTGCCCGACCATTGATGAAATGGTGGATCAGCTCGATGCGACGGTCAGGCCGAACGACGTGGTGATTACGCTGGGCGCGGGCAATATATGGCAGGTTGGAGAAAGGCTTCTGAAGAGGCTGAACGGTACGGGTCGATGAGATAAGAAAGATAAGCGATGCCCGTTGGTCCCCGGATCCTGAAATCGGAGCGCACGATGTCTCTCAGCTCCACTCTGAAAGCGATGCCCGATCTGGAGTTGCTGCTCGATGAGCCGCTCTCCCGGCATACCACTTTCCGGGTGGGGGGGCCGGTCCGATGCCTTGCGCGTCCGCGCTCTGAAAAGGCGCTCCTCCTGCTGTTGCAGGAACTCCGGGAAAAGGGCCTCCCCCACGTCGTCCTTGGCGGCGGAAGCAACGTACTTCCTCCGGACCGGCCGTGGGAAGCGGCTGCGATCCAGCTCAAGCTCGCCTGCAGAGGGATCCTGCGCATGGAAGAAAGCGCCGGGGACTCGGCAGCCGTTTATGCTGGAGCCGGCAGGAAACTGGGGGAACTGGTCCGATACTGCGTCACGAACGAACTGGAAGGAATGGAGTCCCTTGCGGGAATTCCGGGGACTGTCGGCGGAGCGCTTGTCATGAACGCCGGCGTACCCGCGGAGACCGTTTCCGACTGCCTGGTTTACCTGGATCTGGTAGATGCAGAGGGAATAAAACGCAGAGTTTTGAAATCGGAACTCTCGCCGGGATACCGGAGCATGGGCGTTCCCGAGGGCGCCGTAGTTCTTGGAGGCTGTTTCAGATTTGCAAAAGGATCCGGAGAAACCTTGAAAAGCCGCATGCAGGAGATCCTGCAGCACCGCAAGCGGACACAGCCGCTAAGATATCCGTCCGCCGGGTCGATTTTCAAGAACCCTCCGGGGCATTCCGCCGGAGCGCTCATCGAGAAGGCGGGTCTAAAAGGCTGCCGCATCGGGGATGCCGAGATTTCCAGGAAACATGCTAATTGGATAATCAATCGCGGAAACGCTTTAGCAGGGGAAATTCGCCAGCTAATTGAGAAGATAGAAAACGTAATTTTCGGCACTTTTGGCGTGCGTTTGGAACGAGAAATTCGTATACTGGGGCAACCCTGAAAGATCCCGGCCCGATGCTACAATCCAGAAAAAGGAAGCGAAACAAGTACCGAGAGAGCCGTATCAGGCGTCTAAAGGGAAATCTTCGCAAATTTCGGGCACCGTTTGGAGTTTTTTTAGGATTTTGCCTGGTTGTACTTTTGGGCGCCGGGTTGACGCGGCTCTATCACGCCCTTCTGGAAGCCCCCTGGTTGAGAGTCGAGGAGATCGAGATTTCGGGTCTCAAAAAGCTCGACCGTTTTGAGGTTTTGAACACCATGGGAGTGCGCCGGGGCGAATGCGTTCTGAACCTGAGGATGAAACCGATTGTCGAACGGATCAAGACGCTTCCGAGCGTCAAAACCGCTTCCGTCCGGCTGGACTCCCCGGGGCGCATCGTAGCCGAAGTGAAGGAACGCGAGCCGATTGCCTTGCTTAGATGCGGCGAATCCACCTGGCTTATTGATGATGAGGGCATCCTCTTTGCAAAAGCTCCGGATGAAAACCTTCCGCTTCCGATCGTATCCGGGCTTTGCGGCCTCAATCCTCAGGAAGGAGGGGCCGTTCCGGCACGCGGCATGCGGGAGATAAGGGAACTCATGGCCGCTCTGGATAGATCCAGGAGTTGGCTGCCGCCCACTTCCGTTCGCGAGTGTCAATGGGGTGCCGGCGGGTTCACCCTTGTACTGGGCGAAAGAGGAGTCCCTGTAGATATCGGCCAGGACGATTTCGACAAGAAACTGGCCAAACTGAAAAAAGTAATATCCACTCTGAACGAGCGGCAGTGGAACGAGCTGGTGACCCGGATCGATCTCGACTATCCGGGAAAGGCATATTTAGACGGTCAGTTTCCAATTCCCAAATCGGTACAGGGGGGACACGGAAAGCAATCAGGCTGATCGGCCGGCTTTCAATTGAGAACAGGTCGGAAGACTCTGCTGTAAATGGGAGTGTGAAAGGAACCCGATGGGTAAGAAAGAGGAACTGATCGTCGGTCTCGACCTTGGAACGACAAAAGTCTGTGCCGTAGTCGGAGAAGTCACCACCGAAGGAATGGACATAGTCGGCGTGGGCACATACCCCTCAGCCGGCTTGAGAGGCGGCGTTGTAGTCAACATCGACCAGACTGTTCATTCCATCAAGAAGGCCGTGGAAGAGGCCGAACTCATGGCGGGCTGCGAAATATCGTCCGTATTTGCCGGTGTGGCCGGGACGCATGTACAAAGCCTCAACAGCCACGGAGTGATCGCAATCAAGAGCCGTGAAGTTACGCAGTCGGATGTGGAGCGGGTTCTGGATGCCGCCAAAACGGTTGCCCTCCCCTTCGACCGCCAGATTTTACATGTTCTTCCCCAGCAGTATATCGTCGACGATCAGGACGGGATTCACCACCCGATCGGGATGGCCGGGGTACGGCTCGAAGCGAAGGTGCACATCATTACGGGGATGACCAGCGCGGTCCAGAACATCATAAAATGCTGCGAACGCGCTGAGCTGCAGGTGCAGGACGTAGTCCTGGAATCTCTCGCTTCGAGCGAAGCGGTACTCGATGCCGACGAAAAGCAGCTCGGAGTGGCCCTCGTGGACATCGGCGGGGGGACGAGCGAAATAGCGGTATTTCAGAATAATTCCATTCGCCATTCCACCGTGGTGGGACTCGGCGGGAATCATATAACCTCGGACATATCCGTCGGCCTTCGGTGCGCGATGGACGAGGCGGAGAAGATCAAGAAGAAGTACGGTTGCGCCCTGGTTGAAATGGTCAACCAGCAGGATGTGATAGAAGTCGGGTCGGTTGGCGGCCAGAAACCGCGCCAGTTGGCCCAGTCGATCCTCACACAGATTATCGAGGCGCGCGTAAAGGAAATTCTGGACATTATCGAATGGGAACTGGTGAGGTCGGGGTTCATCGAATCGTTGCACGCCGGTGTGGTTCTGACCGGTGGAGTTTCGCTCCTGCCGGGAATTCGCGAACTGGCCGAACGGGTCTTCGACATGCCCGTGAGGATCGGGGTTCCCTACAGTTTCGGTGGCCTCGGAGACGTCGTCAAGAATCCTATTTACTCCACAGGGGCCGGATTATTGCTTTATGGGAAAGACCATGGCGGCGGCATGCCGATGCGGGATACCCACGGCAAGATCTGGTCGGTTTGGGAAATTCTAAAGCGGTGGTACAAGGAATTCTGGTAAGAAGCGGTTTAACCCCTTTAACAATAGCCGGTTGTGGCTGGAACCGGCATTGGGGGAGCGCCAGGCTGTTTCGAATATTCAGAGGAATCCAGCGGAGCGAGTATGGCGAGGAAAGAGACAAAGAGGGGGAAGGACAGAATGGAGCAGATGACGATGGAACAAGCCGGAGTCAGCAGCAGAGCCAAAATTACCGTTCTGGGAATAGGTGGCGGTGGCGGCAATGCAATCAACAATATGATCAAAACAGGACTCGAAGGGGTTCAGTTCATTGCCGCCAATACCGACTGGCAGGTGCTTGAGAGAAATCTCGCACCGGTAAAGATTCAACTCGGGACCAATCTGACCAAAGGCCTGGGAGCAGGCGGGCAGCCCGAAGTGGGGGCCAAAGCCGCTCAGGAAGACATCGACAAGATTCGTGAAGCTGTAAACGGCAGCGACATGGTATTCATAACGGCCGGATTGGGCGGCGGCACGGGAACCGGCGGTGCCCCGATCGCGGCACAGATTTGCAAAGAAATGGGCGCCCTGACCGTGGCGGTCGTAACGAAACCTTTCATGGTCGAGGGCAAGGTCCGGATCCGCAATGCGGACGAAGGCCTGAAACAGCTCCAGGATACCGTCGATACTCTTATCACCATTCCCAATAATCGCCTTCTCTGCCTTGCCGACAGACGTTCTACTTTCCTCGAAATGATAAAAAGGGCGGACGATGTCCTGCTCTATGCAGTAAAAGGTATTTCAGACCTTATTATCAAACAGGGCTACATCAACGTTGACTTTAACGACGTAAAAACCGTAATGGGCGAAATGGGGCTTGCCCTCATGGGAACCGGCGTTGCAAGAGGCGAGAACAGGGCCTCGCAGGCGGTTCAGCAGGCCATTTCGAGCCCGCTGCTCGAAGATATCTCCATCCACGGCGCAAGGGCCGCCCTGATCAACATCTCCGCCGGTCCGGACCTCGGGATGCATGAATTCGAGGAAGCGCTTTCGATCATCCAGAAAGAGGTCAACGAGGAAGCCAACATCATCCTCGGCATGGTCATGGACGAGAGCATGACGGACGAGATCCGCGTAACCGTCATCGCAACGGGTATCGGTAAGAAGCTCGAGCAGAAAAAGGCGGCCGAAACACCACAGGTGCGGCCCCTCCGACGGCTCAAACCCGATGGCGTCGTTCCGGATCTGAACTACGATTATCTCCAGATCCCGGCCCACGTGCGGCAGAGAATTCCGCGCGGCGAAAACGTTCAGCAGATGGAGCCGATCGAAACCGAGACCCAGCAACAGCCGCAAAAAAGAAGGACACTGCTCCAGATGATCACCGGAAGCGGCAGGTCGCATGAGGAAGAAGACCTGAGCATCCCGACCTTCATCAGGAGGCAGGCGGATTAGTTTCTGATCGAGGGACCGGTTTTTTGATTAATCAGGTTGAATACCTGCGTCCGGTGCGGGACGCGGGAGTGCATCGGGCTGAGCAGAGCAAAGCCCGGCGCAAGGTTATGCACGACTTTATAGTATTGTTGCAGATCGACATGGCCGGCCAAAAGCCGGCCATGTCGATTTTTGGGGCGAAAAACAGGTCCCGGGGATTTCCGAACAGGATGGGCGGCACGGACAGACAATCCTGTTCCCCAGGGACGCTACCACGTCATCCCGGCACGCTTTTGGCCGGGATCCAGCCGCATTCCCGGATACGGTTTCAACGAGAATGGAACTCTTTTGTTAATTAGAAAGCCACCTGAAATGAGAACGACAGCGGTGTAGGGTGGGCACCCTCGTTTAAGTGCCCACCGCCCGGCAATCCCGATGAACCCTGATCCGAGGGGGTGGATGGTGGGCACGATAGAACTTTGTGCCCACCCTTCTACACCGCTCACCGTTTACGCTTCATAAGTTTCCTGGAGGCATTCGGGACACTCTCCACGGGCACAAAAACTCCCATCCTTGATTTTGAAATACCCTAATGCTATTCTCATATTTCACAAGCGGCGATGGGGTTCGCCGGAAACCGCACCCGGGGTGCTGATGACTCCTGCTTTGCCAAGCGTGGAGAGGTGCGCCTTCCGACAGGACCATGAAGGGACTCCTCCAGGCTATCTCTGGCAGGAGTTTTTTATTTTGGATGACTGGAATCCGCGCAGATTGTTCTTTTACCGACCTGATATTGGCTTATCCTAAAGAGGATGAATTGAAGGACCTGCTTGTAAAAATTGCACTGCTCGTAATTGGAGGCAGCCTCGGGACCCTCTGTCGATACGGAGTGTCTTTGCTGGCCGTAAGGCTCTTCGGAACCGGGTTTGCCTGGGGCACCCTGATCGTGAACCTGTCGGGCTGTTTCGTGATAGGCTTTGCATTTGCGCTGGCCGAAAGCAGCAGCATTATGGGCCCGCTCCCCCGACTTTTCTTTATCACGGGATTTCTGGGGGCGCTTACCACCTTTTCGAGCTATGCGCTCGAAAGCATCAATTTCATCGCTGCCGACACGAGTCTTCTCGCTCTGGCCAATTTCCTGTTGAACAACATACTCGGTTTTACTCTGGTTGCTTTCGGCATGTGGGTTTGCAGGCATATATAGGAGATTGAACCATGCTTGAGTACAAAGCCATCGAAATCTTCACCAGCGAGGAGGCGCGCTGGAACGGCAAACCTCTCGGAGACGCCATAGTCAACTACATCGCCAGCCTGAAGATAGCAGCCCGCTGTATCGTCACCAAGGGAACCGAAGGGTGCTACGAGAGCGGCGAAATCGCTACCAGAAAGCTGGAAGTGCTCTCGTACAACATGCCCGTTCGGATCTACATCATACTGCCGGCAGCGGAATATGATGTATTAATCGATGTTTTGAAGGTCATGGTGACCGATGGGATCGTTGCTGCCCACCCTCTTGATGTAGTGAGCCACAGGACCAGAAATCGGCTCATCCCTAGGCAATTGAGGATCAGGGATGTGATGACGCCGCACCCGAAAACGGTTTTTCCCTCCACCCGGATCGATGATGTTGCCAATCTGCTGTTATCGTCCAAATTTACCGGGGTACCGGTCGTGGACCAGGACCGACGCCCGGTCGGAGTCATTACGGAAGGCGACCTGATATACAAAGCAGGAATGCCGATGCGGTTGGGACTCCTCTCGAAATCCGACCCTGAGAAGAGAAACGAAGTCCTCCACGGGCTTGCCGGTCAAAGAGCGGATGAGATCATGTCACAGCCGACGGTATGCATCGAGGAGGGTAAATTCCTCACCGAAGCCGTTGCATTGATGATCAAGAAAAAGCTGAAGCGGCTGCCCGTGGTGAATTCGGCCGGGGAAATCGTCGGCATGCTTTCCCGGGTGGACGTATTCCGCGCAATCATGCGCGAATCTCCCGACTGGAAATCCTTTCAGGATCAGAATGTTATCGTCGAAAACCTCCGTTCCGTCGCCGACATCATGCAAAGGGACATCCAGACGGTACTGCCCGACACCCCGATCGAACAGATCATCAATATCGGAAACAGCAAGGACCTGGAAGGACTTCCGGTGGTCGACCGGGACGGCCGATTTCTGGGGATGATTTCGGATCAGGACATACTCGAGGAGCTTCTCCCTCAGGAAAGCGGCATCTGGGAAGCCCTCTCCCGGAAAATTCCATTCACCCAGGCGGGGAAACGCCGCAAGGAACTCGGCAACATCGTCCGGGGCAGGACGGTTTCCGAAGTTATGGACGATCATGCACCGTCGATCCGGGAGGATGCAGCAATAGACGAGGCCATTGAACTCATGGTGACGACCGGCACCAAACGCCTGCCGGTTGTGGACGCAGAGGGCAGGTACAAAGGGATGATCAGCCGAAATGCTCTTTTGCGGACGGCGCTTGCCAATTCCTGAGGATTGAGCGACTGGAGCCCTTGCTTTTTTCGGCTTTCGGAGGGGGCCCAAGCGGGGAGGGGCTGCTGCCCAAATCGTCGCGGCAGCCGCGAAAGGCTCGCAGAGCCCGGACCCGTCATTCCGACCCTTCTCTTCGATCGGGACAAGTTCACATCGGAATCCAGGTCTTTGGGGCGGATTAATAGTAATTCAAGTCTTTAAAAACCCTGGATCCCGGCTCAAAAGCACTGCCGGGATGACGGGATTGGGGGCTCCGTCGAACCGGGGTCCTTATTATCCCGCCATCCGTCCACTAATTCACCGTAAGATAACTCATCGCCGGTGTGCCGCAGAACGGGCACTTACCGAACTCGGGCTTGCCGCGGACAGTGTTGCCGCAGACGGGGCAGAACCGGTAATCGACTCTGTCCCGCTTCCAGGTTTCCCGGTTGTTCAAGGTTTCTCTGAACAGCGCTGCGTGAACCTCTGCAATGGCCCTCGCGAAATAGAATGCCAGCATGATATTGGCATTCCCGGCCACTTCCGCCGGTCCCATAAGTGTCGGGTACATCTTCTCGCATTTGAACGATTCCTCATTCAAAGCATATTCCAATTGCGACTTCAGCGACTGCAGCTCGGCGTATTTCTGCCACTTTGTCTTGGCCGTTCCCCCCAGGGAATTGATCAGTTCCCTGTAATTCCTGAGCTGTACCGACTTGGATGCGGCAACGGCCCGGTAAAGGCTTGCGATGCTTTTCTGCCGTTCTTCATTGGCCAGGTCTATGAACCCGATATACCTCTCTCTCGAATTGCTTTCGCGGTCAAAGGCCGTGGCGAGGTTGCCCAAAACCGTGCCGTCCTCGGCTCCCGCCACGCAAGGCGGACCGACGATCATTAAAACCAGAACTAAAACGATTACAATCCGTTCTCTCGATTTCATGTTCGGCACCCCGGTTATATGTTGTTGCCGGACAGTTCACCCTGACAGATTGCACATGAGGATAAATAAGGCGGGCGGAAAATAAACGGGAAGAGGACAGTAAATGCGGCGGATTCGCCGGGTATTTACGGTAGAGCGATACAGGTCAGGAAAGCCGGTTCCGGTAGTCCTCGTAGCCGAATTCACGCACTACCCGGATATTTCCCCCTGCTTCCCGGATGGCAATTGAAGGGAGGCGTACGCCGTTGAAAGTCGTATTTTTTACAATCGAATAGTGGGCCATATCGAGGAAAATCAGCTTGGAACCCGGCTTGAGGGGTTCAGAGAAGGAATAGTCGCCGATGACGTCGCCGGCAAGGCAGGTCATGCCGCCAAGCCTGTACGTAAAAGACAATTCGCCTGGCTGACCCGCACCTATGATTCCGGGCCTGTAGGGCATTTCGAGTACGTCCGGCATGTGCGCCGCAGCTGAAGTGTCAAGGATGGCTATTTTCATCCCGTTATCGACGATATCGAGCACGGAAGCCGTCAGAAATCCCGTGTTGAGTGCCACGGCCTCACCCGGTTCGAGATAGACCCGAACCCCGTATTTCGCGCTGAATTCTTTCACCAGTTCACAGAGAAGATCGACGTCATAGTCGGGGCGGGTAATGTGATGCCCCCCGCCGAAATTCACCCATTCCATCCTGTTGAGGAAGAGACCGAATTTTTCTTCGAAGGAGGCCAGGGTACGCTGAAGCGCGTCTGCATTCAGTTCGCAGAGGCTGTGGAAATGCAGGCCGGAGATGCCGTCGAGCTGATCGGGACGGAAGTTTGCCAGGGTCACACCCAGGCGGGAGAAGGGCGCGCACGGGTCATATATGGAGGTTTCGACTTCCGAATGTTCGGGATTTACACGAATGCCGAATTTCTTGCCCGAATTCGCGGGAATGCGCGACCGGAACAGGGCCCACTGCGGGAATGAATTGAAGACAACGTGGTCGGAGAGGGCGAGAATCCGGTCAAACTCGCTCTCTTTGTATGCAGGAGCGAATATATGCACCTCTTTTCCGAATTCCTCGAACCCGAGCCTAGCTTCATGCAGAGAGCTTGCGCATGTGCCGCTGAGATGGCGCCTGATTTGCGGAAACAGGCTGAACATGGCAAAACCCTTCAGGGCCAGCAGAATTTTGCAGCCTGTTCGGTCCTGAACGGACTTGAGGATGCGAAGATTTCCTTCCAGGAGTTCTTCGTCCACGATGTAAGAAGGCGTCTCAGCGGATTTGAGGTCGTTTATGAGTTTCGGATTGAAGGTCAATTCAGCCTCGTGCGGTAATGCAAGCTCCAGCTTGGGAACCCGGTTTTGGAAGCTCCAGCTTCAGTAATCTGCCTCTTAAAAAAACCGCTCCGTCCACGGCAGGCCGTACTTGCCAAGGTCTTCCATGAAAGGATCGGGATCGAACTGTTCCATGTTGAAAACGCCCTTGCCGGACCATTTGCCGCTCATGAGCATCTTTGCTCCGATCATCGCGGGAACCCCGGTGGTGTACGAAATTGCCTGCGAGCCGACCTCCTCGTATGCTTCCTTGTGATCGCACACGTTGTAGACATAGTACCTGCGGGGCTTGCCGTCTTTAATGCCCTCGATCATACATCCGATGTTCGTCTTGCCCGTGTAATTGGCGGCAAGCGAGGCGGGATCGGGCAGGAGGGCCTTCAGGAACTGCAGCGGAACGATTTCGCATCCCTGGAAATTGACCGGATCGATTCGCGTCATGCCCACGTTCTGGAGCACGCGAAGGTGCGTGAGGTATTCCTGCCCGAAGGTCATGAAGAAGCGGATGCGCTTGAGGCCGGGCATGAACTTGACCAGCGATTCCATTTCCTCGTGGTACATCAGGTACATCTCGCGTTCGCCGATCTCAGGGAAATCGAACGGCATGTGCACCGCCATCGGATCGGTCTCCTTCCATTCGCCCTGTTCCCAGAACTTGCCGCGGGCAGTCACTTCACGAATATTGATTTCCGGATTGAAGTTGGTGGCGAAAGGGTGCCCGTGAGAGCCGGCATTGCAGTCCATGATGTCGATGTAATGCATCTCGTCGAAATGATGCTTTTTGGCATATGCACAGAATACGTTCGTAACGCCCGGATCGAAGCCGGATCCCAGGAGGGCGGTAAGGCCCGCTTTCTTGAATTTCTCGTGGTAGGGCCACTGCCATTTATACGAGAATGCGGCTTCGTCGGGGGACTCGTAGTTGGCCGTATCGAGATAGTTGACTCCCGCTTCGAGGCACGCATCCATAATGGAGAGGTCCTGGTAGGGAAGCGCCACATTGATAACGAGGTCGGGCGACAGTTTGCGCATCAGGTCGGCCGTCTCGGCGACGTTATCGGCATCCACGCGGGCAGTCTTTATTGGACGGGGAAGAGTAGCGGCGATCTTGTCGCATTTTTCCAGGGTCCTGCTGGCCAGCGTTATTTCCGTGAATACCTCGGGGACCTGGGCACATTTATGCGTCACTACGCTTCCAACCCCTCCCGCACCGATGATGAGAACCTTGCCCATAATGGAAACCCCCTGATTTTTCTTTATATTTTTTCCCGGATATGTTTTAAGAAATTGAGCAACCGAGAATTCCAAAACTGCACGTTTTGATTAAACCATTAATTATAGAGTAAAAACCAGCCAAGTTCAATCAGCGAATCAGGCGATTCGAACCCGGTCCTGCCTCTGTCTCGGGCTTTCCGGGTCTTTCGGGAATGCGCACTTATGAACGGGTTTTCGCAATTCAAGAAGAAGATACGGCATCGTGCCGAAATCCTCGACGAGACCATACGGGAACTCTCCGATTCCGGGCCGGCGGAAGAACCCGCCGCCGAAAAGTGGAGGACTTGCCTGGATGGAGTGCTCAGTTCGCTTCAGGACCCACTGCTCAAGATTGCCGTGGTGGGTTCCGTTAAATCGGGGAAAAGCACCCTGATCAATTCCATGATCGGCGAGGACCTCCTCAAAAGAGGCGCGGGCATAATCACGGCTTTCATTACACGTGTCGTCACGGACAAAGATGCCGGGGGTTGGGTGGAACTCAAGTCCTGGCCTCAGATTTCCGCCGAAATGAACGCCAGCCTGCACATGTTGCCCGTCGTTTCCGAAAGGGAAAAAGAGGGGAGCCTTGATCTCAGAAACCGTGAAGACCGCGAGAGAATCGCTTACTGGCTCGAAAAGATGAAATCGGAATGGCTCCAGTCCCACGGGACTATCGATCCCCATTTCATGTTCCTCGACCGCTGTATTCAGGGATTCAGTCTTGTCGAGAAGGAACTGGGCGATGAGGTGAGCAGGATCGAGTTCGGCAAGGGTCAAATCTCCCGGCACCAGCTCTATGCCGGAGAGGAGAGCCGATCGGTTTACGTGCGCGACATCGAAATCCATCATCCGATACCCTGGCTGGGCGATCGCATCGAGCTTGCGGACTGCCAGGGAAGCGACTCTCCCAACCCGGCTCATTTCGAACTCCTGCAGCAGTACCTGCTCTCATCCCATTTCGTCGTCTACGTGATCGGCAGCAGGACGGGCCTCAGGGAGGCGGACTTCAAGCTGCTACAGCTTATCAAGAGCATGAGAATGTTTCCGCAGACCCTGTTCGTCCTGAATCTGGACCTCGACGTTCACGGCGACTCGAATGATATCGAACAGATTACCGAACGCGTCCGGTCCGAACTGGGCTGGATGGTTCCGGAGCCGCGCCTGTTCTCTTTTTCCGCTCTGTTCCAGTTGCTGAAGGGACTGGGGGAAAAAGCGCCGAAATTCGAACGCCGCCGTTTCAAAATGTGGAAGGAAGGCAAATCCCTGCCCAAGACCTCGGATTCCGGCTGGAGCGCTTTCAGAAAGGAACTGGAAGACCGCATATGCCTGCATCGGGCCGAGGTGCTGCTCGGATGCGGCCTTAGCCGACTCGGGATGATTGCCGCAAATATCCGGGATACGGCCCATGTACGCCGGTCGGCGCTCGAAATGGATATAGACGGAATGAAGGAAAGGGCGGAGAAGCTCCGCAGCAGGCATCTCGCTCTTCAATCGACGCTCCGGAACCTGTCCGAAACCGTATCCGGCCTGAACGGGACAATCAAGCGTGAAGCCGATTCCAGGTTCTTGGGCTATTTCGACTATGAGAGCGGCTCGATTGTGCGCGAAGCGCTCAACCTGGTCGAATTCTATCCCATAGATCTGGACGGCCGCAAAGGCATCGCGGACTACGCCCGCCTCATCCGTGAGTACTATGCATTCTATCTCGAGTTCCGCCGAAGCCTTTCCCGCCACCTGATCGACAAGGTAAACCTGCGGATAGTGGAGTTTGCAAAGGATGAGGAGTGCCGGCTCAAAGACCGGATAAGCGATGCTTCGGAAGCCCTGTGGGCCTTCTTCGACGCAGCTCTTGCCGACTACCGCCTCGAACTCCTGGGAACGCAACCCGATGCGGCTGAAAAGACGCCGCGCGCGCCTTTAGACCCCAACCAAGGAGGCAGAATCGTTCCTCCCAGCTTCAGCTCATTTCTGGAGAGAAACGGACTGGGTCGCGGAATTCTCTTTCTGAAATTCGGCCTCACATCCCTTCCAAACGTTCTTTCCGGCATCCGGGCGCAAATGCGCAAAAAGGCCGGTTCCACGGATGAAAAGGTTGTGGAAAACCTTTTCGGCAAAGCGCAGAAGATGGCCCGCGAGGAGGCGAAATCCGAGCTTCTGAGGGCATTCGGCGACTTTGGCGCTAGCCTCAAGTCGGGCTTTCTTTACAGGATAGTCGATGAAGGCTGCATTGCGCTCCTGGAAGAATTCCGCATGCGGGCCGAAATGGCGCACGTGGATTTTTCAAATCTCCTCAAGCAGCACAGCTTGAATGGCGATGAGAGGACCTCCGCAATCGAGGTCCTCACCCGCACCGCTCAGATCACCTCGGCAATGATCGAGGAACTGGAAGAGCTAAGACGAAATGTACGTACGACCGAAGATGCGCCCGATCCCGGGGCAAACACGCTGAAAGGATGACGGGCCGGCAGATACGACATCATAACCGTGTCGTACAGCATCAGCAGATGCCGGGCATTTTCAGTTCACTGTTCGCTGCTCACTGTTCACTCCTACCGCCGCCACCGCGGGCACTGCCGGCTCCCGCATGTAACGAATTCCCGTCCAGATAAGCACGAGGGAAAAGATCGCCCTCAAAACGCCTCCATCCAGCAGGTGAGCGACGCTTGCCCCGAGATATGCGCCCATGAAGAGGCCCGGCACTATCCAGGCGAGCAGCCGGGTTTCAACATTTCCCAGCCTCCAGTGCGTCGATGCACCCACACTCGCCGCAGGAACCATCACGAGCAGGGAGGTCCCCTGGGCCAGGTGCTGGTCGAATCCCAGGACGAGCACCAGTACCGGAAGCATGACTATCCCGCCGCCTCCTCCCATGATGCCGGCAAGAAGTCCCGCAAGCAGGCCCGAAGCCGAGAGGAGCAGGGTCTTCGGCCAAAGCCCCTGGATGCCGGCTCCGACCGTGGGCAGGTAGGGTTTGGCGAGCAGCAGAAAGGAGGCAAGTATGAGGAAAAGGCCGAAGGATCTCTTGAGCTTCCATGCGGGAAGGGCGTCCGCCAGGCGTGCCCCGAAATGGGCTGTTGCCACCGCCGTGGCCGCGAGCACGATGGAGGCATGCAGGTCCACGGATCCATGCAGGGCGTAGGTTGCCGCACCGGCCAACCCGGTGAAGGCAACGGCAACCAGGCTGGTCCCGTGGGCCCGATGCTGGCCGAATTTGAGGATATCAACCATGAAGGGGACCATGACGGCCCCGCCGCCGATGCCGAGCAGACCGCCGCTCGATCCGGCCAGAATCCCGGCAAGCAGGCCGAGTAATCTTTGTGCTGTTTTATTTTGCTGCAAAATCAGTTCGCTAATCCCGGGGGCGTCGGGCCCCCGCCAGAAATGAAGTCTATTCCCGCGAGAGAAATCATTTTATACCGCCCCACGTCGCCGGTCATGCATTTTAATGCCTGCAACACAAAAAGATGCAGTTTCGCGGCATACCCTGGCTGACGGGTATGTATTTCCCGGAGACTGTCCAAAAATGGTGGATTCCTGGTCCACTCCCACCCATCCCTAAAAGAGACACAATACAAAAAATTCTTGCACCGCGGCCCCTCAATAGAATGTCGTGCCGCAAACCCTTAACTCGGACTACGGTTATTTCCGAAATTAATACGACAAAGCATTGCCCGGACCGTAGGGTGGGGGAGCGTAGCGGGGTGGGTTTTATCGTGCCCACCGGTTTTTGATCGTAGTCCGGGATCTGTTATCAAGGGAACTCATACTAAGTTGCTTTCGAGTTGATATTTAATTCCGTGCCGAGGTGGAAGAGGTTAACTCGACCGTGCACTTGCACCAGATTTCGGCCCTCTTGGGCCGATCGATCGGCGCTTGCTGTGTCTTGCCCCGGTGCCTTTGCGGGGCGCCATAGCAAGCGCCAAGTAAGCCGCAGAGCGGCGCAGGGGGTGTGGGGGCCGCCGGTCCCCACGCTATTTGGATCCTTCTTGAACGCACCTCCGTATTAATTTCCACCATCATAGAGTACCGGAGACGCTTGGATTCTGCCCCGAAACGGAAGAAGGAGGGCAAACGCCCTCCCCCTCTTGTCCCATCTCCCTTTTATCTCTCTCCGTATCGAATTCTCGGCGTATCCCTCCTCCTGTTTTCCCCCTGTTTTTCCCTTAGGCCTGCCGCTTGGGTACGGCGGCGCCTCCGGCCTGCATCATTTCCAGGAACTTCGCTTCTTCGCCCTCAACCATCCGGTAGCAGTGTTCGGGGCCAGGGAAGTTCCCGGAACGGACGTCTTCGCAGTACTCGGACATCGCCTTGGTGATCACTTCAGCAACATTGCTGTATTTCTTTACGAATTTCGGCGTAAAGGCCTGGAACTGACCTATCATGTCGCTCACGATCAGGAGTTGGCCGTCACAGTGCGGACCGGCGCCGATCGAGAGAACCGGAATCGTGAGTATCTGGTGGATATAGCGCGTTACCTCGGGCGGTACGGCTTCGACCAGGATCATTTGTGCCCCGGCGGCCTGAACGGCCAGTGCGTCTTCGACCACGAGCTTCGCGGCATCTGCCGTGCGGCCCTGGGCCTTGTGGCCCCCAAGGGCCCCGGAACTCTGCGGCGTAAGGCCGATATGCCCCACCACGAGGATTCCGGCCTCAACGATCGCCTTGATCCGGCTGGTCACGCGCACGCCGCCTTCCAGCTTGATTGCATCGACATTTGCTTCCTTGAGGAACCGACCGGCATTCTCCACGGCCTTCTCATCGCTTGTCTGATAGGAGAGAAAGGGCATGTCGCCGATCACAAAGGTATTGGGAGCCCCACGCCTGACGGCATCGCAATGGCAGATGCACTGGTCCATCGTTACGGGCACTGTGCCGGAATAACCGTATACGCACATCCCGAGCGAGTCGCCGACCAGCAACATGTCCATGCCGGCTGCTTCGGCAAATTGCGCGGTCGGGAAATCATACGACGTGAGCCAGGTGATCTTCCGGCCTTCGGCTTTCATCTGGTAAAAATCGTGGATCATCAGTTTCTTCTTGCCCATGAATCTCTCCTCTTATGGTGCTGCAATGTGTTTATTTGCCGGTCCGTTTCCTCCGGCCGGATTGCAGTCATTCTACTTCAATCCCATCCATTTTGCGTATTCATCAACACCCATCCTGATGTCGTACTCGGCCTTGTAACCGAATTCCTCCTTCAGCCGGGTACTGTCCAGACTGGGTCCGCGAGGCATGATTCGTCCCGGACCGATGGAAAGCTCGACCGAGACTCCCACCTGGTCGGCGATCATTTTGATAAGTTCGGGGATATTATACCAGGTTCCGCTGCACACGTTATACTGTCTGTGCTTCAAAGTCGGCGACTCCAGAATCAGCAGCACGGCCCGGGCAATGTCCCTGGCGTAAGTGAAATCAACCGCCTGGTCCGCTCCCGCCGGCAGCGTGATCTTCGTTTTTCCTTCCATGCACCCGAAGACCGCTCCGTAGAGCGGGTAGAGTTCGGACGGGACCCTCCCCGGTCCGTAGCAGAAATAGACCCTGAGCGCCCTGAAATCCAGCCCGAACTCGTTCGCGTACTGCAAGCCGAAAAACTCCGCGCTTGCCTTGGCTGCGCCGTAGAGATCGCCGGGTGAAACCGGATCGCTTTCAAGCGGCACGGTATCGCGCACGCCGTAGACTGCGCCGGAACTGATGTACACGAACCGCTTGACGCCGAAGAGCCGGGAAATTTCGAGCATGTCCACGGTTCCCATGGTATTGAGCGCGATATGATGGCGGGGATTAGTGGCAAAGAGCGGCCCACCCATCAGGCCTGCAATATGGACGACCCCTTCTATGTTTCCCTTCTCCTCGACGAAGAGGCGATACATCGAAGCCTGGTCAAAGACGTCTGCCTGCACGATCCGGAGATTATCCTCCATGCCCTCCAGATAGCTGAGCCGCCTCTTCGAGCGACCGGTGGCGATTACCTTGGTTCCCTTGGCGGCCAGTTCGTGGCAAACCCAGGACCCAATATGCCCAAGACCTCCCGTGACAAGAATCGACATTTCCTTTTGTCCTCCGATCAACGATTATCAGGCGTTGTGAAGCCAGACCAGTTCCGAATCATCCTTCCAGGAACCGAATATCTTCCGTTCTCCGCCCAGGGCCCAGGCGTAGCGGACCCGATGTCCCGGACACGGGGCCAGGAAGTGATAGCCCCCGGGAACATCGAATACCTGCCCGTGGCGGAAAATCTTCAACCGCGCTTTTTCCTTTTCGGCCGGGTCGTCGTAGATCCCACCAATGATGAACCCGGTATCCGGTTTGAACTTGAAGTAGTATACCTCTTCCAGGGTCGTCTCCTTCGGAGGAGCATCATACTCATGCCGATGAGGAGGAAAGCTCGACCAGTTCCCGGGAGGGCTCTCGGATTCGCCGAGCATCATGCGCGTGGCCGGGCCGACATCCCCCATGGCAATATGGACCTGCCTTCGCCAGTCCAGCTTGCCGCTGTCTACCGAGTGGACCTGCTCGGGTTTGACGTGCGCGGCCGGCTGCAGCTCATCGGTCGGAGCAGTGTAGATCGCCGCCTCAAAGGGCGCCTGAAGGCACGAGATCTCGTATTGACAGTCTACCGGGATGTAAACCATTTCCGGCTTTCCTCCGAAGATGTCCTCACGATTGCCGACGGATTCGAATAAAACAGGCTTTTCGCCGGGTTTATCGATATGTATGGAGCATCTTCCCGCCAGCACGTTGACTACATGCTCCCGTCCATTAGTTTGCAGTGTCTGCGATCCCGGCCCGTTGAACGTAAGGCTCAACAAGCCCAGAAAAACCGAACTGCCCTGGTCCGGTGAAGCTAACGTGACGAGCATTCCCATTGGAATCTCCCCTTTCTAGGTGCTGCATTTCGCTTGGAACGACAAGAAGAAGCGCCGCCCTTCACCCTTCCACGGCCACAACCCTGGCGCAGGCGCCTTCGGCCCCGGCAACCTTCAGCGGCAGGGCGAAGATTTCCACCCTCTTTGACCGGATCCTGTGGAGGTTGCACAGGTACTCTATCAACAAAATCCCCTTCCGCAGGATGAGATCGTGCGTCGGCATCTCCCGCACCGCCGGATGACGGGAGGGAATTTCCCTGATAACCTTGTCCTGGGGAAAGTCGAAACCCACCGCCTTTATCGGCAGTTCCGACAACCATGCCGCGGCTTCCTCATCGAGATACGGGGCCTCGGACCAATACTCCCGCGTCGAGCTGTCCCTGGTAAGGTCCCAGCAGGTCTTGAGAATCAGAATGTCGTTCGGGATCAAATGGCCCATGCGTCCTTCGAAAAGCCCCCGGCCGATTGACCGGTTCGGCTCGACAGGTCCGAGGTCGACGATTGCGGCAGGTCCGCAGAGCCTTTCCAGCCCCACCTGGTCGATGGTTTCACGCCCCGGTTCGATATGCAGGGGCGAATCCACGTGCGTAAAGGAATGCATTCCGGTCTTCAGGGAAGTGACCCGATACGGGTCTCCTCTGTCGAAATCCCTCTCCAGTCGGACTTCCGCCGGCCAGCGCCAATTCGGACGAATAGTCATGCTCAGATCGATAAAGGCCATTTCCCCTCCCGGATTACTTCCTCAGGATTTCCGGTTCGGGACTGCAGGCAACCGGGTGAACAGGCAAAACAGCTTCTTGTCCGCGCGCCCGCCGAATCAATCGGACAATATCCCGAACCGTGTAGC
>JAEZHY010000096.1 GCA_023416335.1 Pseudomonadota bacterium | reverse complement strand
CCGTCTGCGGAAGGCGGGCAGATCAGGGTCCCGGCCTGTTCGCGCCTGCTCCAGGGTATGGGTGCGCTCTTTAATTTCACACAAGACAAGAAGCACGTGACTTTTACGGTTTCCTTGCCGGTATCCGAATCCCCCGGGGCAGCTGTGGCCTGATTTCAAATTGAGGATCTATTCCTGGAGGAAAACGGCATCGACTTGATTTTTACGGCTCTCCGTGCTAAATGCGCCCGAGGGCGCGAAGCGTGTGTCTGCATTTATCACGGGAGTGAGCTGTAGAATGTTGAAACCCATATTATTGCTCTGCCTTTCCAATCTTTTCATGACGTTCGCCTGGTACGGCCACCTGAAGAACATGAACGGCAAGCCCCTGATGTTCGTTATCCTGGCAAGCTGGGGCATTGCCCTTTTTGAATACATTCTGCAGGTTCCCGCAAATCGAATCGGCATCAGGTATTTCAACCTGGGGCAGCTGAAAATTATCCAGGAAGTCGTCACGATGTCGGTTTTTGCGGCTTTTGTCTTCTTTTATATGAAGCAACCGCTCAAACTGGATTACCTCTGGGCGGCGCTTTGCATGATAGGCGCGGCATATTTCATGTTTCGCGGGGGAATGCCCTCACAGCCCTGATTCTTACCGGCCTGAGGTGGTAAGATATGTTCGGCGGGAGAAATCCGTCCCTTTTGCAGAGGGGGCAGAGTTGCCTGCAATGTTGTTGCTCTAAAGAAATACGTCGCTGGTTCCCAAGGTCCGCCTTGGGAACCCCGCCCCGGCAAGGCCGGATAGTATCCGGTACGTGCTGTCCAAAATACTTGGCCTACCGGGAGGGGGTTATTAAAGCAACAGCATTGAGAGTCACCTGCACCCCTGGGACAGATTTCCATGAGAATCGCGTGGCTCTCATCGATCCGTTCTTTTCAAAACCTGTGAAAAGGGCGGCTTGTGCGTGCTCAGCCATTGTCCGAGTACCTCGTTTTGGAGAGACAGAGGCAATTTGCCGGCCGAATCCGAATCAATCGTCTGTAAGACTGCCCTGTTTCCCGAAGAAAGCAAATCGAGAAAACGGCCCCTCAACCCGCGCGGTCTTTTTAAAATTTCCATGATGCTTCTCCTCTGTTCGTGATGTGTTTATCGGGCCTCTCTTCAAAATCCCGATGTCGCGGGTAGTATTACATCAGGTTATGTAATTAATTCAAACTATATCTTTTTATACTTATGATAACCAAAAGTTATCCAAATCGCTATTTAGATGATCTTTAATTTCAGAGGGCTGCCTCTTTGGAGTTCCTTTATGCCGGGTTCGATTGTTCGGGTCGGCTTTGCCTGCGTTACCTACGACCTCGGGCTGACCACCAATCACAACTTCAGACTGTGTAACCTTGGGCCTGTAAAGCTGCAGGAGGCCGTCTCCCGCAACCTCGACGACCTCGAATCCATTCTCGAGTGGATGTCCGACAAGGAGTTGCGGCTTTTCCGCGTCGGTTCTTCCGTTGTTCCGTTTGCTTCCCACCGAAACCTTGATTTTGACTGGGAACCTGTTTGCGCAGGCAGGCTGAGGGAAATCGGAGACAGGTATTCCTCACAGGGGTTCCGCTTTTCGATGCACCCGGGGCAGTACAACGTCCTGAATTCGCCTTCTCTGGATGTGCTCGAAAGGACCGTCGCCGAACTGGCTTACTCATGCTCAGTGTTGGACCTTATGGGGCTCGACGGTTCTCACAAAGTGGTAATTCACGGGGGAGGAATCTACGGGGACAGGGAGAAAAGCCTTCTCCGGCTGGAAGAGAATATTCGCCGGCTTCCGTCTTCAATAAAGAAGCGTCTGGTACTGGAAAACGACGACAGGCACTTTTCGTTTGCAGAAATCGCCCGGGTTTCCCTGGCGACAAAAATCCCGGCCATATACGACCATCACCACAACCAGTTGAAGCCGTCCGAAAACATATCGGAGTTGCTGCGAAGTGCCCGGGAGGTTTGGAATGCCGTTCCGGAAATCCATATCTCCTCGCAAAAGCCCGATGCAAGGCCTGGAGCGCACGACTTCGGCATCCATGAGGACGATCTGAAGGAACTGCTGGATCTCTTACCTTTTCAGGTGGACCTGATGGTTGAGGCAAAGGGAAAGGAAGTTGCGGCACTGGCAGTTATGGAGATGCTGAAAAGAATCGGGGGACTTGCCTGAGGCAGGGGACCGGTATTTCCGGAAGGGGAGGCTCCCAAGTAGGTGGGATTCCAGGAATTCGAGATTTCTAAGAACTATGCTGGATCCCGGCTGGAAAACGCCGCCGGGATGACGAGGTTGACAGATTCAAGGTAGATGGGTGGCCCGGATCCGGTATCCGGATGCGAAGCGCGGTCCCGCTTTTGGGGTGCTCACCGCCCAGCCATCCCGACGAAACTTGATCCGAGGGGATGAACGGTGGGCACGATGGTGCTGTGCCCACCCTACGCCACTGGCTCGCGGTTAACTGCCGGAATGACGGGATTGGGAACTCCGCCATAAAATGCCCGGGAACCGTCGATTCATGGTCGGATTATGACCGTCTGTACGCTCCCGACCCGTCAGGCTGCTTTCGACTGTCCGTCGCGCTCCTGCAGCCACTTGACCGGATGAGGGCCTTTTACCTCCTGCCTGTAATCCTCTCCCTTGATCGAGACGTGCCGCTTGATCACTTCCTGGCTTGGAACTCCGCCCGTATTCACCTCTTTCTGGTACGTCTTGTAGAGTTTGTCGTCGGGTATCTTGTCGGTGGGCATGAAGTCCGTCCTGTAGGCATTGAAATCGACCTGTTTTTTCAGGATGTCACGGACGTAATCGATGTTCGATTCGAAAATCAGCGGCCTGTCCGGCAGCGTCCTGGGGAGGAACTGCTCGGGATCGCGCTTCTCATACTTCTTCATCAGTTCGCAGGCTATTTTCAGGTGCTCTATCTCCATGGCGAGATGCTCTTCCCACAACTTCTTGGCCTCCCTGTCACTTTCCTGCCGTGCCATGGACTCGTAGAGATAGCACTCGCAGTATTCGTGCATGACGAGCATCTCGAACCACGAACAGTTCGGGTCGAGCAGAGATTCATAATGGGTGACGTGCTGTTCCTCGATCTGCGCTATTTCGAGATAGAGGGCGCGCGCCAGCGGGTCCGTAAAGCGGTTTCCCACATTCATGTAATAGTTCATTGTCTGCTGCTCTGCCGCGGTGATTGCCATGGCGTGCAGTTTCGTCAACGGGTCGGCTTTCTTGCTGTCGTAGAACTTCCGGACATCATCGAACGGGTGCCGGTGTTCTACCATGGTCGGTCGGCCCGGCATTATCTCCGTATACTTCCCGGTGATGTCTGCCGGCCTGATCCCATCGATCAGGTCCTGAAGATTGGCGTACCGGTAAAGATGGTCGAAGTCTTCCAGCAGCGCAAAATCCAGGGCGGCCTTCACGTAAGGATCGGGCTCGTTCTTTGCCAGGGCCGCGGTCAGGTCGACCGCAACCTGCTCGTAGCCAAGCGTTACCTCCAGGGTGGATTCGCTCCCCGGGATCATCCAGTTGACAGCCTTTTGCTGTTGCTGCTCGACCCGGCGTATAAGAGCGAGTTGCTGTTTCAACGACAGATCGGCGCAATGCCGCGCGAACTGGTGGCCAAAGATCGCCGCCTCCGTTTCGATTCCGTTCATGAAAATGCCGCGGACACGGGTGTACGGGTCAATCTTTTTCGAATCGTAAGGCTTTGAGTTGAGTTTTGTCCAGTTCCGGATCTGCTTTTCGATTGGAGTTCCTTTTTCTTTGAGTGGGTTAAAACTCATGGCTCTAACTCCTTTGCTTGCGGATTTGGGGTGAAACAACTTCTTTATGATAAAGGCGCCCTTACGCCGACCCCGGAAAGCTAAACGGGGAAAACTCTTGGATATATGGGGTTAAACGCGTATTTTGGGGTCCGGAAATCCGAATTCGCATCGAAAAAAGGGGGGGCTGGGAGTGGAGAACAAGGGGCAGAAGCCGTTTAAGCCGACGAAGGAACAGCTTCAGGCAGCAAGGGGAAAATCCGTCCCGGACGTCATAGCCCCGGGATTGAAGGTGCTTTTCGTCGGAATCAATCCGGGACTCTACACTGCCGCCATCGGTCACCACTTCGGACATCCCGGAAACAGGTTCTGGCCGGCTCTGCACCAGGGCGGTTTCACTCCACGGCGTCTTTCTCCTTTCGAAGAGGAGGAACTCCTCAACGCCGGCTACGGGATAGTCAATATCGTAGCGCGTGCAACCGCCAGGGCGGATGAACTCAATGCCGCCGAACTGGTAGAGGGAGGAGCGGAGCTGGAGGAGAAAATCCGGATCTACAAACCATGCTGCGCGGCTGTCCTGGGACTGGGGGCATACAGGTCTGCATTCAGGCGTCCCAAGGCACTGCCGGGGTTGCAGCCGGAGAAACTGGCCGGAATTTGCCCCGTCTGGGTCCTGCCCAACCCGAGCGGACTCAACGCCAACTACCTCATGCCTGACCTCGTGCTGATGCTGAAGGAATTGAAAGCGGCGGTGGACAGCGGCTGTTAAGAGAGGGCGTTGATATGACCTCAGATCATGAAAAAGGCAGCGGTGATGTCTTTGCCGATCTTGGCTTTCCCCATTCCGAGCTGGAATTGATGAAAGCCAAATTAACAGTGCAGATTTACCGACTTCTGAAAGAACGAGGATTAACCCAGGCCGACGCAGGTAATTGCTGGGCACCACTCAGCCCCAGATCTCAGCGCTTATGCGCTGTCGCCCCGTCTCTGTATCTATCGGCCGGTTAATAGAATTTCTAACGATTCTCGGGCAGGATGTGGAAGTAACTGTCAAGCCAGGCGCGTTGCGCGGCAAGGGACAACAGGGCCATATGTCAGTTACTGTGCGGCCTGAGTGACGAGTCCCCGACTCAGATGGCCACGGAGCGCTTTCGATTCCAGGCGAGACTCTGAAATTGCGGGGTGGGCGGAAGAACGCCCACCCTTCCGAAAAACGTCATCAAATCCGCCATGTTATATTCAATTACGCGCTTTCCTTGGGCAGGATCACCACTTCGATCTGTCCTGCCAGCGATTCCTTGAATTTTTTCGCGTCGTCGGCAGATCCTACTATGGCTCCATAGTGCATGGGTATCGCGATTTTGGGCTTGATCGCCTTTGCGGCTTCGACCGCCTCGTCTGCCGTCATGACGTAAGTCCCCGATACGGGCAGAAAAGCGACGTCCACGTTCAGCTTTTCCATTTCGGGAATATAGTCGGTGTCGCCCGCGTGGTAATAACGCACGTCGTCCAGGGTTATTACAAAGGAGAGCATTCCGGCTTCTTTGGGATGGAACTCCTTATTAGTGTTGTATGCCGGCCCGACTTCGATGCTCACACCCTTTACCGTGAGCTTGTCTCCGGGGGCCACAACTTTCACCTCGCCCGTGAGTTTTGGCGCGGAAGTCCCGTCCGTCACGATGACGGAGTCCTGCTTGCGCACCTTGGCTACATCCTCAGGTGAGTTGTGATCGAAATGGTCGTGGCTGATCAGGATCAAGTCGGCGGGTTTGCTTGCGATAATCTGGTATGGATCGAACAGGACAACCGTGCTTCCGTCGATGCGAATCGCATCGTGGCCGAGCCAGTGAATTTTTTTCACCGCTTCCTTAAGGTCCATCATTTCCTCCTTTGTTCGGCTTTTCTCGTCAGGATTACACTCTCGTGAATTCGAACAGGGTAAAAGCGGAATAAATTTATACTATACCGGCGGAAGGCGCAAAATAATCTTTGCCCTCTGTTTCACATGCAGTTCTCTTTCTTGTTCTCACGCTAAGACGCGAAGACGCGAAGAAAAGATGAGAAGTGCTTCGGGGAATAATCGGTTCCGCTTCGCGATCAAGTCCGTGCCACCCGCAATTTTCCGGGACCCTTCTCTCCCGTTTTATTTTGAAGTTTTCTCTTTCTTTTCTTCGCGCCTTAGCGGCTTCGCGTGAGATTCTGTCAGGGCACGAATCCGCAGAAGCTCCCTTCCTCTCACGATATCGAATCTTGCCCCGGGTTTTACTTTTGGGTTAATGTGGGTCGGGCCGCTGTGAGGCGGATTCCGGTGTGGAAGCAGCCTTCACTTTCCGTCAACTTTCAGCCGGATTTTGTATGATACAACGCTACCTGAACAGGCTTTTGAGCGACAGGCTGAAGGACTACGAACTCGCCCATCACGCCGAATTTCCCGCACAGCTGCCGTGTTTCGGCAAGCTCTCGTCTCCTCTTGCCGAACCGGTTCAGGAATCGCTTCTCAAGCTCGGCATTTCCTCGCTCTACAGCCACCAGGCGGAAGCGCTGGAGCATATCCGGGCCGGGCGGCACACCGTGGTCGCCACCCCGACTTCGAGCGGGAAATCCCTCATATACAACCTGGCCGTCGCCGAAGAGCTTATTCGGAAATCCGACCAGCGCGCGCTCTACCTTTTTCCCATCAAGGCGCTCACCCGCGATCAGCTGGAGGCCCTTAACGAATTTTTCCAGGCCATTCCCTGCGAAAACGGCCTGCCTCCCTTTTCCGCGTGCATATACGATGGGGACACCACGCCTTACCAGCGGGCAAAGATTCGGCAGCAGCATCCCCACGTGCTCCTCACCAACCCGGACATGCTGCACTACGCGCTCCTTGCATTCCACGCCAAATGGGAAGAATTCTGGAAGAAGCTCCGCTTCGTAATAATCGACGAGATGCATTCCTACCGCGGCATCTTCGGGAGCCACGTGGGGCAGGTGTTCCGAAGATTGCGAAGGATCTGCCGCTATTACGGGAGCGATCCCCAGTTCATCCTGCTTTCCGCGACGATAGGCAATCCGGAAGAACTTGCGGCAAAGCTGACCGGAGTCGAGCCGGACACGATATCGGTCGTCAGCGGCAGCGGTGCCCCACAGGCTAAACGTCACTTTTTCTTTCTGCGACCCGTTCCGGGCAATTTCGGCCACTCGGCGTCGACGGCCGCCCGCCTCATAGTCCAGGCAGCAAAAGAGGGTCTCAAGACGATTGCTTTCACGCAGTCGCGCAGGCTGACCGAACTGGTCCACATGAGCGTAATCCAGGCCGACCGGGGCCTTGCGCGGAAGGTGAGTTCATACCGGGCGGGGTTCCTGCCGGAGGAAAGGCGCACGATCGAGCAGAAGCTCGCAAGCGGATCCCTTTCGGCGGTCATATCGACCAGCGCCCTGGAACTTGGGATCGACATCGGAGGGTTGGACCTCTGCATCCTTGTGGGCTATCCGGGCACGGTAATGACCACCTGGCAGCGGGGAGGGCGAGTCGGAAGGAGCGGGCGCGAATCGGCGATCGTGCTCATTCCCGACCAGGACGCCCTCGATCAGTACATAGTGAACCATCCCGCGCAGTTCCTCGAAAGCAACTACGAGAAGGCGGTCATAGATCCGTTCAATCCCGAAATTCTGAAAGCGCACCTGCCGTGTGCTGCGTCCGAACTGCCGATCGGCCTGTCGGAGCCGGAATATTGCGACGAGACGGTCCCGAAGGCGCTGGACGATCTCACCTCGCACGGCCAGTTGCTCCAGACCTTCGAGGGAGACCAGTGGATATGCTCGTCGATGCGGCCCCATCGGCTCGTCGATATTCGAACGGTCGGTGCATCTTACACGATCATCAAGTCCGTGGATGATGAGACATACCCTCTTGGCAAAAGCGAAGGGATCAGGGCGCTCAAGGAATGTCACCCGGGCGCTGTTTACCTGCATCGCGGAGAAACGTATCAGGTCGAGACGCTCGACCTGGAAAAGAAGGTGATCCGGGCGGTTCCGGCCCAGGTGCCCTACTTTACGCGGGCACTGAGCGACAAGGAAACCGAGATACTCGAGACGTTTGCGTCCAAACCGGCCGGGAATTTCATTATTCGGCTCGGCAGGCTCCGGGTCACCGAGCACATTACCTCCTTCGAAACCCGGCGGCTCTTCTCCCACGAAATCCTGGCGAAAAACCCCCTGGAGCTTCCTCCTCAGACCTTTGAGACCGTGGGCTTTTGGATGGAAATCGAGCTGCTCCTGGCGCAGAAGATCAAGAAGGCCAAGCTCGACTTCATGGGCGGCATTCATGCGATCGAACACGCACTGATCAGCATGTTTCCGCTTTTTGCCGTGTGCGACAGAAACGACATCGGAGGAATTTCGATTCCGCTGCATCCGCAGCTCGAAAAGGCGGCGATTTTCATCTACGACGGCTACCCAGGCGGCATCGGGCTGGCTGCGCGCGGTTACGAGATAATCATGCCGCTTATCGAGAAGACGAAGGAACTGATCTCTTCCTGCGACTGCACGGAAGGGTGTCCCGCATGTATACACTCTCCCAAGTGCGGAAACGGAAACAAGCCGCTGGACAAGGCTGCGTCCGTAGAACTGCTGCGATACCTCTCGGGCGAGAAGGACCTTGGGGACGACGCAGACCTGACTTTTGAATGCGAAGAGGACGAGCCGGAAGAGTGTGCAGCGCCCGTGTGCGCAACCAGGGAGTACCGGATCGGCTTCTTCGACCTGGAGACGCAGAAGCTGGCCAATGAAGTCGGCGGCTGGCGAAATACGCATCTCATGCGGGTTTCGGTCGCCATCCTGTGCGAAATGCCGGGGCAGGTTTTCAAAATCTACAGGGAAAACGAAATTCAGAAGCTCATAGAGGACCTGAAAAAGCTCGATCTGGTCGTCGGGTTCAATATTTCCCGCTTCGACTACAGTGTTCTGAAAGCGTACACACCGTTTTGCCTGGAGCAGCTCCCCACCTTCGACATGCTGGGTGAAATCCACAAAGGGCTTGGTTTTCGCGTAAGCCTCGGGCACCTGGCGGAAGAGACCCTCGGCAGGCCGAAAGGGGGCGACGGGCTGCAGGCGGTCGAGTGGTTCCGGCAGGGCAACTGGGACGATCTCATCGGCTACTGCAAGGAAGACGTCTGCATTACCCGGGACCTCTTCTATCATGCGGTGGAGAAGGGTTTTCTCGTCTACACCGACAAAAACTTTCGCAAGTTGCGGATACCGACTCCGTGGGAGATAGAGAAGATAATTCCGGCAAAAAAGTGAAAGAAGCAGTGAGCGGTGAGCAGTGACTGTGAACGGTGAGCTGAAAAAACTCGCCTTCGTGAAAGGGCTGTAGGATGGGTGGGAGCGGAGCGGGAACCCATCGTTTTTGCCGACGCGTCAGCCAGGTGAAGGCGGCCCTCCCATCGACGTCATCCCGGCAGTGCATTTGAGCCGGGATCCAGGTTTTTAAGATGTGAGTCGCGACGAATTTCTCGAAGGCGCCGGGTCCCGGTTTTCACCGGGATGGCCGACCTCCGGCCACACCGTTGTGAAAGGGTTGAAGCCTCTTTCGCGCGATGGAGGAAGTGTGGTAGGGTTAATGAAATAAAGAATTGCCAATGCGTAAACCTGCTCCGGGCAACAAGTCGGACAATATGCGCCGGCACCACCCCGACATCATATCAGCCGGTTGGTTTCCGGCTTCGGCAAGGATGCAAAATGAGTGACCAGGATCTCGAATTACAGGAAAAATCAGAATCGGAATCAATACTGACGTTGCCCGACTCCGAATGGTATGCACTGTACGTTCAGGTCAACCACGAAAAAGAGGTTACCAAGAGGCTGGAGCAGAAAGATATTTGCTGTTTTCTGCCGCTTATGGAATGCTGGAGCAAGAGGCTGGATCGCAGGAAAAAGATCCAGGTTCCTTTCTTCCCCGGGTATGTCTTCGTCAACGTTGTCCTGGACAACTACATCAACCTGAATATCGTTAAAACCCCCGGCGCGCTCACTCTTCTGCGCAACTCCGAAGGGCCGCTCTCCATTCCCGCCTACCAGATCGAAAATCTTCAGACGATCATCTGCTCCTCGGAACCGCTCAGTACGCACTCTTACCTGAAGGAAGGCGATTGGGTGCAGGTGGTGCGCGGACCGCTTCAAGGCTGCGTCGGGATCTTGAACCGGCTGGATGCCAAGCGGGGGAGGCTCGTTGTGAGCGTCGATATAATCAAGAAATCCGTCGGCGTCGAACTCGACATAGAAGACGTCGAACCCGCAGTTCCGCCTTCGATGAAATAGCCGGCTCCAGGGTATCTTATCCTTCGGTGTCGCCGTCCTGCCCGTTTTCCTTGATCCCCAGGGCTTTCATTTTTCTGTGGAGATGGGTCCGTTCGAGCCCGATCCGGGAGGCGGTGACCGAAATGTTCCAGCCGAATTCGTCAAGCTTCCTGAGCAGGTATTCGCGCTCGAAGGATGTTCGGGCTTCCCTGAGCGTATCGCAGTGCAAACAGTCCACTCCCGTGTCCGGCTTCCGGATCACGCTTCTGAAATCGTGCGGCAGGTCGTCCGGCCGGATTACCTGGCCGGGGGTCATTATGATCAGGCGTTCGATGAAATTCCTGAGTTCGCGGATGTTCCCGGGCCATGAATACTGTTGAAGCATCGTGTACACGTCGGGATCGATTCGTTTCTTGCCCAGCGCGCTTTCACTGGCAATCTCGTCGACGAAATTCTCGATGAGCTGGGGGATATCCTCCAGCCGCTCCCTGAGCGGAGGAACGTAAATTGGGATCACGTTCAGCCGGTAGTAGAGGTCCTGGCGGAACCGACCCAGTTCGATTTCCTTTTGAAGGTCCTTGTTCGTCGCGGCAACGATCCGAACATCCACTTCGATGGAATGGGACCCGCCCACCCTCTCGAAAACCTGCTCCTGAATGATCCGGAGGATTTTGGCCTGCGTCCTCAGGCTCATATCCCCGATTTCATCCAGGAAGAGCGTGCCTCCGTTTGCCGAGTCGAATTTTCCTTTCCGCTTCTCGAATGCACCGGTAAATGACCCCTTTTCATGACCGAAAAGTTCGCTTTCGATAAGTTCCTCGGGGATTGCGGCGCAGTTCACCTCGACCATCGGGCGCGTGCTGCGGCGGCTCGAAAGGTGGATCAGCTTCGCGGCGAGTTCCTTACCCGTGCCGTTTTCACCCGTAATCAGGACGGTCGCGTTGGTCGGGGCTGCTCGCCGTATCTGCTCCCTGAGCCCCTCGACGGCAGCGCTTTGTCCTATTATCCTGGACCGGTTTGCCTTCTTGCGCAGAATCCGGTTCTCTTCTTCCAGGCGGGAGAATTCGATGGCATTTTGAATCGATACGATGACCCGCTCGATGGAAAGCGGCTTTTCGATGAAATCGAAAGCGCCCATCCTGGTTGCCTTGACAGCGGTCTCGATCGTGCCGTGGCCGGAGATGATTATCACGGGAATGAGCGGATAGAGCTTCTTGACCTCCTCCAGTACCGTGAGGCCGTCCGCGCCGGGCATCCATATATCGAGCAGCATCAAATCGGGGGGATCTTTCTTGACCTTTTCCAATGCCTCTTCCGCCGAACCGGCGAGTCCGATCCCGTAGCCCTCGTCTTCCAGAATGCCGCTCAGGGACTGCAGTATGCTTACTTCATCGTCTACTATGAGAATTTTTTGTTTCATAACCAGCTTTCAAAAAAGAACCGCTCACGACATGTCGCCAAGAAATGATGGGTTCCCGCTTCGTTCCCACCCACTGGCTTTACGGCTTCTGTCCGATGGATTAATCGCGAATTCAAGACCTTAAAACCACTGGTTCCCGGCTCAAAAGCACTGCCGGGATGACGGGATTGGAAGCTCCGTCGAAAAATGCCCGGAAACCGGGTCCGTCTCCATTTGGGCAACAGCCCCTCCGGCTCGGCAACCCCACTCCGGCAGGCCGGATGCCGATGCGCCCTGAGACGTTTACCCTCATGTGCCGGCGCGCAACCGTCAGAATACGGGGCGTTTGTCCCTCAGCTCACCGCTCACTGTTCACTCGTTCCACCCATCTTACCCCGGCAACTCGATCGTAAAAACGGTTCCCCGGGGTGTGTTTCCGCGCACCCGGATAAAGCCGTTGTGATCGGCGATTATATTCGACACGATCGCCAGCCCCAGGCCGGTCCCTTTCTCCCTGGTCGAGTAATACGGCTCGAAGATGCGCAGCCGGTTCTCGGGGGCGATTCCGTGGCCGGTATCGGCGCATTCGAGGCGGGCGATCTTGAGCACCGGATCGTGGGAGAGGCGGATCGTGATTTCTCCTTCTTCGTGTTCGAGCGCATGGACCGCATTTTCGAGCAGATTGATTATAACCTGCCTGAACTGGTCCCGATCGAGCCGAAGTGGGGGCATCGAGTCGTCCTTCTCCAGGTGAAAAGAGATACGGGTGTAATTATGCCTGTAGAGGCTCAGGCCCTCTTCAACGATTTCCGAAAGGCTGCAGGGGGCCAACCTGGCCCTGGGCAGGCGCGCAAACCTGGAGAATTCATTCACCAGGTGCTTCATGTGATCGACCTGCTGGACGATTGTGCGGGTGCATTCGTCGAAGATCGAACCGTCGCCCTCAACGAGTTCGGGGTATTTCCTCCGTAGCCTCTGGGCCGAGAGCTGTATGGGCGTAAGAGGGTTTTTGATCTCGTGTGCGATTCTGCGCGCTACTTCCCGCCAGGCCGCCATGCGCTGGGCTTTTTCCAGCTCCGTGAAGTCGTCCAGCACCACGACGATCCCCATGTACTTGTCCTTGTCGTCGCGGAGGACTGAAACCTTTATCAGGAGGGACATCGGCGAGCCGCCCACTTTTACCTGGGCCGGCTGTTCCAGGTATGCCTGACGCCCGTCCTTGTAGGATGCCATAAACGATTTGACGATTTCGAGGTGCGAGGGATCGAGAAACTCGCTGTAATGCCGTCCTCTCGTCTCTTCGGCCTTGATGCCGAATATCGCTTCGGCGGACTTGTTTATTGTCGTGATATTTCCCTGCGCATCGACGCTGACGACTCCGGCGGCGATGTTTCGCAGCACGATTTCCATATACCGCCTGCGTTCGTCGAGTTCCACGTTCGTGCTCTGAAGGGCATTGTAGGCCCCGTCGAGCTTTTCCCGACTCTCCCGCAGGTCTTCCGTCATGTTGTTGAAGGATGCCATGAGCATCCCGATCTCATCCTGCCGTTCCGGTTCCAGGCGGACGTCGAGGTCACCCTCGGCGATTCGTTGCGTTGCCGTCAGGAGTTTCTGGATTGACCCCGTGAGGTTTTTTGCCAGGTAAAAGCCGAACCAGACCGCGGCAAAAATCGCCAGCATGGTCACGATCGAGAATGTAATGAAATGGCTCTTTTTGAGCGGCAGATGGAGCATTTTCAGCTGGAGATAATTATCGTAGCCCGCGGTTATGGAGTCCAGTTTCCGGGTGAGGTTTGCCGGGAGGACCCGGACAGCGAGGATCTCCGCTTCACCGTCCGGCGGCGTTGGAAAGACGAGGTGTGCCGCAATTGCCTCCCTGTTGCCGGAGGGCAGGTTTATGATCCTGGAAGAAGGTCCGCTCTCTTTCTGAAAACTGTTCTTGAGATTGACCGGGTCGATCTCCGCCGCCGTATTCTGCCTCAGGGTCCATTTGAGGCTTCCCGAAGAATTGAAAACGTAAACGGCGTCGATTCTGCTGCGGAAGAAGAGCTGAATGCTCGAATCGAGATGTCCCTGTCCCTGGTCCTGGTTGATGATCCTGGCAACTTCGGGCATGAGCCCGCGGCATTCGGAAACCAGGCTGGTCCTCTCGCGTTCGACGTACTCCTTGGCGAGCATGACGGAGTTTTCGAGGGACTGTTCCACCTGGGAACTGAACCAGTGGTCGAGGCTCGAGAAAATGAACTGGCTTGCGAGCCAGAACAGCGGGATTGCCGGGATAAGCGTAAGTCCGACCGAGGCCGCGACGAGCCTGGTCTTCAGCCTCGATCCGAGAATATTGCGCTTGCGTTCGAAGATGAGCTTGACGATGTTTCGAAGAACGAGGTACGCCAACAGGAGAAGAAGCAGGACATTGAGATTTATGAAGACGAAAAGAAGAATATTCCCGAACGCCGGCAGGTCCGAACGGAGCCGGAAGAACCACCCTTCCAGAAACCCCAGCGTCAGGATCAGGACAAATGCCGCACTGACGATTATTCGTTCCCAGAAGCGGCGGTTGGCAACTGATTTGGAATCGGGAGTATTCATGGTCTACATCATGAAGGCAACTCTCTGCCAGTCGGTTTCAAAGTCCCAAAGAGATACCCAGAACAGAATGTATCGGAAGAAAAGAGGAAGCTCCACCTTGGAGAGTTCCGCCTTTACCTTCACGTAATATTCCTGGTCCTTGTGCAGCCAGCATGTCGGGATAATCGGCAGGTTGTCCACACTGCTCATCCATTTTTTGGCCTGATCGAAATCTTTGGTCACAAGGGTCTTCTCCGGGTGTTCCGGCAGGTAGACCTGGAATTCGTTATTCAGACGGTTGTACTTGATCGTATGCTCCAGGGTAAAATCCACGACCACCGATTTTACGAACAAAATCGAAGGCCTCTCGATCGCGACGAGAATTCGGAAGGTCGTTGGGACTCCGTTGGCGATGGCCTCTTCCATCTTCGGCGTGAAGCAGTCTTCCAGCTGAAAGCTGACCTCCAGGTTTTTGCCTCCCTTGTCGAGTTTGATATCGACGATTTCCGCCCGGTTTTTGGCGCCAACGGCAAAGGAAGGGAATGCCACGGCAATCGCGAGCAGGAGCAGGATATGTTTTCCCCAGATGGAAGATTTCATCGTTATTCCCGGTAAATGGCAGTCCCACGAATGTCGGCGATTCTAGCGGAGGGCTCGGCTGAATACAAGGGAAATGAGGGGTGGGGGAGGGGCATTCAGGGGGGATGAACGGGTTTCAAAACAGGGGCGCAAGGATAGGGCGAAGGCAAGCCGGGTAGGGCGGGGGAGCGGAGTAAGCCTTATCGTGCCCACCGTCCGGCTCCTCGGATCGAACTTCCGCTGGTTCCCAAGGTCTGCCTTGTGAACCCCGTCCCGGCAGACCGTAGACCGTAGGATGGGTGGGAGCGGAGCGGGAACCCATCGTTTTTTGAGGTTCGTTCCCCTCTCAGTCGCCGGGAAGCTCAGGGGCTATCGAATGCGATTCCCTTTTCGTATGACAACTTTCCCGTGTTTCCAGGCACCTGCTTATGCCTCTCCGGGCCAATCATACCCGGACGTTCCGAAAAGCGATGGGTTGTCACCCATCCTACGCCCAATTCGTGCTGTTGCTTCAACCGGGGCACAGACCGAAAAAGGGAAATGATCGACTAAAGGCCTGCGGTGCCGCCCCGTATCTAGAAACGGCTGTGCATAAACCATTAATTTTTCGTTGCGTCTTTCATAGGAGGGTGGGAACAAGCTTCATCGTGCCCACCGTCATGCCCTTCGGATCGATTCTGTCCACTGCCGATTATGAGAAATCAGGACGGCGGATTTATGGTCAGTCCCGCCAGGATGGTCTCTTTCAGGAAATCCTTGTCATCCGTTTCCAGAATGGATGACGGCTCATCCGCTTTTTTGGAAAGGCGCGATTCGAGCCTGTCCGCAAGGCCGGAGAGTGTCCTTTCCAGGCGCTTCGGGGGGGCTTCGACCGGTTGCGGTTTGGCCGGTTCTTCAACCGGTTCGGGAGCGGGTGCCGTTTCTTTGCGCTCAGCTCTCGGAGCCGGTTCGGGCGCTGCCTGTGCAGCCGGTTCCGCTGCGGGTTCAGGCGCCGGTTCCGGTGCGGCTTTTACCCCGGTCTGCGGCAATGCCTGAGGCGCCGGTTGAGGCGCGGCATCAGCGGACTCGAAGACTTCGTACATTCTTGCGAACTGGTTTGCGCGGTCCATGTTCCCGGCAAATATCGCAAACTCGGAAAGCAGCTTGAAAACGATGCTGTTCTTCCGGATTTCGTTTTCTATCTCCGTCAGTACCCGTTCGGAATCCTCGGCTTCGCCCATTTCCATCAACGCCCAGCCGAGGAGCACGCGTGCTCTTAGATGGTCCGGGTAGATTTTCAGGCCTTTCCTGCAGACCTCCGCAACTTCCTCCCATTCGCCTGTGGCGCTCAATTCCTCAGCCAGGAGCGAGAACACCCGTGAATGGGGATCCAATTTCAGCATTTCCCTGTATATCTGCGTCTTGTCAGCCGAACCTGCCATGCTGTCCTCCGCGGCCGTATTCGTAGATTCGAACTTGTCAGTATATGCAAACCGTCCGAAGTGATTATCGATCTTCAGACATTATCCGCGTTTAGAATATCCGGGCCGGACGGTCAAGAAAAAAGCGGATTAGAGGCCTTTACTCCCGGTCTGATCAGGATTTTTTCCGAAAAAGAGCCGCAATTCCCTGAGACCCCAGATCCGGCACAATGAGGTCGAACCCGTCATAGCGGGGCAGGATGCGGTTGAAGCCGTACACCATGTAGT
>JAEZHY010000068.1 GCA_023416335.1 Pseudomonadota bacterium | reverse complement strand
TCACTGCTCACTGCTCACTGCTCACTGCTCACTGCTCACTGCTCACTGCTCACTGCTCACTGCTCACTAACTTCTTCGCTCCCACGTGGACCTGCCCCAGCGCAATGCAGGCATCGTTTGCCGGGACTTCGATGTGACCGTAGACCTCGAAACCCATCGTGGACAATTCTTTTTCCAGCCGCTCCGACAGATAGGCGTTCTGAAAAACTCCGCCGCTCAATGCAATGCGGTTGAGGCCCGTCGCGTCTGCGGCCGTCCGGGCCGCCTCGGCCAGAAGGCGGATGACTCCGTTATGGAAGCGGGAAGCGATCTTACCGGTTGAAAATCCGCCTCTCACGTCTTCCACCACGCGTTCGATCATGGGAAAAGGGTCGATGATTATCGAGCCTGCACTCCGGTCGATTCGGCCTTCGTAATGCCCATCGCCGGGTTCGATCGCCTGCTCCAGTTCGATTGCGGCCTGTCCTTCGTAGTTGACGGATTGCCGCACGCCGCACAGCGCCGCGACCGCATCGAAAAGGCGGCCGCACGAGGAAGTGACCGGTGCGTTCAGCCGCTTTGCAAGCATCTGCAAAACCACTCGTCTTTCCCGCTCGGGCCATTTTGCGAGGATATCGGCATACTTCTGCTCGACTGCTTCCGGATCCAGCGCCCACAGATAGCTGAGCCCCATGCGCCAGGGTTCCCTGACTGCTTTGTTCCCACCGGGAAGGAGCACCTGCCGGAAATGGCCGAGGCGTTCAAAGCCGGCATCGTCCACCCTGAGAATCTCGCCGCCCCAGATCGTGCCGTCCGTGCCGTATCCGGTGCCGTCCAGTGCCAGCCCCAATACAGGACCTTCGAGGTGCCGCTCAGCCATGACGGATGCGATGTGCGCATGATGGTGCTGGACTGCCAGCAGGGGCAGTTGTTTTTGCCTGAGCGCCCACTGCGTGCTCAGGTAATCCGGGTGCATATCGTGGACGATGAGTTCGGGCTCGATTTCGAGAATGCGCTCGAGGTGATCTATCGCATGCTCGAAGGACCTGAGGGTTTCCAGGTTTTCGAGGTCTCCGATGTGCTGGCTGAGGAATGCTTCGTTTCCACGCGTAAGGCAGATCGTATTCTTGAGTTCCGCGCCGGTGCCCAGAATAGATGGTACGGGATTTTTCAGGAAAACGGGGAAGGGAACATAGCCCCTTGCCCGGCGCATCGGGCGGGGCTTTTCCCCTAACACCCTGACTACGGAATCGTCGCAGCGCATGTAAATGCCGCGGTCGTGAAGCAGAAAGTAATCGGCGATCCCGGTCAGGCGCGAGCGGGCGTCCTCATTTTCCATGACTATCGGCTCGTCGCTCTGGTTGCCGCTGGTCATGACGAGTGCCCTGTACGGTGCTCCTTCGAACAGGAGAAAGTGCAGGGGAGTGTAGGGAAGGAACGAGCCGAGATAACGGTTTTTCGGGGCGACGCTTTCGGCAATTGGAAGATCGGCGGCGTCCTCGCGTTTTTTCAGCAATACGATGGGCCTGGCGGGTTGGAGGAGCAGCTTTTCTTCCGCTTCACCTACGATGCAGTGCCGCCTGATTTCGTCGATGTTCGGAAACATGACCGCAAAGGGTTTCTCTTCACGGATTTTGCGTCCGCGAAGACGGCTGACCGCGCTTTCGTCTGTTGCGCAGACCGCCAGGTGAAATCCTCCGAGGCCCTTTATAGCCAGGACGGCGCCCCCGTGGAGCAGATCGATTGCCCGCGAAACCGCGGCGTCGCGATCCGCGACCTTTCCGCCTCCCGCATCTTCCAGCCACACCTGTGGGCCGCATTCCCAGCAGGCATTCGGCTGCGCATGGAAACGCCGGTCCATCGGATCTTCATATTCGCCGCGGCAGGCGGAGCACATTTTGAAATGGGCCATCGTCGTCTTGTCGCGGTCGTAGGGGATGTCTTTTATGATGGTGTACCGCGGGCCGCAGTTGGTGCAGTTCGTAAAGGGATATCGGTATCTGCGGTTTCCGGGATCGAGAAGTTCACGAAGGCAGTCTTGACATGTGCAGACGTCGGGCGAGATGAGGGTCGAGCGCGTGTCGAGCGCCCGGCTGGTTATGATTCGGAAGTCTTCGAGGGCTTCAAAAGGAAGTTCGGAGGTCTCAACGCTAACAATACGGGCAAGGGGAGGTGATTTGCCGGAGATTGCATCTATAAAGTCTCCGACAGGTCCGGAAGAGCCGGATACTTCAATTTCGACGCCGTCGGACTGGTTCCTCACCCAGCCGTTCAGTCCGTACTGCCGAGCCAGCTGATAGATGAACGGCCGGAAACCGACTCCCTGGACGATACCCCGAACTTTGACGAGAACTCTGCGGCCCCCACCCCTGAGTTGGTCGGGGTCGGGCTGGGGGCATGTCTCTCCGGTGGACGCTTTCACTGTCAGTCTTTGCCCGCCCGGAGCTTTTTGTGTTCGCCGACTTTCCCTTCAAGCCAGGCGAGCCAGGGAGCAAAACCTTCTCCGGTTCTGCAGGAAACTTCGAGGATCTTTCCGCGGGCGTTGAGCTGACCCACTCTTTCCCGGATTATCCCAACGTCGCAGTTGGTGTAGGGAAGCAGGTCGATTTTGTTCACCAGGACCACGGAGCTGATCTGGAACATAAGCGGGTACTTGAGCGGCTTGTCGTCGCCTTCCGTAACGCTCAGGATCATGATCTTCTCGTGCTCGCCGAGGTTGAATTCGGCCGGGCAGACGAGGTTTCCGACGTTTTCGATTATGAGCAGATCGACATTGGTGAGGTCCAGGGAGTCGAGTGCAATCTGGATCATATTGCCGTCGAGGTGGCATCCGCCGTCCGTGTTGATCTGCACGGCCTGGACGCCCTTTTTCTGGATGCGCTCGGCGTCGTAGGATGACTGGAGGTCCCCTTCGATTACCGCTATGCCGATCTTTCCGGCCAGGGCTTCGATCGTTTTCTCCAGCAGCGATGTCTTGCCCGCTCCGGGGGAACTCATGAGGTTGATTACGAATATTCCCGCTTCATCGAACCGCCTGCGGTTTTCCGCCGCAAGCCGCTCGTTGGCCTGGAGTATGTTACGAACCACAGGAACGTTGATCTGAGCCATCTTCTTCTCCCGTTTCCCCTTCTATACTCAATATGGAAAGCTCTCTTCCGCTAAGCAGTTCGATTGCCGGATCGCCGCAGCGGGGACACAAAAATACCTGGTCGCGGACGTCAAAGGACAAGTCGCATTTATCGCAGCGAGCCACAATGGCGACGTGATCGATCTCAATGGCCGCTCCTTCCGCGACCGTGTCCTTGCTTACCAGGTCGAAGCAGAATCGGAGCGATTCCGGCACCACCGCCGCAAAGTCTCCCACCTGCAGCTTGATAGTCTTTACCCGCTGGACGCTGTGCTTTTGGGCTTCATCGATGATAATCTCGAGCAGACTCTGGGCTATGGAGAGTTCGTGCAATTTCTTGTCCTTATGGCTTGGCTGAATTGAGCCGGCCTCTCACCCGTTCGGGATAGGGAAGAGGGGGCTGGTTTTGCGGTCCGGGACCGTTCTTAACGGCAGGTTCTATCTCGCCGGTTGCGAAGCATAACATCAGAGTGGGTTCTTGGCAATCAGCATGGGAAGAGGAAGTAGTTGATATAGGTCAAAAACAAGGGGAAGGATTCAACTCCGGGAAACGCTGACGTGAATTCTGACGAGCAAAGTCGCTCCCGCCCGGCTGACGACTTCCTCCAAAACCGCACCGTTTCTTATTCCGGGTGGAGTAGAAACACTGATGACCGAAGGAACTCTTCCGAAACCCCGGCCGTTGCAGGTCGGGCATACAAAAGGTCCGAGTTCTCCGGAACCGCGGCACTCGAAGCATCTGAAGGGCAGCACGATTTCGGCGGAAACTTCGCACCCCCGCTCGGCCTCATGCGGAGACATAACCAGTTCGAGGTCAACTTCTTCCGGGTCGCGACGAACCTGACCAACCCCGGGAAAATCCCCGAAAAAAGAACTGATGATATCTTCCAGCGGTATGGGTTCCCCGGTACGAGGCGGGCCATGGACGGAAGTGGAGCGGGGATGGCGCCGGGGGCGTTCTCTCCGCTCTTCGTTTTCGCGGAGTTCATCCGTGTATCTTCGACGGGATTCCGGATCGGACAATACACTGTAAGCTTCGTTTATGTCCTGAAAACGACGGGTGCCCTGCGGCCCGCATCTGTCCGGGTGATGCTTCTTTGCCAGTTCCCGGAAAGCAGCCTTGATCCCCTCCGTGCTTTCCGACCTGGGAATCCCGAGAATGAGGTAGTAGTCTTTCCTTTTCACGGCTTTTATTTTTCCCCCTCGCCGTACCGGTGCGGCGAGGGGAAAAGGATCTGAACGAATTTTTCCTGTAAATACAATATACTACAGGATATCGGCCAGTTAGGAAGATTTAACGGTGATCTTCCTCGGCTTTGCAGCTTCCGCTTTTGGAAGAACCAGCCTTAAAACGCCGTTTTTCATCGATGCCTGGATCTTTTCCCTGTCGATGTCGTTGGAGAGCGTGAACTGCCTGTAGTAATCGCCGACGGTGTATTCCCGGAAGAGCACCTTCCCGTCTTCCTCTTCCTGGGGCACCGTTCCCCGGATCGTAAGCTGGTCGGAATCGAGGTCGATATCGACGTTTTCGAGCGGTACCCCCGGCATATCGGCTACCAGCGTCAAAGAATTTTCAGATTCGTATATGTCAACCGCGGGAATGAATACAGGCACGTTGCGGGTACTTTCCGCGCCGGATACTTCTTTCTTTTCCTGAACCTGCAGATCCTTTTCTTCCATGGTTTCCTCCTGCGTCTCCAAGTCTTATTCGCTTTTGATCGTGATTTTTCTGGGTTTGGCGCTCTCGGCCTTGGGCAGCACGATCTTGAGCACGCCGTTTTTGCACTCGGCCTGGATGGCTTCGGCGTTCACATCCTCGGGGAGAGTCAAAGCTTTGCGGAAGCTGCCCCATTTGCGTTCCCTGCGGTGAAAGTTGACATTCTGTTCCTCATCGGGTTTGCGTTCGCCACTCAGGGTAAGGGTCCTTCCAACCACGGAGATGTCCAGATCTTCCGATTTGATCCCGGGTATTTCAGCTTCCACGCAGATCTTGTCGCCGTCTTCCTTTACCACCAGGGGAGGGAAAACGCCCGATACGGTCGGCGCAGAGCCTGCGCCTGTGAATGCGGAGAGGAGCCGATCCATTTGCCTGCGGGCCTTCTCGAAATCGTCTACCACGGTGTTGACATCGGGCCAGAGCCAGTTCGGGTATCTTATGATAGCCATAATTCAATCTCCTCTTGAATAATTAGCTTCGGTGCTCACTTTACCGCTGATTGTTAGCAGCCACAACTTAAGACTGCTAAGAAAACGTGTCAATATATGCCGAATCAAGTTTTTGGATACCTCTGAATGTGCTAAAATTCCGCGCTGATACAGGGACAGGAGTACCGAACCATCCGCGGAATCCAATCCTTCAAAAAGGCGGATTGATTGGGCCTTGCCGCCGAAATCACGGATTCTCCCGACCTGATCTCAAATAAATAGATTTGAAAGGCGGTCCAATAGTCTACATGCCTGGTCCCGAACTATTTCGCGGTGAGCGCTTCAAGATCGCCCTCGTCTTTCCTCCTCCCATGTTCCCGATGAGCCCGCCTCTCGGGATTGCATCTTTGAAGGCTTTCCTCGATCGAGGGAGCGATTGTTCGGTCCGGAACTTCGATCTCAACCTGGCATACAGCGAGCAGACGTTCGAGTGGCTTACGGCCGGCCGGCTGCGTGTCGCAGTCAAGGGATCGGACCGGAAGTCCACCGCCGAACAGGCCTCCGCAGCGAGGGAGTTTTTCCTTGGCGGGTGCGGCCTGAAACGGTTTTTCGATCCGCGAGAGTACGAATCGCATGCCCGGGTCTACTCGGGTTTCGGATCGGTCGTGAATGGGCTTTTCGACAATTTCTCGCGGCGAATTCTCCTGGAACTGCCTGTTCCTCCTCTGGTGCGCAGGTTTTTTGACGAACTGATCGAACCGGTAAAAGCCTTCAAGCCGGATCTCGTCGGGTTTTCGATCCTTTTCAGCCAGCAGCTCTTCTTCGCCCTGGCCCTTGCGAAGCTTTGCAGGGAATCAGGGATGAAGACGGTTTTCGGAGGGGCCACCTTTTCCGTCATGCCCGATCCCGGGCGGCTTCTTGCCGGCCCTGTACCTGTTTTGGCCGGAAAAGAAGGTGGCGACCTGGAACCGGCCGGCATCATCGATTTCCTGCTCATGGGCGAAGGGGAAATCGGACTGCAAAAGCTCGCGGAAATTCTTGGACACGGGAAAGGTCAACTCTCCGATGTACCCGGGCTGATACGCCTGGAAGGCGGCAACCTGCAAATGAATCCGCCGGAGGCTGTGCGGGGTCTGAACTCGCTTCCACCGCCCGATTTTTCGGATTTCGAACTCGGCCGATATCATTCTCCACTCCCCGTTCTGCCCTACCTCTCTTCACGCGGATGTCCGTGGAGACGTTGCGCATTCTGCACGCACCGGAAAACGTATCTCGATTATAGGGAGGAGAGCGCAGAGCATACTGCCGGACGGCTCGCGGAGATGCGGGAAAAGTATGGAGTCTCCCATTTCTCGCTGGTCGATGAAATGATCCACCCGCACCGGCTGCGTGGGATCTCATCGGCCCTTATCGAAAAAGGGAGCAAGCTCTTCTACTCGGCTTACGCGAAGCCGGAAAGGTTCGATTCGGACACCCTCGGGCAGGGGTACGAAGCCGGTCTACGACTGGTAATGTGGGGAGTGGAGGCGGGCAGTCAACGCGTGCTCGATCTCATGCGGAAGGGAACGCAAATCGAGAACGTGGAAGGTATTATCAAGGGTGCTCATTCGTGCGGCATCTGGAATCTTCTCTTCGTGTTGTTCGGTTTTCCGACGGAAACGGAGGTCGAGATGCGAAGCACGGTGGATTTGCTCGAAAGGCTGGGCGATTCGGTCGATGCGGTTTCAAAATCTCTTTTCGTGTTGCTGGAAGGTTCGAATGTTTACAACGAGCCCGAAAGATACCGGATAACGAAAATCCTCGATCGCCTGCAAAGAGACCCGGTGTCCATAGCTTATGACTACGAAGTCGAGGATGGATTATCGCAGCAGCAGGCTGCCGCATTATTCGGCGAACTTGCTCCGAGGCTTGCCGATATCGGGCGCTCGCCCTGGTTCGGGCAGTTCAGGGAACATATGTTGCTGTTTGCTTCCTCCGCCCGGAGATGACGGAAGTCAGACGTAATGCGGGATTTATAGAGACAGGAGCGTTTTCGACACCTCTTGCGCTTCGCTCCCGGATTCAAAAATCCGGGCTACCTGACCTGGTTCCTGGGCATTTTTCGACGGAGCCATCAATCCCGTCATCCCGGCAGTTAACCGGGAACCAGGGTTTTTAAAGTCTTGAATTCACAATTAATCCGCCCTAAAGCCTGGTTTCCGGTTTTCACCGGAATGACGACGCTGGGCTCTGCGAGTCATTCGGGGCTGCCGCGATGATTTAGGCAACAGCCCCTCCGGCTTGAGAACCCCATCCATTGCCTGATGGGCTTCGCTATGCTTTGCCTACTTATATATCCGAATAGAAACCAGAGATTATTGACAAACTGATCCGAACGCCAGTGAGACTGGCCTCACCGCTCACCCCCTCAATTCAGCTCATCCACCCGCGGCGTGAAACCTGCCAGGTCTCCGATCCCGAGGACATTTTCAATTGACGACAGCTTCTGGATTGCCTCATCGAACCCGCTCGGCCCCAGTGCCTCCTTTTCGCTTTTCATAAAAACGGCATTCATTTCAGAGTATGCCTTGGGGGGGAGCACCTGCCACAGGGCCGGGAAAAGCACGGTATCCTCCCGCTCGGAGTGGGCCCTGTACATCCTGCTGAACTGATGAATCGCGCTCCCGAGGGTGCGCCGCTTTTCGAGGTCTTTGGCGGAAAATCCGACCGAAAGGTTCTTGAGAATGTCAACGACCTGGGCTCCGGCCGCGTGCTGTTCGCGGATAACGCCGACGAGCCCTCCCATTTTCTTCGCGGTATCGAATGGCGGAAGAATATATTTCTCTTCCATCTTCTGATGATAATCAACGACGAACCGGCGGACTATGTCCACCGTGTTCTGAATGATTTCGGGCGGAAGGTCCATCCGGGCATCCATGCCTCCGCGAATCTCCTCCAATATTGCGATAGACCGGTGAAGCAGTCCGTGGTGGCGATTCAAGGACTCGACTGCGGTAACGACTTCGACGGGTGGTGTATTGCTCGATTTCGAGCATCCGGCCGCCAGAACGCCCATGCCGGTCGACCCGGCCAGTGAGAGAAACTTGCGGCGGGAAATGTTCTTTATGGAAATCATCGGTTCTCCTGATTACAGGCAGATGCGTTTTGATTATTTTGAGGGCGCGACGGGACCTGAAAGAGGGAAATCCGCCGCTCGCATGTTTTCGATTTGCGGGTTTGATTAATGGATTTGCGACGCTCTGTCAAGGTATGCATTCACGGTCCGAAAATGCTTTATTTTGCCCCCGTACTATCAGAAAAAACCATTTCCATGTATACTCAATAGTTTCTGAAACCAGTAATCAAAGCCTTTTTATTTTTCCGACACTTACCTGAACTCGACGGTGGGAAATGGATGCTGAAAAGATCTCCAGCCTGAAAATAGCCGGTTCGGAACAATTTGCAGTTGGTCGAAGGAGAAGGAAAATTGTCTGGATCTTGCTCCTCAGTGCGATTGCAATCGCAATCGGAGTTCTGCTGGTCCGGACGGGAGTCCTGGTCCCCGCTGCAAAGGTGCGGGTTGCTTCCGTCGGTTGGGTCTACCCTTCCCAGGTTGCAACGGATTTCAACGCGAGCGGATATATCGTGGCCCAGAGAAAAGCGGCGGTTGCCTCGAAGGGCACCGGCCGCATTGTTTACCTTGGTGTTCAGGAAGGGAGCCGCGTCAAAGAAGGCGACGTTATCGCCCGGTTGGACAGCGATGACCTCAAAGCCGAAAAGAACCAGTTCGAAGCACAGCTGAATGCGGCTAAATTCGAACTCATCCGGGCTGAAACCGAAGTGAAAACGGCCGAGGCAAACTATAACCGTTTCAAGGAATTGTGGGCCAAAAAAGCGGTGGCACAGCTCGACTTCGAAAACACCCGGGACAGGTTTCTTAAAGCGAACGCCGCCGTCGATTCAGCCAGGGCAAATATCAAATCGATCGAAGCCTCGATCCGGCGGGAAGGGGTCCTCATCGAGTACACGGTCATCCGCGCGCCCTTTGACGGTGTAGTGCTTACCAAGGACGCCGACGTGGGAGAGGTCGTGGCCCCGTTCGGGTCCGCAACGAACGCCAAAGCCGCCGTGGTTACCATGGCCGATATGAGTTCTCTCATGGTGCAGGCGGATGTGGCGGAATCCTTCCTGAGCAAGGTCCGGATGGACCAGCCCTGTGAAATCCAACTCGATGCCGTTCCGAACGTCCGGTTTCCGGGGAGAGTGCATATGATTGTGCCTACGGCGGACCGCACGCGGGGGACAGTCATGGTGAAGGTGCGCTTCGACGAACTCGACCCTCGCGTGCTCCCGGAGATGAGTGCCAAGGTGGCGTTCCTTTCCCGGAACCTGGCAGCGGGGGAAAATCAACCGATACTCGGGATACACAAAGATGCTCTTACATCGGGGCCTTCCGGACAGGGAATCTACCGGGTTGACGGCGGACAGGCGGAGTGGACCCCGGTAAGCGACCCGAAGTACCTGGGGGATTATCTCATTCTCGGGCCGCCCGTCAGGAACGGAGATAAGATAGTCCTCAAACCGGCTTCCAGCCTGAAATCCGGCGGCAAGGTGGAGATTTCGGAGTAGATCGACCGGCAAGGGACTTTTCCAGATGGAGACAGCTTCGAACAATTCAATCGTACTGGCGCGGCAGATCCTCAAGTCCTACTCGCGCGGTGCGGAGAGAGTGTCCGTTCTCGACGGCATCGACCTGGAGGTCGGTGAGGGGGAGTTCCTTGCGCTCATGGGTCCTTCCGGATCCGGGAAAACCACTCTTTTGAACCTTATAGCCGGGCTCGACAGGCCGGATTCCGGTGAACTGGTGGTGGCCGGTACGCTCATTTCCGAACTCGGGGAAACCGATCTGGCCCGATGGAGGGCCCTCAATGTCGGTTTCATCTTCCAATTCTACAATCTTCTGCCAGTGCTCACCGCCCTGGAAAACGTGGAATTGCCCCTCCAACTTCGGCCTCTTTCCCGCAGGCAGAGGCGGGAACACGCGGAGACTGCGCTGGAACTGGTCGGGCTCTCGCACAGGACTCGCCATTTTCCAAGGGAACTCTCAGGAGGCCAGCAGCAGCGGGTGGCAATCGCCCGGGCAATAGTGACCGATCCTCACCTGATAGTTGCGGACGAACCGACGGGCGACCTCGACAAGAACTCCGCCAGGGAGGTTCTCAATCTGCTTGAACAACTCAACAAGGAATTCGGCAAGACAATCATCATGGTCACCCACGATCCGAAAGCCGCCGAGAAGGCGAGGCGCATGTGCCATCTCGACAAGGGCGTGCTCAATAATGAAACATAGACACCCTCGGAATTGAATCCCCGCCCGTCAACGCTCTGACAGCCGCTTCGCCGGCAATTTTTCCACCGCGATTCATCGGATTGGATGCAATTTTTGTTTAAATTCAATGGCTTAATATGACAATCAGTCTGCCTGTTTTAAGTTCGCCGCTTGTGGCATGAATCTTGATTAAAGGCAGAGTTAAAATATTCCCCAAATTGAACTTAACCTGAAAGGGGTGCTTCGGCGCCCCCGACTCAATACCGGCATGGTCCGGAGGTCTGCGAAATGGCAAAGATTCTGATTATCGATGATGATGCAACGATTTGCGACATGCTGTCATGCGCCATAAAGAGTACCGGGCATGCATCGATTTGGCGCCATACTCTGAGCGGGGGACTGAGGGCGCTCGAGGAGGGGGACTTTGATGTCGTCCTGCTGGATGTCGGGCTTCCGGATGGGAATGGAATGGACGCGATCCCGCAGATTCAGAAAATCGAATGTCATCCCGAAATCATCATCATTACCGCTTCGGGCGACAAAAACGGCGCCGAACTGGCGATTCGGAGCGGTGCCTGGGACTACATAGAAAAACCGGTTTCGGTGCACGGGATGATCTTGCCGGTAATGCGGGCACTGCAGTACCGTGAGGAAAGAAAAGGCAACGACAAGCGAACCGCCGTCAGGCAACTCAAACTGGATGGGATGGTCGGCGGCAGCGCCCGAATGAAGAATTCCTTCGACCAGGTTGCCCAGGTGGCCAACAATGAAGTGAACGTGCTGATAACCGGTGAGACCGGCACGGGAAAAGAACTTATAGCATCGGCAATTCACAGGAACAGTATGCGGGCAGGAAAGCCGTTCGTAGTGCTCGATTGTTCCGTGCTTCCCGAAACGTTGGTGGAGAGCATTCTTTTCGGCCACGACAAAGGGGCTTTCACAGGCGCGGAGAAGCATCGCACGGGGCTTGTGAAGCAGGCGGACGGCGGCACCCTGTTTCTGGATGAGGTGGGGGAACTGCCCTTATCGGTCCAGAAGTCATTTTTGCGAGTGCTCCAGGAACGCCGCTTTCGACCGGTTGGAAGCGACGTGGAGGTGACGAGTGATTTCCGCCTCATCGCTGCGACCAATAGAGACCTGAAGAAAATGGCGCAGGAAAAGACTTTTCGGGCGGATCTATTGTTCCGTCTGACCTCTTTCGTGATTGAACTCCCGCCTTTGCGCGAACGCACGGACGACATATCCGAACTGGCCAGACATCATATCTCAGACGTCTGTAAACGCCATCGGATAGGGCTGAAAGGTTTTGCTCCGGAGTTTATGAATGCCCTGGCCGTATACGACTGGCCCGGAAACGTTCGCGAACTTTTCCACGCACTAGAACGCGCCCTGGCCGCGGCTTTTTACGAACCGACTCTCTTCCCCCAGCACCTGCCTCCGGATATCCGGATTCATCTTGCCAGGCGCTCCCTGGAAAATGCAGGCTCAACCGATTTGAAGGGGACGACCGGGACGGCATTGTCAAAAAGGCTTCCTTCATTCAAAGAATATCGGGACCAGATGGACAGGATCTATTTCCATGAACTTGCGTCCCTGACCGGCGGCAGTATCCAGGAATCATGTCAGATATCGGGTCTGTCGCGCTCACGCCTTTACGATCTCCTGAAACTGCACCATGTCGAAAGTTCCATAGCTGCGGGATAACAGGATCGGGCTGTTCCCATCCCGTCATCCCGGCGTCGCTTTTGAGCCGGGATCCAGTGTAGTTTGTTCCACGCTGTCCGATTTTCCGGATTTCCCCAGTTCGTTCAAAGCTGTATTCCGGTAGATCGGACATTTCTCCGCAACCGGCCATCCTGGCAGAATAACTCAATTGACTGATTTTCCTTGATAAATTGATCATGCCGCCTGTTGGCACGCTGCTTGCCTTATCCCCGGGGAAAGGAGCGAGAGTATGTGGCTGATTTTCTATAGTAAAACGGCGACCCAATACACTGCGGAACTGATCGAAAAGATCGCGGAAACTTTTTCGGCCGACAGGATTGGAGTCTGCCGGGATCGGGAAAGCCTTCGGACCGCTCTCCTGGAACCGGCATCCAATCCATGGGCGATCGTGCTCATATGTTCGGACCGCACGGACCTGCTCAATGTTATCGCCATGCGTGAACTCATGTTTTGCACTCCGGTAATTCTCGTTCTGCCCGACTGGGACCCGGAGACCGTCGCGAAGGGACATACGCTGAGACCTCGGCTGCTCGCATGGCCCGGCCTAGCATCCGAGGAAATAGTGGCGGTCCTGCAAAGGGTCCTGGAGAAGGTGGGAAACTTCAATCTTATCAGAGGGAGGTATCAGGACCATGAATGAAGCAACCGAGGCAGCCGGTTCCGGAATGGACCGGGAAGGGAAGTACCTCACCTTTTCACTGGGGGAGGAGGAATACGGGATAGGGATCCTGAAAGTGAAAGAGATAATCGGAATGATGAGGATAACCCCGATACCCCAGACCCCCGAGTATGTGAAGGGGGTCATCAATCTCCGGGGCAAAGTGATCCCCGTTCTGGATCTCCGCCTCCGCTTCGGAATTTGCGCAGTAGCCTACACGGAACGTACCTGCATCGTGGTGGTCGATACCGCCTCGGAATCCGAGAGACATCACATTGGAATCGTTGTGGATTCGGTATCCGAGGTGATCAACATACGAAGTGCGGACATCGAGGACACCCCGGCTTTCGGGGCTGAAGTGGATACGGAATACATTCTCGGCATGGCCAAGACGGGTGGGGGCATAAAGATCCTGCTCGACATCGATCGGGTTCTGAATCCGGAAGAGCTTGCGTTTCTTGAACGGGCGGCTTGAACCAATCTCAGACTGTCTTAGTGATTATGGCTGAACATATTCAAATCTCAAAAGGGGCTTACATGAAACGGATGAAGTTGAGTGTGAAGATTATTGGCGGGTTCCTGGCTGTTTCGCTGGTTGCGCTTGTGATCGGCTACATCGGTACGAGCAGAATCAATGTGATCAAAGATTCCGATACGGCGATGTATGAAATCCAGACGAAGCCGCTGGGCAATATGGGCGACATCGGTACGAAGTTTCAGACAATGCGGGGATTACTCAAGGACGTATTCCTGGGTAAATTCGTCCTGGATAAGGATGTTTCGGTTTATTTGAACACTATAAAGGAAATGGACAAGGATGTTCAGGAAGATCTGAGGCTATTCGAACCGTCGATCGATTCCGCCGAGGTTCGCAAGGAATTCGAAGTGCTGAAGACTGCGCTTGCGCAATACTATCCCGTGCGGGACAAGGTCGTTGGTCTGGCGTTGGAGAATAAGAGGGAAGAAGCCTTTGCCCTGCTGTATGGAGAGGGGGCAAAGGTTGCAAAACAAGCTGACGGGGCAATAACGAATCTTTTCGAACTGAAGATAAATACGGCGAAACAGACCTCGGAGAAGAACATGGCGGTTGCCGGAGGGGCAGTCTATTTCACTTGGATCTCAGCTGGCATCGGGACCCTTCTAGCCTTGTTCCTGGGGGTTTACCTCGCACTCTCGATAACTCGTCCGATCAATCGCGTCGTCCAGGGCCTGACTGAAGCATCGGACCAGGTTGCGGCGGCATCCAGCCAGGTTTCCGGATCGAGCCAGCAATTGGCCGAGGGGGCTTCACAGCAGGCTGCATCCATTGAAGAGACATCTTCTTCGCTGGAAGAAATGGCTTCCATGACAAGGCAGAATGCGGAGCATGCAAACCAGGCCAACATCCTGATGGCTGAAACCTCGAGAATTGTATCGAAAGCCAACGGTTCGATGTCCATGCTCACCGGGTCCATGGCCGAAATCTCCAGGGCCAGCGAGGAAACATCCAAGATAATCAGAACGATTGACGAGATTGCCTTTCAGACAAACCTTCTCGCGCTCAATGCCGCCGTGGAAGCTGCCCGCGCGGGCGAAGCCGGCGCAGGGTTTGCCGTCGTTGCGGACGAGGTGCGGAACCTGGCGATGCGCGCTGCGGACGCGGCCAAGAACACGGCCAATCTCATTGAAGGCACCGTGAAGAAAATAAAAGAGGGATCTGAAATAGTCGAGAAAACCAATGCGGAGTTCTCGCAGGTATCGGACAGTTCATCCAAAATGGGCGAACTGGTTGGCGAGATTACGGCCGCTTCCAATGAACAGGCACAGGGTATTTCGCAGATCAATAAAGCAGTGAACGACATGGACAGGGTAGTGCAGCAAAACGCGGCCAATGCCGAGGAATCCGCTTCGGCGTCCGAGGAGATGAACGCCCAGGCAGAGCAAATGAAAGGGTTTGTACACGAACTCGTGCTCATTGTAGGCGGAACGGCGAACCAAGGCATATCCAGAAGCGCAGGAGTGCGGATTTGGAACAAAGGGGCAGGTGCTGATGGACTTCCGAATAATATATCGGCAAAGGCCGCAAATAAATTCGAAAGCCGCCGATCGACTGCGGAAAGGGAAGACAACGGAAATCCGGAAAAAGCGGCATTCAGAAACGGCGATAGCAAGGCCGCCAGGGCTGAAAGAGTAATTCCTCTCGATGAGCATGAATTGAGGGACTTCTGACATTCCCTATCGGTCTGAGTGCCTGGAGCAGAAGCTGAACATGGCGCGGTCGAAAGGTCGCGCCATGTTCAGGTTGAAGAGCCGTAACGAGCAGAGGGAAGTCCAATAACCGATACTCGACCTGCTGCGCGGTAGGTTTTTTATTGAATGCATCTAGATGAAGAGTAATTAAATACACGCAAATCTTCTTGAATTTGTATTAAGGTCAGGTATAGCATGCAAATAACATAATTTTATCAACAGAAACATTTTGTTATGCAAGATATTGATCAAATTCATTATTACAATCCCACCCAGATACATCGAAGAAAATGTTCCCTCCTTCTTATTTGGAGGCTCGATCAGCGGTCTGTATTTCCTGAGGAAATTCAGGCATGAAGATCCGAGGAGACGGGGATGAATCATATATGGATTCTTTTGGTTCAATCGATTTTGACATTGCTTGGCTGTGTTTGTCTATGGATTGCTTACAATGACCTCGGCAGCAACAAATGGCTGTCGGCGGCTGCAATTCTCCTCTTCGGCATCGGAATTCTTTCTTATTTCCGAAACGATACTCTCTCATTTACCAGGAAAGGTACGAGACGCATCCGGATTGAACATGACCGGAAAGGGAGAGACGAGCAGGATAGGATTCTCTTTGAAAATACATCAGATGCCGTATCCCTGACGTTCCCGGATCATATGATTGATCGGCGGCTATACTCCGCAGTACAAGACTCCCCGATACCAACTTTCGTGATCAACGAGCGTCATCAGGTTTTGCTCTGGAACAAAGCCCTCGAAGGACTCAGCGGCATCAAGGTGGAGGAGGTTGTAGGCACCCGCAATCACTGGAAAGCGTTCCACCCGGAAAGACGGCCGTGTTTGGCGGACTTGCTCGTTAGCGGAAGCATCGCGATGATTTCGACATGGTACGGCAGGTGCGAAGGATCAAAGCTGCTCGAAGGCGCATATGAGACCTCCGGGTTTTCCCCGGTTGTCAGGAACAAATGGCTGCGGGGAACGGCTGCCGCCATCAGGGGATCCCGGGGAGAATTGATCGGGGCCGTGGAAACCATCGAAGACGAAACAGACCTGTACACGACCAGTCAGGCCCTGACCTCTGCAAATCAACAGTTAAATGACGTCATCGATTTTCTCCCGGACAGTACTTTTGTTGTCGACAGGGACATGAGAATTATCGCCTGGAACCGGGCTATGGAGGAGATGACCGGGGTTGGGAAGCAGGAAGTAATCGGGCGGAAGAGCGACGAATGCTGTGCTTTATTCTACGGCGAACAGCGGAAATCTCTGATCGATCTGCTCGACGGTCCGGACAAACAGCTGGAATCGAAATATCATTACGTGAAGCAAAAGGGTTCAAATCTTTGTGCCGAGACTTTCGCTCCGCAGGTTTACGGCGGCAGAGGCGCATACATCTTAGCGGTTGCAGCGCCCCTTTTCGATGTTGACGGCAATCGGACGGGAAGTATCGAAACGGTTCGCGACACCTCGGAACTGAAGCGGAAGGAGGAAGCGCTCAGGGAATCCAGGCAGCAGCTCGTCAACATAATTAATTTCCTGCCCGATCCTACATTCGTTATCGATAGGGAAGGTAAAGTGATAGCCTGGAACAAGGCTGTGGAGGAAATGACAGGGGTGAGGGCGGCGGATATCCTGGGAAAGGGCGACTACGAGTATGCGATCCCGTTCTACGGCAAAAAACGCCCAATACTCGTGGACCTGGTCTTCGATCCGCATGAAGATGCGGAAGCGCAGTATGTCAGAATTGACAGGAAAGACACGGTGCTATGCGGTGAGGCATACATGCCGGCACTCGGAGGCGGTGAGGTTTATCTCGTGGGAACCGCAAGCGTGCTGCGCGACTCCAAAGGCAATATCACCGGCGCTATCGAATCCATTCGCGATGTTACCGACAGAAGGCACATGGAAGAAGCCCTTGTGCTTGCAGAACGGAATTACAGGGGCATTTTTGAAAATGCGATCATGGGTATTTTCCAGGTGTCTCCCGAAGGGCGCCTGATCGGCGCCAATCCGGCATGCGCCGGAATTCTCGGGTATGATTCCCCGGAAGAACTGATCGAATCGATTCGCGATGTGCGGGAAATTTTCAGAGAACCGGAATCCTATGTGGAACTGGTCGGCCTTTTGCGGCAATCTCAAGTAGTTCGGGAATTCGAAGTCCAGGTCTTGAGAAAAAACGATTCTACGGCATGGTTGATCCTTAGCGCCCGGATCATCCGCGACAATAAGGGCCGAATCGCCGGCATCGAAGGAAATGTGGAGGACATTACAAACCGGAAGACCCTCGAGTCGATCCTTATCCAGTCGCAAAAGCTGGAAGCAATCGGTACATTGGCCAGGGGGATTGCTCATGACTTCAACAATATCCTGTTTCCAATCATCGGCTTTGCGGAGATGTCCATGCAAATGGTTCAGGAAGGATCGAGCCTGCACCATTTTCTCAAGCAGATACTTCTCTCCGCGAATCGTGCCAAGGGGCTTGTAAGGCAAATACTGACCTTCAGTCGCAAAACCGATCGTGAACTTAAGCCTGTACAAGTCAGCCTCCTGGTGAAAGAAACAATCAAGTTGGTCCGGTCGTCTTTCCCTTCTACAATCGAAATCCAGCAAAGAATCGATCCCGACATGCACACGGTCACTGTCTTGTCCGATCCCTCGCAGATTCATCAGGTGCTCTTGAATCTGTACACAAATGCCGCTCATGCAATGCGCGAAAAAGGGGGTATCCTCCGAATCGCTTTGGCCGGAGCTTATGTCGAGGCAAACGACCGGGGTTGGCAGAAGGACCTGAAAGAGGGGCCATACCTGCAGCTAACCGTTTCCGATACGGGCCACGGGATGGATGAAACCGTCAAACGCCGAATTTTCGACCCGTATTTCACCACGAAAGGGTCCGAAGGGACAGGTCTTGGACTTGCCGTTGTGTATGGAATCGTGAAAAGTCTCCGGGGGGCGATTTCCGTGTTCAGCGAACCGGATCAGGGTGCGACTTTTCATGTTTTGCTTCCGATGTGCGCAGACCCGGAATCGCTGCCGGCTGAAGATGATGCCCCTCTGCCCGGGGGAGAAGGAAACATCCTGGTCGTGGATGATGAAGAAATCCTGGTCGGGATGTTGATGATGATGTTGAGCCGGTTGGGCTATGAGGTCACCGCCAGGGTCAGGAGTGCGGATGCGCTGGAGGTTTTCAAAAGCAGGCCGGAAACGTATGATCTCGTGATAACCGATCAGACCATGCCGCATATGACCGGAATCGAACTGGCCGGTGAGATCCTTAAGATCAGAAAAGATACCCCCATAATCCTCTGTTCTGGGTTTGCCGAAGAGATCGATGAATCCGCAGCGAAAACGGCGGGTATCAAAGAATGCATCGCAAAGCCGGTAGCTTTCAGGCAACTGGCCGAGACGATCAGTAAAATTCTCAATCCGACTTCGAACGGGAATTGAAGAGCCTTCTCCCTATCGGGGGTTCCATTCTTGCCGGATTCAAGGCCTCAGAAACTGTCGAATGAATTCCGACACCTCATTCTTGCCCCGGTAAACTCCGAAGTGGCCTTCGCACAGTATGTCCACATCGATATCCAGAAGCAGTTCGAGGCTTTTCATGTAGTCCTTGCGATTTGACAGGAAACTCGGGTCGAGCGGACCGTGTACGTCCTGGGCAAACAGGACTTTGCGGCCGTCCGATTCGGTCAGATAAACCACCGATCCCGGTGAGTGCCCCGGAATATGGATTGCTTCGATCTTCCTGCCGCCGAGCAAAATCTCTTCACGAGCGCCTGCAAGCTTTCGGTCTACATGAAACGGGCTCAGGCAGGCGCCGTACCAACTCGCGGCGGTCACCCCGTTGTCGCCCGATTCCAGGTATTTTGCATCCAGTTCGTGTGCGATGATTTCGAAACCAAGTCTCTTTTGCAGTTCGCAGGCACCCCCTGTGTGATCGAAATGACAATGCGTAATCAATAGGTATTTTATTTTCAGTGGGTCCGTTCCGGATTTCCTGATGTTTTCGATCAATTTGTCATCCGCATTGCCGCACCCGGAGTCTACCAGCGCCGACTCTCCTCCGAACCTGACCAGGTAAATCGCAGCGTCTTCGGGAGATGTCATGAAGCCGCCCCCGACCTGGAAAATCTCGCTTGTGATCTGCATTGGGACCTCCTGTGAGAATTTGACGCATTGCAAACATTCGGAAAAGATCATCCTCCTGACGCGATTTTTAAAGAGGCAGGAGGATTTTATTGGATGGGCGGATGGAGAACAGTTCCGGCCGTTTTTCGGCAAGATCGCGGATCGCTTTGCGGTGTGCCGAAGGGAAGGCCAGACTGTCCAGGTCGGCCGCCGGGATCAGCCGCACGCGGCTCGTGAGGCCCCGCATCTCGCGGGGAAAAGTATTACAAAGAAAGACGTGGAGGGTTACCCGAAATGACGTGTGCGAGTGCTTGATGACGGCCAGCTTTTCGAGTTGCCCGGGTTCCGCGCCGAATTCCTCATGCCACGCACGCCTGAGCGCTTCTTCGGGACTTTCGCCGGACCGGGCCTCTCCTCCCGGAAATTCCCAGAGGTTGGGCATAAGGCCCTGTGCAGGTCGTTTCCTCAGGAGGACCTCACCCTTTCCGATGCATATCCCGATTGCCCTGTCCACGTTCGTGACGGTCTTCTTTGCTCTGTTCACGGGCCTGGCTTCCGCGACCCCGAGTCTCATGCTTTCACAGCAGGATGCAATCGGGCATCCGCCGCAAAGAGGTCCCCGCGGGGAGCAGACCATGGATCCGAAATCCATGAGGGCCTGATTGAAATCCCGCGAACGCCCCTTCGGGAGAATATCGGTTGCATAATACCACACTGCATTTCGAAATTCCTTGCAATCCGAAGGAATCGAGATATCGAAGATCCTGGCGAGAATGCGGGCCGCGTTTGCGTCCGCCGCCGGGAAATCTGCATTGAATGCAAAGCTCATGATGGCTCCGGCCGTGTATTGACCGACCCCCGGGAGCTTGCGCACGGATTCGAAATCTGAAGGCAGGTTCCCACCATGCTCCGAAACCATAAGCCGGGCCGCTTTTTGAATGTTTTTGGCCCGTGCATAATAGCCAAGCCCCTCCCAGTGCCGAAGGATTTCGTCCTCACTTGCCTCCGCGATGGCGGCCGGATGGGGGAACCTCTCCATCCAGCGGAAAAAGTAGGGCAGCATCGTTTTTATCTGGGTCTGCTGCAGCATGATCTCTGAGATCCACACCTGATAAGGGATGTAGCTCTTTCGCCAGGGCAGGTCCCTTCCATTTTCCCGGTACCACCTAAGCAGGCCCTCCCGGAGGGTCGAGCGCACATTTTCGGAAACAGCCCGATCCGGGCCGGAATTCTTGTTGGAACGCATAGAGGCTGCCTGATATTCCTGGTAACAAAGTTGGGAAACAAAACACGCGGGGATTTTATCGATCTTTGGTTTTCCTGAAAAGAGCCACGCAGTAACCTGTCACGGCAGTTCCGGCACAGAAAAGCCCAAAGAGGATGCCGGTCTTAACTATTATCGGGTGGGGCAGGACCAGGGGATCGAAAAAGAAAAAGATATTGTTGAGGCCGAGCAGGCCAAAAAGCGGTACCAGGACGGCAAGTAGCAGCAGAATCGGGTTGCGCGGATTCAGCCGTACAGAATTGCAGACGGCAAGGACAATCAGGATCAAAGAGGCAAGAAGGACGAGCAGGTTCACAGGGGCAAACAGAGAGAAGAACATGAGAAATCCCTCGAGGCCGAGAGCATGCCCCAGGAGTCCCATCGCCAGGATGTAAATTCCGATAACGAAAAACTGAAGATAAGCCCGTCCCGCCATTTGCTTCCGGCTCCAATGAGGTTTCAGCAGAAATTAGAATTATACATGTCTTTCTTGCTGTCTCAAAGGGGATGCGGTGAGCGAGGAGGGATGCGAGCAGTGAACTGAAGGTGTCTGCTGCCGTGTTATGGCGCGGCCGGAATTATGTGAGGTTTTACTATCTACGAGTTGTGGCGTGGTTTCCCGACCACGCCACCCCCCGAAAGGAAACTGGAGGCGATCCTTTCGGACCGCCTCCAGTGTGCTGCACGAGCCCCGGTTATCGCTTACCCGCGCCTGTTGGGTACGATACCGCAAACCTGGACCTGGCTGTCGATGTTCAATGCAAGCGCCTCTTGCAGGTCCCTGCCGTCAGATTTGAGGGTGAGCCTGATTCCCTGTTCGCCTTCACCGGTCGTCATCGGGATGATGAACCAGCCCATATCCTTGCCGCCGTCGAAGAAGCGGGATGCAGGCCAGATCACCTTCGAGAAAGTGGTCCCGGGAGGAATATCTTGGGGTTGCCGTGCTTCAACTTTGTTGCCGAAAGGTTCGTTTTCGAATCGGAATCCGCCGGCTTCCTTGCCTTTACGCATGTAGCGGGTTTCATCCCACACCAGGGTCAAAGGCTTGTCCGATTTGTTCCGGATCGTCAGCCGAAAAGCAACCCATTCGTTTCCGGGCACCTGCCGGACAGGGTACAAAGCTGCCTCGAACGCCGGATTCTCAACTTTTTGAACAGGACAATCGGCGTTCTTTACCTGGGCGTCCGGGGGGACTCGATCTTCGGCTCTCGCGGGTAGAGCCATGACAAGGATAGCGAGAAAAATTAGTACTGGATAAAATTTTCTCATCGCAATCTCCTTTCACTTAATTTCGCTTGGTGAAAAGTAAGCAGGTGCCAATAGCTCTTCAATGGATCGTGAAACGGCGCTGTGGGCCGATTTATAGGTAAGTGGAAGAATCGACTGAGAAAAATTTCCGTGCCCGCCAATACCGGGCGTTAGCAGAAGCGGCACGGTCGGGAAACCGTGCCGCGACGGATGGGACTGATGATTGGGGAGCGGAGCCGGGTAGATTCTATGAAGGGTGGGGAAGCGAAGCGCGGTCCGGTATTTTGGTTGCCCACCGTCCGGCAATCCCGATGAGCGCCATTCCCCCTCCAATCGGGGAGGACGGACGGTGGGCACTATAAAGCTCTGTGCCCACCCTACGCCTCTCACCGTTCACATTTTGATGTCTTCCAAATGGAGATGGATCTGGTTCGCAGGCATTTTTCGACGGAGCCCCCAATCCCGTCATCACGGCAGTGCTTTTGAGCCGGGAACCAGGGTTTCTAAGGTCTTGAATTCGCGATTGATCCGTCTTGGAAGCCTGGTTTCCAAGGTGAACTTGTCCTGATCGAAGAGAAGGACCGGAATGACGAGGCTGGGCTCTACGAGTCATTCGGGGCTGTCGCGATGATTTGGGCAAAAGCTGCCGGAGCTTGGGAACCAGCGGGACATCCCCCCGCTCTGAGAGGAGCGGAGGGATGGAATTGTTGAGAGGCTGAGAGGTCAAACCTCTTTAAAAAATTCGATCTTGGTTTTCTTGCGCATTTCCGTGAGCCAGGCTTCCCACAGGCCCGCCTGTTTCTGCCTCAGGAGCTGGGCCGAGATAGTGGAGGACTCTTCCGGCGTGGGTTGGGCGGCCGGGGTTTTGCCCTGCAGCTGGCAAACCACGTAGCGGTTGCCGAGTTCGAGCGGGGCTTCCGGGAAAGGCTTCGATTCCTGCAGGCCGAAAACTCTGTTGAGGTTCTCGCCCTGAAGCAGTTTCAAATCCTTATCCGGGTTCTGTCGGGAAAAGGATTCGCTCTGTCTCAGATTCAAGTTCTGGGCCTTGGCGATCTCGGCCAGGCTGCCCTTCTCCTTTGCCTGAGCAAGTATCTCGGCGGCTTTCTTCTGTGCGAGTACCTCAGACTGCTCTGTCCTGTAATCGCTCGTCACCTTGTCCTTCACTTTCTCGAAGGGGATCGGCTGCGGCTTCTGTATGGACTTGAGCTGGGCGACCGCCATACCTTTAGGGGTTTCTATGATATCGCTGATATCGTCCTGTCCGAGTTCGAAGATCTTGGCCTTGACCTGCGGGGGGAACGGACCGGAGTCGGGCTGATCGGGCGCCTGCTGGATCCATTCCGGACCGGTTACCTGCAGCTTGAGTTCCTGGGCTGCCTTGCCGATGTCCTTGCGTGCGTAGGCCAGGTCCCTCAGGTCGCGTACCTTGGCGTAGGCAGTGTCCTTCGCCTTCTCATACTTCAGGGATTTCTCTATATCGCCCTTAACCTCTTCCAGCGGGGCGGTCCTTTCAGGACGGACTTCCTCAACCTTGATTATGTGGAATCCGAAGGGAGTGCGCACCAGGTCGCTGATATCTCCGGCATTCATTGCAAACGCTGCAGCAGAGAAGGATGGTTGCATCTTCTTGGACGTGAAGAAACCCAATTCTCCGCCCTTGCTTGCGGATCCTTCATCCTGGGAATATTTCTTTGCCAGTTCCGAGAAATCCTTGCCCTTCTTTGCTTCTTCCTGCACCTTGAGGGCTTCGGCGCGCACTTTTTCCACTTCCTCCGGAGTGGCGTCCGGTTTCAGTTTGAAGAGTATATGCTGAGCGCGCACTTCCTTCTCGTGTTCATACTGACGCAGGTTGTCGTCATAGTATGCCTTGATCTCGGCATCGGTTACGGCGACGTCCTTTGCCAGATCGTCCGTATTCAGAAGAACATAGGCGATTTGCCGCTTTTCGGGTTCCATGTACCTGTTCTGGTTCTTTTTATGAAACTCTTGGAGAGCGGAATCGTCTACCGCAACCTGGCTTTCGAGTGACTTCGGATCGACGACTATATAGGCTACCTTGACCTGGTCGTTATTGAAGTGATGCTCGAGCTGGATCTCATCTGCCGTGACGACGGCCCTGCCGCGGATGAAATTCTCAACTTTCATCGACGTGATCTGCTGGGCCATCTCCTGCTCGAATTGTTCCGGCGTCATGCGTTGATTGTGCAGAAACCCCTCGTACCGTTTCATGTCGAACTTGCCCTGGTCCTGAAAAACGGGAATATCGAGAATCCTGCGCTGTACTTCTTCGGTCGTTGCCGTAAGCCCCAGCTCGCTTGCCCCTTTGATGACGAGATAATGTTCGATGAGGGCCTGGAGCGCCTGCTGCCGTATGTTCAGCTTCCGCAGCAGATCGTCCGAGAAGGCTCCTCCGAACTGGCGGCGGTATGCCTCGGTCATGTTGCTGATCGCATTGTTGTGTTCCGCAATGGTGATATAGTGTTCCCCGACTTTGGCGATCTCCAATTCATGCCGGGAATTGTACGAGTACCCGCCCCAGGCAGTGAACACGACTGCAATAAGCAGGAGCAGGGCTTTTATTAACCATGATCTGGAGTGTTTTCTAACGAAGTCGAGCATGGGCGGTGGAATCCTCCTCGCATGTCTGTGAAATAATCGGCTGCGTTTTACGGCGAGCCAGGCTGAAATAAAGAATTGCTCCGATAACCGGCAGAGTGGAGACCACTGCAAACCAGATCACCTTGGCTTTGAGGCTGGAAAACCGGCGCTTCGGTATATCCAGAATGGCCCAGAATGTCGGAATCAGTGGAAGAAACAGGATCAGGGCAACTACCAAGATTCTTTCCAGCATTATAATGTTCCTGTCGTCCCTTGAAAATAAGGGATTGAGTTTTTCGGCGATATGCGCCAAAGGCTGTCGGCAGCGCTCATTAATCCGGAAGACGTGAATTTCTATAAACTTTCGTGCTTCGAGCCGCAAGCATTATCGAAGGCCGAAGATTCACGAGCAGGGAAATTGCTGTTCGGCAATCCGCCATCCGGTTTGACTGTAGGGATAGGATATACTAGGATAACAAGGTTTTGGGAACCGCAATGACGTTTTTCGCAGGTAATTTCCTGTTTCGCAGTGGAGAAAGTTTCCCGCATGGCCAAAATATTCATCTCGGATATAAAACCGAACCAGGACATTGTATCCCTGTTTGTTGCCGCCGAAAAGCAGTTAAAAACGGCCCGAAACGGGACGGTCTACCTCGACCTGAAACTCTCGGACAAAACCGGGGAAGTCAGCGCGAAGATGTGGGAAAAGGCAGCTGAGGCCTCGGAACTCTTCAAGTCCGGAGATATAGTCTACCTGAAGGCGAGGAGCGAGCTTTACAAGGACAGAATCCAGTTGAACGTCTTCGAGATCATGCCGGTCCCGGCAGGGACACTCGATCCGGCCGACTTTCTCCCGGTCTGCCCGCATGATCGCGACGCACTTTTCGAGCAGCTCGGCAAGCTGCTGGCAAATATGGGGGAAGGGCCTCTTCGCAGGCTCTGCCACGACATATCGACCGATTCCGCGCTGATGACGCGCTTCAAACTCGCTCCGGCCGCGCGTGCGATGCATCATGCCTATATCGGCGGACTCCTTGAGCACACCGTCTCCGTTATCATGCTCATCTACAGAATTTGCCGGCACTACCCCGACCTCGACCGCGATCTTCTGATAGCCGGCGCCTTTCTGCACGATATTGGGAAAATTGAAGAATTCGTATATGATACGCATATCGATTATTCCGACTCGGGGCGCCTTGTGGGACACATGGTCCTGGGCATCCAGCTGGTCGAGGAGAAGATCCGCGCCATAGAGGGATTTCCACAGGAAACGGCCCTCCTGTTGAAGCACCTGATCCTGAGCCATCATGGTGAGGCCCAGTTCGGGGCGGTCAAGCTGCCCGCGAGCAAAGAGGCTTTTGCCCTGCACCTGGCAGACGATCTGGATGCGAAAATAAATGCCGTGCGCCGGATTCTGGCCAATTCCGGCGACAGGGAAGGGTCCTGGACGGGATACGAGACGATTTTTGGAAGGCATTTTTTTCGCGGCTTCCCCAAGCCGAAGGAAGTTGACGGAACGGATGACCCTTCCGGGAACGAGAGTGAAAAGGAGCAGGAAGCCCTCCCTGGGCAGAAGGGCTGAGATTCCGATTCCCGGAAACGGAATGACTTGCTTCCCGGAGCAAAATTGAGGCTTTCGTTTTAGCCGTATTCAAAGCAATTTCAGACTTCACGATTCCGCGGAACCCGGTAGGGGAGGACGCGGATTGTTGCAGAGCGGATCGAGAGCAATTCATGGCATTGCGCGACATTCCCGGCCAGCAAAGAGTGGTACGGTTCCTGAAACAGCTAGTCAGGAAGGAAGCTGTGCCGCATGCTTTTCTGTTTTCCGGCATGCCCGGGACGGGAAAGCTGAAAACAGCCGTGGAGCTTGCCAAGACGGTCAACTGCCTGGAACTCCGGGATTTCGATGCCTGCGGCGAATGCGCGGCCTGCCGCAAGGTCGAGCAGGGGACCCACCCCGACATTCTGTTCGTTCGAAGCGAGGGGGCTTCCATCAAACTGGACCAGATTCGGGAAGTGCGCGAGCGTTTTCGCTTTCGTCCATTTGAAGGTAAGTTCCGCGTTGTTATAATTCAGGACGCGCAAAAGCTGAAGGAGGAAGGTGCCAACGCCATTTTGAAGGTGCTGGAGGAACCGCCGAAGGGGAACATTTTCATACTCCTCGTGCCCGAATCGCAGATGCTTCTGCCGACGATAGTCTCCCGGTGCTGTCACGTTCGGTTCCAGCCCCTGGGGGATGACATCGTCTCCGATTATCTCGTTCGGGAAAGCGGAATCTCTCCGGAAGCGGCGGCGGGAATTGCCCGGCTCGCTGCGGGCAGTCTCGAAAAAGCGCGCTGGCTCACGGAAGAGGAGAGGGTCTCGGGCTGGAAAAAAGTCGTCGAAAATATGGAGAAGCTGGACGGGCTTCCAATTGTCGATCTTTTTCCAATGGTGGCCGAATGGACGAAAAACCGTGAGGCGGTCGAGCAGGGGCTGGAATGCATAAGGCTTTGGATTCGCGACATCGTCCTGTTTCGCCTTGCAGAAAACCATCCGCTGACATTTGAGCTGAACGACCGAACGCGGGAAGCGGCCATGAGGATTCCGTCCGAACGTCTCTTCCTTTTGTATCACGATATTGAGCAGGCAATGCAGAATTTGAAGGTCAATGCGAATCTGCAAATGACGCTCGAAGGCGTCTGCCTGGCCGTAAAGGATTCTCTGTATGGAAAAGGTGATTGGGATTCGTTTTCGAAAAGGAGGCAAAGTCTACCATTTTGATCCCGGCGAGTATTCCCCGAAGCGAGACGATTTCGTCATCGTGAACACGGAACAGGGAGTCGGGCTGGGGCAAGTGGTTGAGCCGCCTTATCCGAAGAACGCGCGTATCCATCCCTACGAAATAAAAAAGATCGAAAGACTTGCTTCGGAAGACGAAATCCGCAAGCATTACGAGAACCTGGAAGTCGAAACCGACGCCAGGACCTATTGCCTGGAGCGGATCGCCGCCCATGAACTTCCGATGAATCTGGTCGATGTGGAATACTTTTTCGACGGCAGCAAGATTATCTTCTATTTCACTGCCGACGGCCGGGTCGATTTTCGGGAACTGCTCAAGGACCTCGTAAGAAGGCTTCGCACCCGGGTTGAGTTGCGGCAGATCGGAATCCGGAACCAGGCCAAGATGGTTGGAGGGCTCGGAGGATGCGGGCGCCCGCTCTGCTGCGCAACGTTCCTCAAGAACTTCCACGCTGTCTCGATCAAAATGGCGAAAGAACAGAATCTCAGCCTCAATCCGACCAAGATCTCCGGCGCGTGCGGACGCCTCATGTGCTGCCTGCAATATGAACATGAGACCTACAAAGAACTGAAAAAGGACATGCCCAAGATCGGTAAGAAGGTCGAACTGCCGGAAGGCAAGGGCAAGGTGGTCCGGCAGAATGTCATGTGCAGGTGCTACACGGTCCAGCTCGAAGACGGAAAGGAAGTTGACATAGAGCTGGAAAAAGAAAACGGCTGCAACTGCGAGTGTGAGTGTCCAAACCGGTAAACCCAAGGGGAAAATAGAGAAGATGAATCGATTTTACGTAACTACTCCGATTTATTACGTCAATGCTGAGCCCCACATCGGGCATGCCTATACCACCATCGTCGCAGACGTAATGAACCGGTTCCACGAGTTGATGGGAGACAAAACCTTTTTCCTCACCGGAACGGACGAACACGGCGACAAAATCGTTCAGGCGGCCCAGGCCGCGGGGATGGAGCCGAAGGAATATGCGGACAAGATAAGCGGCATGTTCAGGGAGACCTGGCCGAAGCTGAACATCGGAAACGACAAGTTCATCCGCACGACCGATCCCGAACACATGCAGGTAGTGCAGGACGTTCTGCAGAAGGTTTATGACGCCGGCGACATCTATTTCAGCACCTATAAAGGGCTTTACTGCGTCGGATGCGAACGCTTCTACACGGAACGTGAACTCGTTGACGGAAAGTGCCCGGATCACGACAAGCCGCCGGTTGAGCGCGAAGAAGCGAATTACTTCTTCCGGATGGGCAAGTACAAAGACTGGCTGATCGGATACCTCGAAGAGCATCCCGACTGCATACGTCCCGAACGCTACAAAAACGAGGTCCTCGCTTTCTTGAGAGAACCCCTGGAAGACCTCTGCATCTCCCGGCCGGTGGACCGTCTCAGCTGGGGTATTCCGCTTCCGTTCGACAACAGGTATGTGACCTACGTCTGGTTCGATGCCCTGATTAACTACATCTCTGCCGTCGGCTATCCCGAGGGCGGACTGTACAAAGAATTCTGGCCGGCCGTTCAGCACACCATCGCCAAGGATATCCTGAAACCGCACGGCATCTACTGGCCGACCATGCTCAAGGCCGCCGGCATTCAGATGTATCAACACCTGAACGTACACGGCTACTGGAAGATCGACGAGGGCAAAATGAGCAAGAGCCGCGGTACGGTTGTGCGGCCGCTCGACATGGTCCCTCTCTATGGACTGGATGCCTTCCGGTATTTTCTCCTGCGCGAGATGGTCTTCGGACTCGACTCGAACTTCAGTGAAGATGCACTGGTACAGCGTATCAACGCGGACCTCGCAAACGACCTCGGAAACCTTTTCAGCCGAACTCTTGCCATGACCGCAAGATATTTCGACGGCAAGGTCCCTCCCTTCGCTGCCGAGCCGGATGACATGGACCGGGAACTGCGGGTCAAAACGGAAGATGCGATATCCTCCCTCTCCGAAGAAGTCCCGAAACTTGGTTTCCACAAGGCGCTTATTGCCATCTGGGAATGCATCAGCGCGGCTAACAAGTACATCGATCACGTCGGGCCATGGAACCTCGCCAAGGAAGAAAGCCTCCTGCCTCGACTCCAGACCGTAATGAGGACGCTCCTGGAAGTGAACCGGATCGTTGCCGTCCTGATTTCTCCCGTGATGCCCTGCACGGCGGAGAAGATGCTGGAGCGGCTCGGAATAGCGAAAAAGGCTGCTGACTTGAGGTTGTCGGAAGATGCCCGCTGGGGGACCCTGCAGGAAGGAATCCCGGTTTCCAAGGGCGAAGCACTCTTCCCACGGGTCGAAACGGCTGCGAAGAAGGCCGAGAAAACCGAAAAATCCGGCAAAGCACCCAACGCTGAAGCGGCCCCCAAACCCGAGCCCAAAAAAAGGGCGGTGGTCGCGGCAGAAGGGGCCGGAATCATCGATATCGATACCTTCAGGCAGGTAGACCTCCGTATCGGCCTGATCAAGCAGGCCGAACGAATCCCCCAGTCGAAAAAGCTGGTCAAGCTGCTGGTAGATATCGGAGAGGAACGGCAGGTGGTTGCCGGAATAGCCGAAACGCATACGCCCGAAATGCTTGTCGGCAAGCAGGTGGTCATTGTCGCGAACCTGAAGCCCGCCAAGCTCATGGGGATCGAATCGCACGGAATGGTGCTCGCCGTCCGCGACGGCCAGGACCTCAGATTGCTGGTTCCCGAACAGCATGTTGCGCCGGGGGGAAGAATTTCGTAGCGGAGGACGGAAATCGGCCGTTGGCCAAGTATAGTGTCCCCAACCGGGTAGCCCGGATTCTCGAATTCGGCTGGATCCCGGCTCAAAAGCTCTGCCGGGATGACAGCGATTGGGGGCCTGGTCGCAAAATGCCCCGGAAAAGGCATGCCTCTATTTGGGCAACAGCCCTTCGGAGCCTGGGAACCGGCGATTTGGTCAAGGCAACAGCGTTCAGGCAACGTCGTACCCACCGTCCTGACCCCGGGGAAAATTGGGGAAGTACTGCCCGTACCTGCGGGGACCCGCGCGAGTATTTCCTTGTAAGAGATTCGTATTCTTTTTATACTTCAATGTCTCGTCATATCATTTAGTTTCTTAGCTCCTGCTCATTTCACACTCTGTCTTTACGCGCTACGTCACCTGATTTTTCCCGTTCTTTTCGTTTGATTTTGAAGTTATGCAGGTCGGGGTTTTCGCCCGCAATCATTGCAGAAAAGACCTCGGGCTCGGAATTTGATCGTAACCGATTGACTTTAACAGCGGAGGATCAGGATATGACCAGAGAAGAGAAAATCGAAGAAATCAGGCAGCGCGCCAGAAAGAATTTCTCTCTGGGTTACAACTGCGCCGAATGCGTGACGGAATCCGTGCTTTCCCTCGTGGATACCGGGCTTCCGGCTGAAGTGAAGAAGCTCGCCACGGGATTTGGCGGGGGTATTGGACTTTTTGGCGATACCTGCGGCGCCCTTGTGGGTGCTGTTATGGCCGTGAGCGCAGTTCATGGGAGAAGCTCACTTGCCGAAGGCGAAGGCAAAGAGGCTGCGATGAAATCAAAGGAGCAGCTTTACGGGAAACCCGGTCTTTACAGGCTGTTCAACCAAATTCCAAACCAGATCAAGGCCAAGTATGCCAACACCCTGTGCAGGGAACTGACGGTCAAATGGAAGTCAAATTGGTTGTGCAGGGACCACGCTCTTTATTGCCGCGAAATCATCACCGATGCGGCGGGAATCGCGGCCGAACTCATAATGTCCGACAAGAACGAGGTCGCATCCAAACCGTTTGGTGAAAACGTGGAAGATCTCAAAGAATGAGATCGCCGTTAGAATAGTCTCGTGAAAATCTGCCCACTCGGAATGAATCCAACCTGCCCAATACCAACAGAAGGTGAACGGTAAGTGGGGTAGGGTGGGTACAAAGCTTTATCGTGCCACCGTCCATCCCCTCGGATCAGGGTTCATCGGGATGGCCGGACGGTCAATGTTGTTGCTTTAAGGAAATGCGCCGCTGGTTCCCAAGGTCCGCCTTGGGAACCCCGCCCCGGCAGGCCGGATAGTATCCGGTACGTGCTGTCCAAAATACTTGGCCCACCGGGACGGAGTCATAAATCAACAGCATTGGGCCTGACGGTGGGCACCCAAAAACCGGACTGCGCTCCGCTCCCCCACCTACCCATCTCCCGCCTTTCAATGCCTGCAGATTTCAGCCTAGGTTCAACGTCCAGGAATTCCATCCAGGTATTGCACCTCCTCCCGATAACGGCGATAATCGCACGGCGTCGTAAGTGGCGTGAAATCGAATCCGGGAGGGCGATTGAGATGGATGAACAGATCCTGAAATTATTCGACTTGAGCGGGCAGGTAGCGGTGGTTACCGGGGGCGCGGTCAACATCGGGCGGGGAATAAGCCTTGCCCTTGCGGGGGCCGGTGCGGATGTCGCGATTGTGTACAACTCGAGCGAAGAGCCTGCCGGGGATGTTGTGGAAGAAATTGAAAGAAAAGGTGGACGGGCGGTTGCCCTTGGTGCAGACGTTCGGGACCGGGATCGGGTTGAGGGCGTTTTTCAATCCGTTTTGGATCTATTCGGCCGGATCGATATACTGGTGAACAATGCCGGCGTGTTCACAGTCTCTCCACAGGTCGACCTGTCTCCGGATGACTGGGACGCCGTCCTGGATACCAATCTGAAGGGCATATTCCTCTATTCCCGAACCACGGCGAGATTGATGATCGCTCAGGGCGACGGGGGACGGTTAGTCAATATTGCCAGCATCAACGGCATGCACCCCGGATTCGGCGGCACCGCCCACTACGATGCTTCAAAGGGTGGGGTTATAGCCTATACGCGGTCGCTTGCGGCTGAACTGGCCCCGAACGGGATCAGGGTGAACGCCGTCTGCCCGGGTCTCATGGATTTGCGGAATCTGCGGAAGAACGCCCCCGAGTTAGCCGAAACAGTCGAAGCCCGCACGCCGTTGAAGAGGCTCGGCCGACCTGAAGACATCGGCAATGCCGTGCTCTTCCTCGTCTCACGCGCCGCGGACTGGATTACGGGAGAGACTCTCACGGTTGATGGAGGATATCTGCTCACCTGAAAGATTCGATCACGCTACGGTCACTCGCCCTCGCCCGTCCTCGACTTGTCCCAATCGGCGCAGTCGAGCCGGGTCCATCCGGCTATACTTTCCGGTGGACCGGCATCCTCGGAGAAATCCCATTCGGAAAATCCGGTTTTTTGCAAAGAGACGTCATCTGCCGCCGCCTCGGGCGACCGGTAGGTCCCCAGTTCCCGATCGTCCACTCCGAGCAGGTAAACTCCGGGGCCAAGCGGGACGAACCTGATCCAGAACGTACCCCGTTTCGTTTCGTAGAACCACATTTGTTCACCCTTGCTCTCAAGTTCCGTCCGATTCGAAAGAGAAATAATTATTCCTCAGACACGTTTTGTACGATTAAACACTATAGCGCACTGAAAAGGAGTTCAAAGTAAATTGAGGATTATGGAAGGAACCGGATGGAAAATCGCAAGTACAGGCGGGTGCCGTTTCACGCGGAAGCCGTTATCAGGGACGGGGAAGCAACGATCACGGGTACGGTCGATAATCTCAGCATGAAAGGGATGCTGCTCTGCAATCCGCAGGCGAACGTCACCGGCAATGTGCTAGATATCAGGATCGTACTTTCTGGATCCACCTCGGAGCTTTCGATCAATCTCAAAGGCAAGGCGATCCGTCAGACGGACAAGGGCATAGCCGTCGAATTCGGTGAAATGGGATTGGATTCCTTCACGCATCTTCGGAACGTGATTGCGTACAACAGCGGTGATGCGGATGCCGTTGCAGAAGAGTATTTCCGCAAATTCGACAAGCCGATTACCGATTTTTGAGAAAGGTCGGGAAATAAGAACAGGAATTCGCCTGTTCCCAAAATCCGGGGACTGTTGCACAAATAATAGCGAAATTAATGCGAAAAATCATCGGCCCGGACCGTAGGGTGGGCACAGTTTTATCGTGCCCACCGGCTTTTAGGCATGATTCGGGAGGGATGGGCACGGAAATCCATAAGTCCAATATTCCAGCTCGATGACCTGCTTGTTGCTGTTCGAGCATTTTCGTTCGGACCTCTTGCGCTCCGCGCCCGAATTCAAGAATCCGAGTTACCCTGAAGTACACCGGAATTCAATCGGATTGGCCGGACGGTGGGCACGGTGAGGCTTTGTGCCCACCCTACACGACTCACCGTTTACTTGTTTTACATTGCACCATCACAAAAGATTCCAGCCCCCGTCTCTCAATAGGGGTGTGGCGCCCCAAGCCCTTAAGACGCCTACGCCTCAAAATCATTGCGGCAGCCTGGATTAATTGTGAATTCAAAAACTTAAAAACTCTGGATCCCGGCTCAAAAACCTGCCGGGATGACGGGATGGGGTGCTTGGTTGCAAAGGCCCGGTGACGAGGTTCTCCTCCATTCGGCCAACACCCGACTTGGGAACCCCGGCATTGGTAGCTTCGCTTTCGAAGCGAGGTTGCACTCCACTCTGCCATTTCGCAAGTCATCGTCGCTCAATGCACGCCATTACAGAATCCTTGCGTTGGATACACAGATAAACTATCCTGGTCTTCCGCACATGAGGTGATTCTTTCCTCCGGTCCGGGCATTGCCCGGAGACCCGTCCGGAGCTTCGCTCCGATGCGTTTGCTTCTCCGGTCCGTCAAAAGATAGACCTGTCGCGGTCGGAGAGACCGGACAATTCTCCTCGAAGAACCTTATTTTATGCCATCCGGCAGGGTTTCCCTTGACTTTTATTTGCGCCTTTTTTAGAAGTATTCGATTGTCCTGAAATTTTAATTAATTACCGGGGAATGAGATGGAAAATATTCAGGCCATAAGAGGCATGAATGATATCTTGCCCGACCAGATCGGTTGGTGGCAGATGGTGGAAAAGGCAGCTCGGGAAGTGCTCGAAAACTTCGGATACCGGGAAATACGGACGCCGGTTCCCGAAAAACTCGAGCTTTTCGCCCGCAGCATCGGTGAGAGTACGGATATAGTCGAAAAGGAAATGTACGCCTTCCAGGATCGAAACGGGGATTGGCTCGCCCTGCGGCCGGAAGCCACCGCGTCGATCGTGCGTGCCTTCGTTCAGCATAAGCTCCATGCCGACACCATGCTGCAGAAGTTTTATGCCATCGGCCCAATGTTCCGGCACGAACGGCCGCAGAAGGGGCGCTATCGCCAGTTCCATCAGATTGATGCGGAGGTTTTCGGGATTGACAGCCCGATGATCGATGCCGAAATGATGCACATGCTGCGCCTGTTTCTGGACCGGGTCGGCATACCGGAGGTCGTTCTGCACATAAACACGCTTGGGTGCCCGGAATGCCGGAAGGTGTATCGGGAAAAGCTCAGGAACTACCTGTACTCAAAGGGTGACGACTTCTGCCCCGACTGCCTTCGTCGAAGGGATACCAATCCTCTTCGCGTGTTCGACTGCAAGGTCGAGAGGTGCCAAAACCTGATCGAGGGAGCGCCAGCCCTGATCGACCATATATGCGAGGAATGCCGCGCGCACTTCGATGCGGTAAAAGACTACCTCGACAAGCTGGGGACCCGTTATGTCGTAAATCCCCGGATCGTGCGCGGTCTTGATTACTATATGCGGACAACGTTCGAGGTCATAACCGACCGGCTGGGGTCCCAGAGTGCGGTCGGCGGCGGCGGCCGCTATAACGGTCTTGTTCGCGACCTTGGCGGCCCCGACGTTGCCGGCATCGGGTTTGCCATCGGAATGGAAAGGCTGATAATGCTGCTGCAGCAGGAGCGGCAGGAAGCCTTCCGCATGCCGGACGTCTTTGTTGCGGCGTTGGGCCAGCAGGCCCGTACATGCGGCTTTTTGCTCGTCCAGCATTTGCGCGATCTACGGGTCGAGGCCGAAATGGACTACGAGGGGCGAAGCCTGAAGAGCCAGATGCGACGGGCGGACAAGTCCGGCGCGCGTTACGTGCTCATTGTCGGCGAAGACGAAATGAACAGGGGTGAGGTTCAGTTGCGCGACCTGCGGGAAAAGACGCAGCAGGTTCTCCCTCTGGATAGAGCGGCCGTTTTGATGTCGCAAATGGTAAACGATAATTCACGGGAGCCGGAAGAACCCGACTCCCGACCTGAGTAGAGTCGGAGCATCCCTGCCCGATCCGGGCTCGATGTGGGGCGTTGTATATGTCCGACACCCTGTGCTGATGACGGCAATATCTTAATCTGCTTATAGTTCGGAGGAATCTGGTGAGTTTTGTGGAACCCCGGAAGGGGGAAGAAGAACCAATAGAAGTAATCGATGAAAGCACGGTTTCGCTCGATCAGCTCGGCTCCTGGCGAAAGACCTCGGATTGCAACAGCCTTCGGGCATCTGATATCGGCGCGGAAGCCGTCCTCATGGGATGGGTTCAGCGAAGGCGCGACCACGGCGGGTTGATTTTTGTCGATCTGAGAGACCGGCAGGGCCTAACCCAGGTCGTATTCGACCCGCAGATCGATCCCACAGCCCACGAACACGCCGGCAGCCTGCGAAGCGAGTATGTGCTGGCCATTAAGGGGAAGGTGCGATCGCGTCCGGAAGGAATGACCAATCCGAAACTCCCCACCGGCGAAATCGAAGTGGCCGTAAATGAGCTGCGGATACTGAACACTTCCAAGACGCCCCCGTTTCACATCGAAGACGACGTTGAAGCGAGCGAAAACATACGCCTGAAATACCGCTACCTGGACCTGCGACGTCCGAAGCTTCTGCAGAACCTCATGCTGAGGCACAAGGTGGCCCAGCTTACCCGCGGCTACTTCAACGACCTGGGGTTCATCGAGGTCGAAACTCCGGTACTCACCAAGAGCACGCCGGAAGGAGCCCGGGACTACCTGGTGCCGAGCCGCGTCAATGCGGGGAAATTCTACGCACTCCCGCAGTCGCCGCAGCTTTTCAAACAGCTGCTCATGGTGGCAGGGGTCGAAAGATACTATCAGATCGTCAAATGTTTCCGCGATGAAGACCTCCGGGCGGACAGGCAGCCCGAGTTCACACAGCTCGACCTCGAAATGTCCTTCATTCGGGAAGAAGACATCTACGGGATGATCGAAGGCTGGGTCTCCCGGGTCTTCGGCGAACTTAAAGGCATCGGCCTCCAGCCGCCGTTTCCGCGCATGACGTACAGCGATGCGATGGATAAATACGGGACCGACCGGCCGGATACGCGCTTCGAGTTATTGCTTACCGACATTACCGACATAGTCGCGGAATCGGACTTCCGGGTTTTCCGCCAGGCGGTTGAACGCGGCGGCATAGTCAAAGCGCTTCGCGTTCCGAACGGGAAGGACCTGTCGAGAAAAGAGCTGGATGACCTGATAGAATACGTCAAGATCTTCGGCGCCCAGGGCATGGCCTGGATCAAGATCCAGCCGGACGGCTGGCAGTCGCCGATAACGAAGTTCCTGCAGGAAAGCGTGCAGAAGGGGCTCGCCGAGCGCCTCGGGATCCAGCAGGGGGATATCATTCTCTTTGTGGCCGATCAGCGCAAGGTCGTAAACGACGCGCTCGGAAACCTACGCGTCCGCCTCGGCCAGCAGCTCGGACTGATCGATCCCGAAAAGTTCAACTTTCTCTGGGTCACCGATTTTCCGCTTGTCGAATGGGACCACGAGGAGAAAAGGTACACCTCGGTGCACCATCCGTTCACCTCGCCGACTGAAGCCGATATGGAGTTCCTGGAGGAACATCCCGAAAAGGTGCGAAGCCGGGCTTACGACCTGGTCCTGAACGGAACCGAGGTCGGCGGCGGAAGTATTCGTATTCACCAGAGAGAAACGCAGAGACGGGTTTTCAACGTCCTCGGCATATCCGATGAAGAAGCGCAGGAAAAGTTCGGGTTCCTGCTGGAAGCCCTCCAGTTCGGGGCGCCGCCCCACGGCGGAGTTGCCTTCGGCATGGACCGGCTGGTCATGCTCCTCACCGGATCGCCTTCCATACGCGACGTTATAGCCTTTCCCAAGACTCAGAAGGCAACATGCCTCATGACGAATGCCCCTTCGGAGGCGGACGTAAATCAGCTTCTGGAACTCTGCATCAAAGTCGAGTCCGACAGAAAGAAGTAAGACAATGGCTCGCTGGAATCCAAAAAAGCGGGTGTTGGATCATGAACGTTCCACCGGCCGGAACCCGGGCGTGGAGGACGTGAACGAACCCAATCTGATGCGGGAAGTCTTCCCTTATGAGGAAGTCCCCCGCATCGATTTCGATCATATGATTCTGCCGATAGACCCGGCGGACGAAATCTTCATAACGGATACAACGTTCCGGGACGGGCAGCAGGCCAGGCCGCCTTACACTGTCAGGCAGATCGAGAAGATTTTCGACCTGATGCACCGCCTTTCCGGACCTAACGGCGTGATCCGTCAGTCGGAGTTCTTCCTCTACACGGAGAAGGACCGGAAGGCCCTGGAGGTTTGCCTCGGCAAGAGATATGCCTTTCCTCAGATCACCGGATGGATCCGGGCGGTGGAGTCGGACCTGGACCTCGTAGCCGAACTGGGCCTGAAGGAGACGGGGATACTCACATCGGTATCCGACTACCACATCTTCCTGAAACTGAAGATGGACCGCAAGGCGGCCATGGAGAAGTACCTGGGCATCGTGCGCGCCGCGCTGGAAAAGGGTATAGTCGCGCGCTGCCATTTCGAGGACATTACCCGCGCAGATATCCACGGCTTCTGCATCCCGTTTGCAATCGAACTGATGCGCCTCCGGGAAGAGAGCGGAGTGGATGTAAAGATCCGCCTTTGCGATACCCTAGGTTTCGGCGTCACCTATCCCGGGGCGGCCCTGCCCCGAAGCGTTCCGAAGCTGGTCCGGGCATTTATCGATGATGCCGGAGTTCCGGGCAATCTGCTGGAGTGGCACGGCCACAACGATTTCCACAAGGTGCTGGTGAACGCCGCAACCGCATGGCTTTACGGATGCAGCGGGGCGAACGGGACCCTGCTCGGATTCGGCGAACGTACCGGGAACGCGCCCATAGAAGGCCTGATCTTCGAATACATTGGGTTGAAGGGAAGCCTGAGCGGCGTCGATACGACGGCGATTACCGATATTGTGGAGTATTTCCAGTCGGAACTCGGATACAAAGTTCCCCCCAACTATCCCTTTGCCGGGGAGGAATTCAACGCCACCCGCGCAGGCATTCATGCCGACGGGCTCATCAAGAACGAAGAGATCTACAACGTCTTCGACACGCAGAAGCTGCTGAACCGGCCGATCGGGATCATCATATCGGACAAGTCAGGTGTAGCGAGCGTTGCCTACTGGGTGAACCACAGGCTTCGGCTGGAGGGCGAACGCCGCCTGGACAAGCGGCATCCCGGCATTCTGAAGATCTACAAGCGCGTGATGCACGAGTATGAAAAGGGACGGAACACGTCGATTTCGAACGAGGAACTCGAACGATGGTCGAGGCGGTACCTGCCCGAGTTCTTCATCAGCGAATTCGATATGTTGAAGCAGCGCGCCTATGCCCTTGCCGCGCACCTGGTGGAGGAAGTCGTCGAGAGCGAGGTCATCAAGAGCCTCGATCCCGAGCGGCAGGAACCGCTGCTGCAGACCTTGCTCGAACTCAATCCGTTTATTCAGTATATTTACGTAACCGACCAGTTCGGGCGCAAGGTTACGCGCAACATTACGCACATCACGGACAAGTCCAAATATGAAAGCGCCAAGGTGGGAGAAGACCTGTCCGACCGTCCGTGGTTCATTGCACCGATGCGCGACGGAAAAGTGCATGTGACCGATTTTTACACTTCGCGCTACACGGGGGCTTTGTGTATAACCGTTTCAGCGCCTATCCGAAATGAGTCGGACGAGATCGCGGGCATTCTCGGCATTGATATCCGGTTCGAAGACCTCGCCAAGATGGAGCGCAACGGCGAAGGCGGGAACTGGTAGGAAAAATGCCCGCTTGTCGGGCATTTTTCGTTAGCTTCAGAGCACATGCCCCCTTTTTGATTTTTGGAAGGGGGAGAAACAGGGACGCAGTTTTTCACTCGGGACGCTTCGGGGGAGGCGCGAGGGGGGCCGGTGGAAAGCCGAAAGAGTTCGATTCCGTGGGTGTACCTCGTCGTATTGCTCTTCCTGTTCAGTTGTTCCACCAAAACCGCTTATACTCCGCCGCCTGCCGTTCCTCCTTCCGGTCTGAAGAGCCAGCGGCCCTACCAAATAAAAGGCGTATGGTATTACCCGCTGCCGAGCGCTCAGGGCTATACTGAAGAAGGTCTGGCCAGTTGGTACGGAGCCGATTTTCACGGCAAGTCCACCTCGTGCGGAGAGCCTTACGACATGTGGGCAATGACAGCCGCCCACAAAACGCTCCCACTCGGGACTCACGTCAAGGTAACGAATCTTGAAAATGGGCGGGCTGTGATTCTGCGGATAAACGACAGGGGGCCGTTCGTCTCGGGGCGGATCATCGATCTTTCCTGCCGAGGCGCCCAGGAACTTGGGTCATACGGCAAAGGGCTGGCAAGGGTCCGTGTCGAAGCGGTGCAGTATGCTTCGGAATTTCAAGTGGCCGGGCAAACCTACTGGAAGACCGATCCCGTGCCATCCTTCCGATATGGCCAGTTCACGATCCAGGTCGGAGCTTTCCGTGACCAGGGAAACGCTTCTCGGCTGACAGATCGAATGAAACAGGCATATAGAGAGGCCAGAATGACCCAGGGAGCCGACAGGCACGGGAACGGTTACTTCTTCCGAGTGCAGGTCGGGAACTACCAGGATCTCGTAATGGCCAAAAACGAGCTTGATAAATTCAAGGCGGGGGGATTCCCCGACGCCTTTGTGGTAGCTGTGGAGGGTAAATAGAAGTGATCGAGATATTTGCTTATCCGTCGGACAAGGCGGAGCGGAAAATAAGCGCTATCTCCCGTAGGAAGCCGGGGGCGGATCCGGCCCTGGAAGGGCGGGTGGCGGAGATAATCGAAGCGGTTAAAGCCGACGGGGATGCTGCCGTCCTGCGGTTCACGAGAGAATTCGACGCTCCCGGTATGGTAGCGGAGAATCTTGTGGTCTCCGAAGCCGAGATGGACGCGGCATACGCCGGAGTGGATGAAGAATTCCTCGGCATCTTGCGGACGGCCATCTGCAATATAGAAGACTTCCACAAGCAGCAGCTCCGGTATTCCCATTTCATCACGAAGCCGGACGGCACCTTTCTCGGGCAGATAGTCAGGCCGGTTCGGGCGGCGGGCCTCTACATCCCGGGTGGACAGGGGGGAGAGACGCCACTCATCTCCTCGGTGCTCATGAACGGGATTCCCGCAAGACTCGCCGGCGTGCGGGATATCGCGATGATAACCCCGCCCAGGCGTGATGGAAGCATCAATGAGCACCTTCTGGCTGCTGCCCGCGAGGTTGGCGTCACACGGATCTGCAAGGCCGGAAGTGCCTGGGGAATTGCCGCTCTGGCCTATGGTACGGAGTCGATTGCGCCTGTGGACGTCATTGTCGGTCCGGGGAATATTTTCGTCGCATTGGCAAAGAAGCTGGTATCCGGCGAAGTCGGGATCGATATGATTGCCGGTCCGAGCGAGATTCTCGTTATCGCCGATTCCGGAGCAAGGGCCGACTACGTAGCCGCAGACCTGCTCAGCCAGGCCGAGCATGACAATATGGCGAGCGCAATATGCATCACTACCGAAGAGGACCTGGCAAAAGAGATCGCCGGCAAAGTGGGAGACCAACTCGCGCTCCTGCCGCGGCGTGAGACGGCCGCCGCCTCGCTCGATCGCTATGGGGCCGTTTTCGTTGTCGAAGATATCGAGCGCGCCGTGGAACTGGCAAACAGAATAGCCCCCGAGCATCTCGAGCTTCAGGTGAAAGATCCTCTTCCTGTCCTGGGAAAGATCGAAAACGCCGGCGCCGTGTTCATGGGAGAGAATACACCCGAGGCGGTGGGCGATTATTACGCAGGTCCCAACCACGTGCTCCCGACGGCGGGCACGGCCCGTTTCGCGTCAGCCCTGGGTGTGGATGACTTTCTGAAGAAGACGAGTGTCATTTCCTATTCCCGGAATGCGTTCGACAGGGATGCGGATTCAATCATCCGGCTGGCCGAGTTGGAAGGCTTGAAGGCCCACGCGGAATCGATTCGCATCAGGAAACAGTGAACTGTCGCAGTCAGTGAACTGTGAACAGTGAGCAGTGAACTGAATCAAGGCTGCCAATTTTAAAGTGAACGGCGAGCATGGTAGGGTGGGCACTGTTTTATCGTGCCCACCGCCCGTCCTGACGGAAAGGTGGGGGAACGGAACCAGACTGCCCTGTGTCAACCCTCCTTCGTTTCTCCGACGACCCAGTCGAGATATTCCGGCAGGCCCTGTGCGATCGGAAAAGATATTATCTCGGGAACTTCGTAACTGTGCAGTTCCCGAATTCTATTTCTTAAGGCTGGGAACAGGGATGTACGGGTCTTAATAAATAAGAGAGATTCCTGTTCGTCGCAGATAGTCCCTTTCCAGCTGTAAATAGAGCGGATGCGGGGCACCATGTTGGCGCAGGCAGCCAGCTTTTCTTCAACCAGGGTCCGTCCGATTTTGGCCGCTTCTTCTTCGTTGCCGACCGTTACCAGGACAATTGATATCTCGATCATCGGAATCTCCCGTCTAAAAGGCCGTAAATGGAGTCTGAACCAAAAGAAGATGAAATCCTCGCCAAATTGCCGGCGCAGTTCTACGACCGGATTACGAAGGATATCCCTGCCGCAACCTGGGTTCGGATTCTTATCGCAAATCCTATTTTAAAACGGGAGGTTTTGGAAGGCTTTTCCCTCCAGCCGGGAAAGTTCGCCCGGATGCTCGTCCAGCCGCAGATCATCGGCAGAATCAGGCGCAGGCTCCAAAGCGACCGCGCTTTTTTCAAAAAAATCCTCGCGGAGTGGGAGGAAGAGCAGTCAGACACTCTTTCCTATCTGGCAATGCTCGACGGGGATTTCATCGTTGCAAACTGGAGAAAGATCCGGGACCTGCTCGGTCCCGAGCGCTTCTGCATCGGTCTTTATGCCCTCGGTTTCCTTACACAGCAACGTTTCCTGGACTTTCTGGGGGATGAGTCTTTCTGGTCGGAAGAACCCGACGAAAGTCTTTTCGACCTTCTCGTTCCGGTCCTGTCCGCATGGGGTGTGTTTATTGACAAACATCCCGATATCGCCAAAAGATTTCTGGAGAGCGAAAAGGGGGCCGGTTTTGCTTTTGAACTCGAGGGAGCGGGCGAGGAGCAGAAATCCAGGCCTGCTCCGGAACTCCAGGAACGCTGCAGGAGAGTTGAAAAGAAACTCGAAAAGGTCCAGGCCGATCTTGGCCGCTCCGTCGAACAGGTTTCACACCTCAAGGGCGAAAATGAGGAACTGCGGAGGAAATGGAAGGAACTGGAGGCGGAGTTCGACAGGAAAGTGAGTGAGGCCGTAACGGCGCGGCGCAAGGAGTGGTTCGAAAGATATCAATACCTGGACCGGGAGGATGCCTCAAAGGAGGCGGTGCGCCTCGAATCGCTTCTGCAAAGGACCCGGCGGGCGCTCGAATTCCAGAAGCGGGCCGATGAGGAATACGGCCTGGTTTCGGATGTCAGGGCCAAGATGCTTGAAATCGATCTCTCCCTCGCAAAGATTGAATCCGTCTATGCCGATTCCCTTGTCGTGCACAAAGAGGTGGAAAAGGTAAAAGAAGCGCTCGTAAACGAGAAAAACCGCCTGCTCAAACTGCCCGGGATCCAGAGAATAATCGGAACACAGCACGCGGGTGCAGGCGACCTGCTTGGGCGAATTCAACTGCTCGACCCTGTGCCCTCAAATTTGTCGAAAATCAAGCGGCTGCAAAATGCGATCGACAACCTGGCGGACCTGGGCTTGATAGCCGATCCAACACAGGCCAGGGATGCTCTCCGGCACAAAAAGAAGCAGATCCTTGAGCGGCTCTATGCGGAGTACGAACCCGGCAGGGAAGTGACCGGACGCGCTCGCCGGTTTCGCGATCTGGAGGACTTCATCGGTTCGGGCGAAAGCAGGCGCTATGACCTTTTCATTGACGGCTATAACGTGCTGCTGAGCATTTACAAGGACGAGCGCGGGACCGCGATCCGGACTCTCCAGCATTTGCGGGAGCAGTTCATAGAGGCGGTTGCCGTAAAGAGCGGTCATTTTGCAAAGGTCGTTCTCGTTTTCGACGGCGTGGAAAGCTCCAGGCATACGACGGGCAACACGGAAGTAATCTATACCGATAAAACCATAAAGTCGGCGGATGCAGCAATCATCGAAAGAATCTCTCCCAGGAAGGACAAGCGGATACTGCTCGTCACCGCGGATGAAGGAATCATTTTGCCCGTGCAGGAGCGGATTTTTGCGACGATCGATCCAATTGATTTCTATATGTTTCTTTTCGAGTAAGATAAAATACACAATTTTGGGCACCAGGATGCATTTAGTTGGGCTCAGGTTCTGCTCGGCACCTTGAGATAAAGGGTGTGCATACTACCCGATCGACTCACGGGAAATTTGTTGAAACATCTCGACGGAGAACTTGAATTGGCAATAGAGAGAAATGCCGTTGTACTCCTCTCGGGCGGGCTCGATTCGACCACCTGCCTGGCAATAGCGAAAGAAGAAGGTTTTGCGGCGCATGCGCTCAGCTTCAACTACAGGCAGCGGCACAGCGCGGAACTCGAAGCTGCAAAAAGAGTGGCGAAAATGTTGGACGCCCGGGAGCACCTGATCCTCGATCTGCCTCTCAACGTCATCGGCGGTTCGGCCCTGACCTCCGCGATGGAAGTCCCTAAAGACGTTCCCCTGGAAGAAATGCAATCCAGGATCCCCGTGACCTATGTTCCGGCGAGGAATACGATCTTTCTGTCGTTTGCCCTGGCCTGGGCCGAAGTGCTTCCGGCGGCCGACATCTTCGTCGGGGTCAACGCGCTCGATTATTCCGGCTATCCCGATTGCCGGCCCGAATATATCGAGGCTTATGAGAAGATGGCCAACCTTGCCCTCAAAGAGTCGGTCGAGGGAAGGCTCCGTGTGCGCATCCATACGCCGTTGATAAAAATGACCAAGGCTGAAATCGTTAAGAAGGGAACCGCGCTTGGGGTCGATTTCGGCATGACTCATTCCTGCTACGACCCCGATGCCGCGGGCAGGGCGTGCGGAAGGTGCGACAGCTGCCTGCTCCGCAGAAAAGGCTTTTCCGAAGCCGGCATGGCCGATCCGACCGAATACGTTTCCTGAAATCGAAATGGAATCATAATGACCGTTCAATCCGATCTCACCCAACTGGGAAAAAAAGCGAAAATTGCGAAAGCCCCGGAGAAAGCTCTCCTGGAAACCTTTTCGAACCCCCATCCGGGGCTCGACTACGTTGTGCGGCTTACCGCGCCCGAATTCACCACTCTGTGCCCCATAACCGGCCAGCCGGACTTTGCGACGATCATTGTCGATTATGTCCCTTCCGGGCAGCTGGTCGAGAGCAAGTCGTTCAAGCTTTTTCTCGGAAGTTTCCGCAACCACGGGACCTTTCACGAAGACTGCACCGTTTATATCCACAACAGGCTGAAAGAGGCCATGTCTCCGAAGTTCATCCGTGTGACCGGCCTATGGTACGCACGGGGAGGCATAACAATCGACGCTGTGATCGAAACCGGCAGTTTGCCTCCTTCCTGCACGCTCCTGCCGCTTGAGAAGGCGACCTACCGCGGTGGGAGGGAGTGAGGGGGGAGACCAGTGAGCAGTGATCTGTGAACTGAAAAACAATTTGGAAGTGAGCGGCGAGCGCGGTAGGGTGGGCGAGCGAAGCGCGGTGGTTTCATCGTGCCCACCTCCGTGCCTACCGGGGCGGGGTTCCCAAGGGGGAGGAGCTGTTGCCCAAATGGAGACGGGCCAGGTTCCCGGGCATTATTCGACGGAGCCCCCAATCCCGTCATCCCGGCAGTGCTTTTGAGCCGGGATCCAGGTTTTTAAGGCCTTGAATTCCGGATTGATCTGCCCGAAAGCATGGATTCCGGTGTGAACTTGTCCTGATTGAAGAGAAGGGCCGGAATGACGAAGCCGGGCTCTGCGAGTCATCCGAGGCTGTCGCGATGATTGGGCAACTGCCCCCGGGGCTTGGGAACCTGCGATTGACGTGCTGATGTGGTTCATTAATTAACAAATTCAAACAGCATTTGCCGTTCATATGACGAAACTCTCCTTCAGCACCAATGCGTTTGTGCGTTACTCCATTGAGGAAGCTGTCGCGCATATTGCCGATAGTGGATATTCCGGTGTGGAGCTGCTCGCCGATGTTCCCCATCTGTATCCGTCAAATGTGACGGACTCCGGCCTGGCTGCAATCCAGTCATCATTGCGGGAAAGAAATCTTCGCGTCGTCAATATCAACGCAAACACGGCAGTCGGGTATTACCAGGCGAAATTCTGGGAACCGCTTTTCGAACCCTCCCTGGCCAACCCCGACAAAGAAAAACGGAAATGGCGGGTCGAGTACACGAAAAGGTGTATCGATATAGCCCGCTTTTTTTCCTGTCCCAATGTGAGCATAACTTCCGGCAGAATGGTTCCGGGTGTACGTCCCGGGAAATCTCTCGAATACCTGAAGGAATCCCTTGCCGAGGTGCTCGGCTACGCGGCTGAAAAAAATGTGCGCATCGGCATGGAATACGAACCGGGGCTTCTCGTGGAATGCTTTGATGAACTGCGGGACCTTATTCGTTATATGGACTCCGAATTCTTCGGAGCAAACCTCGATCTCGGGCATAGTCACGTCCTGGGAGAAGATCCAAAAGAGGTAATCGAGGGACTGGCGTCGAGGATTTTTCACGTCCACATCGAGGATATCCGCTGCAGGAAGCATTATCATCTCATCCCGGGGGAAGGGGATGTCGATTTCAGAGAACTTTTCCGATTGCTCGATGCAACCGGATATGATGGTTTTGCGTCCGTCGAACTTTACACATATTCTGAAGATCCTATTAATGCGGCCAAAAAGGCTTTTGATTTTCTCAACCCGTTAATATCGAGGCAGGATCAATGAGATTTGCTTTCAGCTCGAATGCGTTCCTTCGCCGTTCTCTTTCCGAAACCATCAACACCCTGGCGGATATTGGCTACGAAGGAATCGAAATCATGGCCGACGTTCCCCACGCCTATCCTCTCAACTTCACGGATCGGGATATCAGGGAAACTAGAAATCTCCTTGCCCAAAAGGGGCTGGAAATATCGAACATCAATGCTTTCATGCACCACGCCGACGGCGATACGTACCATCCGTCCTGGATCGAGAAAGATCCGGCCGAACGGACGAGACGAATCGAATATACCCTGCGGTGTATAGACCTTGCGGAGAAACTGGGCGCCGGGAACATCTCGACCGAACCGGGAGGGCCGCTGGAGGGAATCACGAGGGAAGAGGGGAGGCGCTTCTTTCGGGATGGCCTCAAGGCTGTCGAGGGCAGGGCACGCGAAAAGGGAATCAGGATTCTGATCGAGCCGGAACCCGGACTGCTCATCGAACGGAGCGAGGAATTCATTGAGCTGTACCGCGATCTCGACCCGGAAGTTTTTTCCTTGAATTTCGATATCGGCCACTTCTTTTGTGTAGGTGAAGATCCATCCGTTCTCGTTTCGAACCTGGCGCATTGCACGACCCATTTCCACCTGGAGGATATCGCCGCCACCCGCAAACACCACCACCTGATGCTCGGCCAGGGGGCGATCGATATTCCCGGTGTGCTGCAGGCAATACAGGGAATTGGGTTCGAGGGATTTGTCACGGTCGAACTGTATACCTATGAGGCAATGGCAGAGAAGGCGGCAGAGGAAGCATTTGAATATCTTCGAAAATGGCGGCAGGCGGTGGGAGAAGTGCCCGGTGTTCGTGCCGGATCGTGAGTAATAGCAGTAACTACATTTACCTAAGATCCTTCCGGGTACTGAATTCTCATTTGTTCAGGCCAGGCATCTAGCAGAGTTGCTTTGATATGACTGATGGTACAATCGAGATCAGCAGGATCTCCGACTCCATGAGCAAATTGAGGTCGTACGCTGTATTCATCGATGGTGTAAAGAGCGGTAGGATCAATAATGATGAAACCCTCTCATTTCGCGTTACATCAGGGAAACACGTAGTCTATGCCCGAATTGATCTGATTCGGGGCAATCAATTGCATATACACGTCGGCACTGGTCAGAAAGTTAAGTTGCAAGTTTCGGCTCAACAGGGGGGCAGCAGATTTTTTGTTGTAGCTGTAATTCTAGCAAGTAGCACTTTGATTTCACTCGGAGCAGTTAGCATAGGGGCATTAGCATGCGGGTTGGGGGAGGGATGGTGGGGCTATGGTATGGGTTCGGAGCTTTCTTCCGCCCGTGGATTAGACATGTAGCCTGCGACAAGGGCACCCTCCATTGAACTCGAACAATTTCTGTGAACTTAAACCCCAGCTCCGGCTTGGGAACCCCCAGCACCTTAGACCTCTTCTGATTCGGTTCTTTCATCCCGGCCTCTTGCGCTTCGCGCCCGGATTCGAGAATCCGGTCTACCCGCATTTAATTCACTACTCAACAGGTGTTGCCGATGAAGAAGTGCAGGGAACGCATTCGCTTCCACCAACGCTCACCCATCGTGAACTCCTTCCCGTAAACTCTCTCGGAAATTGAAATCCTCTCCCGCTGATGATAAATAGTCGCTTTCAAATCTGACGAATAATAAGGGATCATTGATTAGCAGCTATTGCCCACAATCTGTGAGACCGAGGCGCCGGGGGGCAAGTGCAGGCTTGGAAGCGGCTACCATCTCGGTTTTAACTGGCCTGGAAGGGGCCTTTCGTTTGAACCGGGCAATATGAAGGGAGAAACGGAAAATGGCTGAAGAAAAAAAAGAGCCGTGGCTGAATTACCTTGCTCTTACCACGGTCATATTGGCTGTATGTGCAACGCTTTCCACGTTCAAGGGCGGCTCTTATTCGACAAGGTCCGTCATGAGCCAGACTCAGGCGGCCAACCAGTGGGCGTACTACCAGGCCAAGAGCATCAAAGGCTATATTTACGAGATTCAAAAAGAGGGTCTGGAACTCGATCTGCAGGAGAGGCAGGCCTCAATGACGCCGGCCGGCGCCCAGGCCCTGAAGGATAGAATAGACTCATATGGGAAGAAGATCGCAAAATACGAAGGCGAAAAGGCAGATATACAGAAAGAGGCCAAAAGGTTCGAAAATATCCGCGATGATGCACAGACCCATTCCGGAGTATTCGGAATAGCCGTCATCTTTCTCCAGATATCGATTCTGATGTCATCCGTAGCAGCATTGATGAAGAAGAAAGCGGTCTGGTACGCGGGGCTCTTATTCGGAGTAGTAGGCTTGGTTTATTTTGCAGATGGATTTTTTCTGTTTCTTTGAAAGAGTCTCAGGCTGCCGGGGCAGGGCGGTGTGCTGCCCCGGCAGAAAAGGATAGCCGCTGCCGGCTTCAGGTCTCGATAACCACCACCGCCGCACCGTATTGGCCGTCGTCGGTGAGGCTCAAGTGCCAGGAGCGGATGCCTGCTTCGTTGCAGAACTCCCGGGCCCTCGTTGAGAGGGCGATCTCGGGTTTGCCCAGCCTGTTGGAGACGACTTCGATATCCAGCCAGAGAACAGGCTTTCGCATACCGATTCCAAGCGCTTTTACGAAAGCCTCCTTGGCGGCAAACCGGATTGCAAGGCAGGGAACGCGGTTTTTTCGGTGCGAGCAGAATTCTCTTTCGCTTTGTGTGAAGACCCGTTCTTCGAAACGTTCCCCCCACCGCTCGTAAAGAGCTTTGATCCGGTCAATCTTGACCAGGTCTATTCCGACTCCATAGATCGGCATGCTTTCAGCCTATCAGCTGGAGCATTTCGCGCACGGCCCGTTCGATCCCCACCATGACGGCGCGGGCGATTACAGCGTGGCCGATGCTGAATTCCTCGATTTCAGTGATATTCCTCAGCCAGAAAATGTTCTGATAGTCAACGCCGTGGCCCGCATGGACTCCGATGCCGAGCTTCTGGGCGAGCCTCGCCGCGGTGACCAGCCGTTCATACTCTTCCTGGCGGCGTGCAAAGGAATGCGCTTCTGAGAACATTCCTGTATGCAGTTCGACGTATTCGACTTCCAGCCGGTGAGCGACCTTGATGTGCTTGGCATCCGGATTTATGAAGAGGCTGACCGCGATTCCGCTTTCATGCATGGATTCCACCACGCCCTTCAGGGATTCCTCGAACAGGACCACGTCGAGCCCGCCTTCGGTCGTAAGTTCCTGGCGCTTTTCAGGAACCAGGGTGACCATGTCGGGTTTGATCTTCTGCGCTATTTCGACCATTTCCTTGGTCGCAGCCATTTCGAGGTTCATTTTGGTCTTGATGGTCTCGCGCAGGACTGCGATATCCCTGTCCTGCATATGGCGGCGGTCTTCCCGCAGGTGGACGACGATCCCGTGTGCCCCTGCCAGTTCTGCAAGTGCTGCGGCCGTGACCGGATCCGGTTCGGAAGCGAGTCGAGCCTGTCGAACAGTAGCTACGTGATCCACATTAATCGCAAGTCGTGCCAATGTTCATCCTCCGTATGGCTTGTCTTTGAAGAACCTGTCAGTTCGTTTGTCTCTCAGTCCTTTGCATCGAAAAACCACTCGAACTCCGCGCCCGACCGGTCAAGCATCGTAAGGAGTTCCAGCGTCTTTGCCTTCATCTCTCCGGCCTCCGCCTCTCCGGCCATGTGGTCCATGCCGAGAAGGTGCAGGATTCCGTGTATCAGCAGAAGGTCCATAACGGCTTCCAGCGAGGAGCCCGTTTCCACGCTGATGGCTTGGGCCGTCTCGGCTGAAATGACGATGTCCCCGAGCATTTCCGGTACTATTTCGCCGAATTCGCCTTCGAGCATCGGGAAGGAGAGCACATCCGTGGTGTGGTCTACCTGGCGGTATTCCCGATTCAGATCGGCCATTTCCGAGTCATCGACTATCGTGATGCTCAGTTCCGATTCAGTGTATCCCAAGGCGCTTAAGATCTGTTTTGCTGCGTTCTCGATTTGCCGCCGCTTTATCTTTATCTTGCTTTGATTCACGCTGACCTGGATCAGGGACATCCGGTTTTCCCTTTCCGTTCGTCACGGGGTATTCGATCCTCTTGTGGTGTATCGTTGCCAGGATCTGGTTAAAATGCTTGGCGATCTGATGAAGGTCCTTGAGGGTGAGTTCGCAGTCGTCAAGTTGGCCGTCGCTGAAAATGTTGTTTATCAGCCGGTTGACCAGTCCCTGGATCCGTGCGGGAGTGGGTTCGGTCAGAGAACGGCAGGCGGCTTCGACTACATCTGCCAGCATTACCAGTCCGGCTTCTTTCGTCTGAGGTTTGGGGCCGGGATAACGATAATCGTCGATATTGATCGGGGGCAACACGGAAGCTTTTGTGCTCTGCGCTTTTTCACGCGCTTCGACGGCCTTGTTGTAGAAGAAGGATATGAAGCTCTTCCCGTGGTGCTGACTGATAATGTTGATTATTTCCTTCCCGAGGTGATGCTGCCTGGCGAGTTCTATGCCGTCCTTTACGTGAGATATCAGAATGAGGCTGCTCATGGAAGGCGCCAGTTTTTCGTGGCGGTTTTCGACGTCGAATTGATTTTCAATGAAGTAGAGCGGCTTCTTTATCTTCCCGATATCGTGGTAGTAGGCGGCAACTTTTGCCAGGAGCGAGTTTGCGCCGATCGATTTCGCGGCCGCCTCGACCATATTACCCACGATTATACTGTGATGGTACGTGCCGGGCGCTTCGACCATGAGTTCCTGGAGCAGGGGCTGGTCCATTGTGGCCAGTTCCAGGAGCTTTATGTCGGTCGTATACCCGAACATCATCTCAGCCAAAGGCGTTAGCCCCGTTACGAGCACTCCGGCAAAAATTCCTCCGGACAGTCCGAAGAAGGCGCTCGTCACGACCTTCATGAACACCCACTGGTCCTGGAGAAAAGCGCTGAGAACGATCAAGATGACATTGCTGAGTCCTACCAGCAGGCCGGCTTTTATCGGGACCATGCGGTTCTTGCAGGCGGAAACGCCGTGAGCCGCCACGAACGCGCCGATCATGAGGTAGAAGAACATCCCGAAGTCTTTGCCGAAGACCATACCGGTAAAGAGCGTGAATATGAGGGAGAAGACGAGCGTAACTGTTACACCGAAGAAAATGCATGAAATCATCGCGCCCGCACTCAGCGGGATCGCGTAGATGAATGTCTTCGTCGAAATAACGCCGGAGGCATCCCCTATCAGATCGCCCATCCATAGTCCGACCCGGGACAGGATCAGAAGAAAAACGAAGAGTATGCTCAGGAAGAGGTAGTCGTGGAATTCCATCCGGATATAGGGGAGGTGCTGTTTGGTGACATTGACGACAACCGCTATGCATACGGAACTGAATACGAAAATGGCCAGGAAAACGAAAAACCAGTGCTTGGTGGAACCGTCCTTCTGGTGATACTTGAGCTTCAGCATCTCCTCCGGACCGATTCTCTGTCCTTCCCGCACGAGCATTTCGTTTCTGGCGATCTTAATGAGGATCGGCTTTACGGAAGCGTATGCCTCCTCTCTTCTCTTCTCCGTCTCATCCATATTGAAGGTCAGATTCGGCTGAAGAAGCTGGGTGACCACCGAGGTTATGAGCATCATTTCCTTGACATCCCTGCCCGCTTCCAGCGCCTGCATAATGATCATCTTGCGCGCTTCGTCGAGATCGGGATATGGAAAGGGAGGGGGAATCGTAATTTCTTCGCCGGTGGTCGATTTGCGGATCAGCAGGGTCTCGCCCTGGTTTTGCCGTCCCCAGGCTTTATTCGAGACGATTCCATGGTCCAGGGCGTTCTTGATGAGTTGCTCGATTTTTTCCTGAAGATCCAGGCTGAACTGGCGTTCGAACAAGTTCACAAAAGTCTCGGGAGCAAGGCGGTAGCCGAGGATATCTTCAAAGTCCTTCTTTTTCTTGAGCGCCTGCCGGCCCGAGTTGGAAAGTGTCAGAGAAGGAAAATTTTCAGTGGCGAGGGGGGAAGTCATAACCTGTTGGCCGGAGAGGTCCTGGAAAGATTCCGATTCGAGGCCGGCCAGATAGTCGCGCATGGACTTGAAAGCGTTTTCAAGCTTTTCCGTAATGCTTTGCGGCAGGCCTTCATCCATATCGTAGGTTATTGCCGACTGGCGAACCGCCTCTTCCCGCTTCTTTGCAGTCGCTGCTTCATCCTCGATCAGGAAATCGCGCTTTGCCTTTATATTCTTGTCGGCAATGTCGCCAAGCCGGTAGGGAGGAGTGTCTATGATGAAAGACGGGCTCACCAGGATGGAAACAATAAGGCTAACCACCGCAAGCAGGATCAGCTTATGACAGCGATCGTCCCCCAGGCTGCACGGGATGAATCGCGCCAAAATTCCGGCCCTGCACTTGCACCAGTTCTTTTCCGGTTCCCGCTTCTCCCGTTCCATATTCAGCTCTTCTCGGGTTCTCTGCTGACCTGGGATCTGCGCGCTTCGGCTTTCTCGTATGCGTCTATGATGTCCTGCACGAGTCGGTGCCGCACAACATCACGCTTTGTAAAGTAGACCATGCGTATTCCCTGCACGCCCTGAAGCAACTCGATTGCGCCCACCAGCCCCGAAGGTTTATTGTCGGGGAGGTCTATCTGCGTGACGTCGCCGGTTATAACCGCTTTGGAACCCATGCCGAGCCGGGTGAGAAACATCTTCATCTGCTCGGTTGTCGTATTCTGCGCTTCATCCAGAATAACGAATGCATCGTTGAGCGTACGTCCTCGCATGAAAGCGAGCGGAGCAACCTCTATGGCGCCCCTCTGGATAAGATTGCTTGCACGTTCGAAATCCATCATATCGTGAAGCGCATCGTATAGCGGCCGCAAATAGGGGTTAACCTTTTCGGCAAGATCGCCGGGGAGGAATCCGAGCTTTTCGCCGGCTTCCACCGCGGGGCGGACAAGCACTATTCGTCTGACGAACTCCTTTGCCATGGCTGCAACCGCCATAGCCATCGCCAGATAGGTTTTCCCTGTTCCAGCCGGGCCTATCCCGAAGACAATATCGAATTTGCGGATGGCCTCGATGTATTCCTTCTGTCTGATACTTTTCGGGGTAACCGTCCTCTTGTTCGAGGCGATATAGACCTGGTCCAGGAAAATATCCCTGAGCCTGCGGCCTATATTATCATTGAGTATCTGAATGGCAAACAGGATGTCGCTTGCGTATAAGGGATAACCACCTCGCACGAGATCGGCAAGCTCATTCAAAAGCCGTTCGCCAATTTCCGTTTCGGCCCGGGGCCCTGTCAATGTGAACTGATTTCCTCGCAGGTGCACTCGAATTTTGAGCTGGTTTTCGATAACCTTGAGATTGGCGTTTTGCTCGCCTGCGAGCAGTTGGATGATATTATTATCGTCGAAGGAAACCTGAACCGAGCTTCCTTCCGGAGGGTATTTTCGATTGTGATCTGCCTGAGCCAATATGTTCTACCTCAAAAGGACCTTTCCGGCCCCGTTTATATATCAAATTTATATTATTATCACGCAAATTTGCGACTGACAACAGGCTCTTTCGCGGTTCCGGGCAACAGGCTCCGGAAGCCCACGGCAAGGGAAATCCGTCATTGCAGCCCCTGTGTTGTCGGAATATTGGCGCATTGACGTAAATTTTTTCCAGGTACGAAAGGAAATTTATGCCTGGACAGAGTTCGATCGAACTCGTTCGGCATAGATGCAATCCCGCCAACGGCTTTTCTTTGGCCCGGCATCCCACCGCGCGTTGAGGTTTTCAGTTTTTGTGGACAACAATCATAATATACTGAATTAATTGTAAATTAGTATGATCGTTGCGCTTCTCTCCTGGCGCGGGGGATGATCGGGTAGGCATTATTTCTAAAAAGTGTGCCGATTTGTTGTTTGATTGCATAATCCTTGCGTATCTCTCGGCCTGAAAGATCGGGCTTCTTCGACCGGGCTCATCTTACTCATTCATGCAGGTTCCCAATTCATGCAGGCTCCCAACGACCGCGCAAGAGGAGAGCCCTATCCTTTCGAGATAGGGCAGGAGGGGACGTATACAAAAAATTGGCCGATTTTGTAAATATATTTAAAGGTTAGACAAGTGCCGACCGATTCCGGGAATTAGGGGATGATTTCCGAGGGACATACGCTTATAATCCCTCCGATTCGGAGTTGGTGGCCTGTTATGAATGTTCTCGATTGGGTTCTGATCGCTATAGGAGCTTTCTGGGTTCTCAGGGGGCTTCTGCGCGGTGCTATCTCCCAGATTTTCGGGATTGCGGGCATTATTGTAGGCTTTTTTGTCGCGTCCCATAATTACGAGCAGGTAAGCACCCTGATCCTCAGGAACTTCCCTTCCTTTGCGGGTTCCGGTCCCGTCAGTTTTATCCTGCTTTTCATACTTACCTGGTTTTGCATCGCGGTGGCAGGCTTCTGGTTTGTCCGTGTTATCAGAAGCGCCGGCCTCGGTTTTCTTGACCGGCTCTGGGGAGGAATGATCGGTTTCGGCAAAGCCCTTCTCTTTGCAATCGCCGCCATCTCGATCCTGACCCTCTTCTCCGCGGGGAGCAATCCCACGCTCCTGACCCGTTCTGCGCTCGTGCCTTATATTAAAGAAGCGTCGAACTTCCTTTTTAAGATAGCTCCTGATAAAGTACAGGTTGAATATCTGAAAAAGCAGAAGGACCTCGAACGCTTTCTGGCCGAGAAAACAGCATTTCCGCTGGAGTCCATTATTGGATCATCAACACCGCAGAAGGGAAAAAGTGAACGGAGAAAAGACTGATCGTTGGGATGGTGTCAAGCGGGTCTGGGAAATCATAGAACGTCTTAGAAGTGAAACCGGTTGCCCCTGGGACCGGAAGCAAACTCCCGAAAAAATCCAAACCTACCTCGTCGAGGAATCCCATGAAGCCGCGGCGGCGGTAAGAAAGGGGGATACCGGCGGTGCCGCCGAGGAACTGGGCGACGTACTCTTCATGGTGTTCTTCCTGGTCTACCTCTATGAGCAACGCGGGGATTTCCGCCTCGAGGACGTATGCCGGATCGTCAGTGAGAAAATGATTAGAAGGCACCCTCACGTATTCGGGGACGTAAACGTCGATACTGCGGAAGAGGTGAAGGACAACTGGGAAAAGATCAAGGCCGGTGAAAAAGAGGCAAGCGGCAAGATGCCGGATCCTGTTCCGGAATCTCTGCCCGCGCTCATGCGCGCCTATCGCATCATCTCCCGCCTGTCCCAGAAAGAAAACGGCAAGTGGAACGATCTCCAGAGTCAAGCCGAGAAATTTGCCGGGCAGAGCAGGAGACTGGCTGATGAGATAGAAAGCGGCTGTTCCATAGCGGAAGAAGCCATGGGCGAGATGCTGCTCCGGTTGGTGAACATCGCGCGGCTCGGCGGAATGCGCGCGGAAGATATCCTGCACAGACGGGTCCGGGAATTGGAATAAACTGATGGAAATGAAAGAAGCTCTACGCCTGAATGCACGGTTCGGGGAAGCCTGCAAAAACGATCCGGCTTTTTCCGAGATGGCCGACGGATTCCTCGAACTGATTCGGAAGACGGATTTCATGATGGCCGAATCGGGCGTTGTCGAAGCATGCACCCGATGCGCGGTGAAAACCGGGAGTTGCTGCTTCCGGGAAATGGGGGAAAGCTACAGTCCCGTACAGCTTTTCCTGAACCTGCTTCTCGGAGCGGCAATGCCTTCAAAGACATCTTTTCCCGGCGGCTGCCGCTTTGTCGGAGAAAAAGGATGCACGTTGCCGGCTCGTCATGCTTTCTGTCTGAACTATTTTTGCCCGGATTTGAAGAAATCCCTCGGAGACGGGCAAATCGACCTTATGCAGAGGGTTATCGGAGAGCAACTGATGGTGGGCTGGGACTTGGAACTGATGCTGGCGGAGTGGATAGCCGATGCGGATGAAAAAACTGAAATCGGGCCGGCCGCCCGATAAATACATAACCTCGAGCAGGGCTCCCGAAGAAACCGACGAAGGCTTTTATTTCCCCATATCGCCCTTCATGATCTTCCCTGAAGCGTACGGGGAATTCGCGGTTTTTGTCAGAAAAGGAAAAAACTACATCCTTTTCACCCGCCAGGGCGAACAGTTCAACGAAGCTCACAAGAATGCGCTGCACGAAAATGGGACGAGGGAAGTCTACATTCACCTTTCCCAAAAACAAAACTATGACCGGTACCTGGAAGAAAACCTGGAAAAAACACTGCTTGACGAGTCCATTCCTCTGCCGGTCCGCGGAAACGTCTTCTATTATCTGTCCACGTCCATCTTGAACGAACTGTTCGAACGCAACGAGCCAAGCCTGGATTCCTGGTCGTTCGACAAGTTAACAAACATCGTGCGATCGAGCCTCGGATTTCTTTCCATGAGCGGCTCGCTTCGTGCCCTGTCCCAGATCATGTCCCGCTATTACGGAACGCACACGCACTGTACGAACGTCTTCATCTATACGGCCGCGCTGCTTTCGAAGTACAACCTCCCCGGACCGGAAAAGGTCGGCATGGGACTTGGTGCGATACTCCATGACATCGGGAAATCTGCCATTCCGAAAAGGATCCTGAACAAGCGGGGGAAGCTGAACCTGGATGAGCGGGCACTTCTGAAAAAACATCCAGTCCAGGGTGCCGGGATGTGTGCCCTGGTGTCCGTCGGGCAAACCGTCGTGAACGGCATCCTCTTCCATCACGAGAAGATGGACGGGAGCGGGTATCCGGCCGGCCTCGCCGAATCGGCGATTCCCCTGGCCGCGCGAGTGACGGGCATTGCGGATTCCTTCGATATGCTCACGTCCGAAAGGCCGTTCATAGACCCGGTTTCCCCGCATGTCGCCCTGAACGTCATGGCGGAACAAATGAACGGCCGCTACGATCCCGACGTGGTCGAAAGATTTGCAGCCGTGCTCTCCGGCGCAGGAATTCTCTAGCCGACGTGCATGTCCTTCCGCCCGCTATTTCCTTTTCCATTCGAGTGCATCCATAACTCCATGACAGCGGCAACTGGTTGCGACCAGGTATTTGCCGGGCCTTTCCCGAATGCGTGAGAGCAGGGCGTTCAGGCTTCGCACGGGATAGCCCCCCACGCCCGGAGCAAGCTGCCAGCTTCTGAGTACGGCGACCTCCATTTCTTCTGCGCGAACGGCCTCGAAAACCTCGAAAAGATTTCCCGGGCGCGCTTCTCCCGTATGCGTGCAAATGTCTGAAGGTTCACTGCAGTAATCCGGGCATATGAATGTGGCGAAGCTTGCGTAAAGCGTTCCCGACGGACTCGTGATCGGGTTTGGGACCATCCGGGAGACCGCCTCGGGGACGGCCGGCCTTTGAACCTCTCCCGACTGTTCCAACTCCACCATGAGCCATTCGAACCCCAGGTGGACAGGTACGGCCGGGATCAGCCAGATGCTTTCTGAAAGCGTGCTGCGGGTAAGACTTTGGACGGCATCCTCGATTTCATATCGGATCCCGAGCTGGCTTGCGATCGGTTCCACCTTCGGGCCGTTTCGGTCCGTGATCGAGAAAACGGCATCCGGGAAGCGGGGCTTCAGACGCTCGACAGCAAGTCTTCCAAAGCGCCCCGCACCAAGAATGCGGATCTCGGACGGAGGAAAAATATCCGGAAAGAAAGTCAGGGGTAAATTGCCTTGAGGCATCTTTCGTTTGTCCCATCTATGACATATGATAAGATTATAAAGATAGCAGACCGGTTTTGCGACCGGTGTCAATTCAATCTGTGGAATCGAAATGGGCAACCTTTTTGAAGTATTCGACAAAATCGCGGAACAAAAGATACGCGAAGCCATGGATAACGGAGAATTCGACGATCTCCCCGGCAAAGGAAAGCCGCTGCATCTGGAAGACGACAGACACTTACCGCAGGATATCCGACTGGCTCACAAGATTTTGAAGAATGCCGATATGCTTCCTCCGGAACTGGAACTCCGGAAAGAGATCATTACGATTGAAGAGATGCTCGACGGTGTCCGGGATACCAAAGAAAAATACAAGCAAATCAAGAAGCTGAATTATCTCATCATGAAGCTCAATATGTCTCGCACCACTTCCCTGTCCCTGGAAAAGAACCAGTGCTATTTCGATAAAATCGTCGACAGGATGGGCAAGAAGCGGGCACAGGCCGAGGACTAGACCTCATCGGATTGTCGCAGACCGAAAAAACAGGAAATCGAACGGTAGTTACAAGAGAAAATTATCAGGCAGCGGTCCGGATCCCCCCTTCTCTAAGGGGGGATTTTTCGTACCCGGGGTGAATGTCTAAAACCTCTTGGCACACTTTAAGCCGAGGAGAACTGAACGGCACTTTCGTGTGTTTCGTACTCGTATTGCTCATCCCAAAACGATGGGTTGCGCTCCGAGGCCGTGTCGTAACCGACCGGGGTTGGGCTGGTTATCATCGACAACACGACACAGTCTCACCGCTCCACCCATTCTACGACCTTATCCCATTGTTTTCTTTCGTGAATTCCGTGGTTAAGGTTTTTGTCTTTGCATTTTTGTTGCGGTTCTGCTGCCCCAGGTTATTTCGTATGACCGGGAAGCGTAATTGACGTGCACGACTGGCCGGGACCGCATGTACGGGTCGTGGCGGACGGTCCGGAATTCTGGGAAGAACCGGACGAGCCCATCGCGTAATTTGTAGAGCTGAGCACTCTTTCCAGGTCCTCGCCGCCGCATTCGCGGCACTTCATTTCCACTTCCTGATTAGAACCAGTGAGAATGAATTCCTGTATGTTGCCGCATCCCGCACAGCGAAATTCGTAAATAGGCATTTTCTCCCCTTTTGTTCCAGCATTTAAATTGGTGCGGAATTGTAATCAAAACCGCACAGGTGTGTCAATGCGCGTAACAGAGGCGAACGCCGGGCCTCGACTTTCATGCCTTCCATGTTTGCAGGATGTTTCGGGCTCCCTGCTTCTTTAAGGCAAGCCGTGAGATTTGCGAAACATGAAAATGTATTCCCCATCGTTCACATCGACTGTGAGGTTCGCATTATTTGCAGTCGCATAAGTCAGCCAGCCCGGCTTTCCATTGACACACTCCCCTTCCGGAGAAAACTCTTGCTCCTTCCGGGCGTACCAGCTGAGCAGTTTAGGGGCATTGTCCGCTTTTTCTGCTTCGTTGACTGCGAGCTGTCTCGCACATTCAAGGGTGCAGTCGGGATTATTGTTCCTGATATTTATCCGAGCGTATTGGAAGGAACTTTCCCCGGCAGTTTGGCAGGATTCCATCTGTAAATCTCCTTTTTTATTGAAATATTAAGCACTTTTTGGAGATGCTTCCAATGCCGGGAATCGATGGACAAGGAGGAAGAGTCGGAAAGAACAAAAAGGAACCGGGCTGCATGGCTCAACCCGGTTCCGCACACCTTGGAGGTAAATATCGATACCCTTTAAAAGGGATTGGCTTATGTCAGGGTCTGCTTGCGCAGTTATCCTGAACTGTATTCTAGAAAAATCCGAAAAGGTTGAACGCAAGAATCAGCAGGCCGACCGCCGCAATTCTCTTGACCATCAGGGGGCTGATTCGCTTTGCGATCTGCGGGGCGATGTAGCCGCCCAGAATCGCCGCCGGGAACATAATCAGAAAAAACACCAGGTCGAAATTCCCGTACTCGTAATGCCGGGCGCTGCCGATGACCGTATTGAAAAAGATCGCCAGGAGCGAACTGCCGACCACGACGAACATCGGCAGTCTCAGGCCGACGGTCATGAGAGGAACCATAAATGGGCCCCCTCCAAAACCGAACATGGAGGATACGATCGCTATCAGAAAGCCGCCGATGCAGCCCAATATCAGATTTACCTTGAATTTTTGACCCCAGAACTCAACAACCATGATCTATCTCCTTTCGGGAACTTTTCGCCCGGTTTAGGCCCTGGCAAGAGCAACCGCTTCTTCGGCTTTCTTGCGGTATTGTTTCATAATCGCCTGTTCCTTGCTGTTCTTGGCAAGGTAGACGGGTGTGGTCTGCCACAGCATCAGCCCGGCCAGAACGACCAGGATCCAGCCAAAGATGAACTTGTACTGGTCGAGTGTTATCAGCTCCGTCAGCTTGGGGCCGATGAACCCGCCGAGGACCATGGCGAGGCCGATCGAAGTCCCGAGTTTCCAGTTGATGAACTTTATCCTGGAGTAGTTCACGATTCCGCTGCCCTGGGAAAAGAGCACGGTCGGCATGACGGTCCCGGCAACAACCGTGTGCGGCAGAGGCCAGAAGGTCACGAGAAGCGGATTGAGTATGAAGCCGCCGCCCGCTCCCATCAAAACGCCGAAGATTGCGATGGCAAGAGAAAGCATGAAGGGATAGATGAAATTAATGCTTGTTCCGGCATTACTCATATAGATGTAGGGGAATGCAATCTTGTTTTCGAAGGACACGGTCTTGCTGGCGGTGTTTTTGTCCACCACTGCCCTGGCATTGAATTTACCCTGGGGTGCGCCGTCATGCACGACCACTTTGGCACTGAAGGTCCCGTCGGGTTTGACTTCCACGTTTGGAGTAAATACGGCGCCGGGACTCCTGAAGCGGGCTTTGACGAGCTGCATGGCACGTTTGGAATTTTCTTTGGCATCCATCGCGGGCAGCAGGTCCCCTCTGGATCCTACTACGCTGCCAAGAAGGCTGGCCTGGTGCCTGTTGATCGAGAGGCCGGCAGGCATGCCGAATGCGGCTTCCGCCGAGAAGTCCTTCAGCGCCTGTGAGTAGCTCCAACTTTTGCCCTGAGCTCTAACGGCCGCGAAAGAACTCTGCTTGTTGGCCGGTACGAGTATCTTGTAGAAGGCCGGCATCTGTTCAGTCATATACAGGATATAAGGCCTTTTGCCCGTTTCCTTGTCTACTTCGGAGTCGAAACGCGAGGCCCGGACTTTTTCGTCTGCCCAAAGCTCGATGTAAACGGGTTTGCCTGGAGGTGCCGTCCCCGTCAGGGTAATGGTGCCGCCATTATCGAGAGAAGTCTTGTCCAGCTTGAGTTCTATGGGCGCCGTGGTATCGGGGGCCTTCGCTTCGGCACCTCCCTGCGGTGCGTTCTGGGCCATTACGATACCGGGGGCGTCTTGGGGCTGGACCGCGAGCAGGCGATTTTGAAAGAGCATGAAGAGGGTGGCCGTGAGGGCAACCCCGAGGGAAATCCAGACCTTTACCTTCATAAGTACCTCCTGATGGGTTTGAGCAGATCTTTGGGGATCTGCCGAATGTCAATCCGCCCGGTAATAAGGCAAGGAGCATGCCGGCAATGTTATACGGCTCGATTGGCGGATTGTGCGGGTTTAATCGGCCTCGACTGCATTGAAATCCATGCGCCGAAACGGTTCCTTTCGGCTCAAACCAGCCTGCTGTTTTTATATTTCTTGAATTGAATCGAGCTGTTAGCTTTGCCTGCAATGTTTGTTATGCAGTGCAATAGATTTATTGCACCTTTATTTCTGCGCCGGATGCTCCGAAAACATTGTCCACAAGCCGTAGTGTGGGAGAGCGGAGCGCGGTGGCATCATCGTGCCCACTGGGCCGTCCCTTCGGATGAAGGCCCATCGGGATTGCCGGATGGTGGGCACCCCCAAGAACGGACCACGCTTCGCTCCCCTACCTTACCGTCTCAGACTCGGAAGGAGACCGCGCTCCCCAACTCGCCGTCTCCAACCAGTGGTATGGAATTTGCTCACCAGTTTTGCCGATTCCTTCTCGAAGTGAGTGGCTGGATGGCAAATATATTGATGCTCGATGACGAAGAAGATGCCTGCAGGCTTGTGGGGCGAGTGCTCGGAGGTTCGGGGCACGATATCACGGCCTTTACCGAGGTCGCGGAGACCCTGGAATGGCTCCGTTCCAACAGTCCGGACCTTGCCCTGCTTGATTTCAAATTGAGGGATTCCGACGGCTTGAGCGTGCTCCAACGTATCCGGCTGATCCGCCCGGCGATCAAAACCATATTGATTACGGGGAAACCTTCGCCGGAAATCGAGGCAAGAGCCCTCAAAATGGGAATACGGGAATACCTGGTAAAACCGCTGGAAATAAGAGAACTCGAGGAACACGTAAACAGGGTGCTCGGGGCAGCATAGAATTTTAATGATCCCGCGAGAAATCGTGAAAGGAACGGAATGTCCAGAGAAGTGTACAGTCTGTGCTTCATGTGTACGGTCCGCTGCCCCATCCGGGTGCTGGCGGATGGAAACAGGGTGCAGTGGATCGAAGGAAATCCTCATGTCCCCGGAATAGAAGGAGCGCTTTGCGCAAAAGGTTCAGCAGGATTGGCCCTGCTCGAGGATACCGAAAGGCTTCGATATCCGATGATCCGCTCCGGTCCGCGCGGTTCGGGACAGTGGAAGCGAGTTTCCTGGGACGAAGCCCTCGACTACGTTGCGGACCGATTGAAGGAAATCATTGGGAAATACGGGGCTCGAAGCGTAGTCTTCGGTGAGCGGACGAATCTCAATACTCACATCAGCAAAGCCTTCATGAAAGGGCTCGGCTCCCCGAATCACTTTACCCATGACGCGCTCTGCAAAGGTTCGGTAAACACGGCATTCCGGACCCTCACCGGCTATAACGATACCCAGGTCGGGGTTGATTATGCCAATACACGACACGTCGTGCTTTATGGCCGAAATATTTTCGAATCGCTGGAAATAAAGGCGATAAATAATCTCCTGTCAGCAATGGAGAAAGGGGCAAAGGTAACCTATATCGACCCGCGCGCAACGGTTACGGCTTCCAAATCCTCCCGGTACTGGATGATCCGGCCGGGAACCGATATAGCCCTGAACTATGCGCTCATGCACGTAATCCTGAAAGAAAAGCTCTACGACGAACGCTTTGTGGAACGCTGGGTTTCCGGGCTTGAAGAACTAAGGTCCTTTGTCGAACCCTATACGCCGGAATGGGCCGAAAAGGAAACGGGTGTTCCCGCCGTGGAAATTAAAACGCTCGCGCGCGAGATGTCCGCGGAAAAGCCTTCCGTCGTCTTCCACTATGGATATAGAGGCGCCCATCATCCTGACGAGATATATTTCCGGCGCTCGGTCATCATTCTCAATGCCCTCATGGGAAGCATCGAAGCCAAGGGGGGCCTGTTTTTCAAGAAAGGAATGAAGGCGGCCGGATTTGGGGATATTCATAAATATACCGAACTTGAGTTTCCAAAGATTTCCGAGCAGCGCTTCGACGGATCGGGACTTTCCCAATTCCCCATAACCGATTCGGCAAACGGCAATCCGCAGACCCTGGCCTCGGTGATTCTCAATGAAGATCCTTACCCGATCAAGGCCTTTATAGTTAACCGCTTCGAATCGCTTCAGTCGATTCCGGATACGAACGCAACTCTTGAAGCATTCAAAAAACTGGAGCTGATCGTAACGATCGATATTAACTTCAGCGAGACCGCATGGAACTCGGACGTCGTTTTGCCCGAATCCATATACCTGGAGCGGGCGGATTCCATCCAGGCGGCATCCGGTTTGAAACCTCAGCTATACATAAGGAAGCAGGCCGTCGCCCCCCGGTACGATACGAAACCGGGGTGGCAGATCCTGAAGGAACTCGCAAAAAGACTCGGAACCGACAAATACCTGCCTTTCGAATCCATTGAGGATGTCTGGAGTTTTCAACTGGAAGGAACCGGAGTAAAACTGGAGGACTTCGATAAAAAAGGGTTCGTACAGCTTTCGGACAAGCCCATCTGGTGGGACAGGGAAGATGGACTGAAGCTCAAGACGCCTTCGGGTAAGATCGAGATCGCAAGCTCCCTTCTCGAAAAGGCTGGGTTCGTTTCGCTCCCGCCATACAAGCCGATTTCACGGCCCGAAGGGGATTCTTTCAGACTGGTTGTCGGCCGATGTGCAGTCCATACCCACGTTTCCACGCAGAACAATTATTACCTGAACGAACTTGTGCCCGAGAACGAGCTGTGGATAAACTCCTCTCGTGCGGAGAAACTCGGAATTCGCAACGGAGACCGCGTTGAGGTGGCCTCTACGGTCGGGAAAGGGGATGTCCGCGCGAAAGTGACGGATTTCATACATCCCGAAGCGGTTTTTATGCTGCACGGATTTGGAAAGACCGCCTCCGCCCAGACGCGTGCTTTCTCGAAAGGCGCAAGCGATGCGATGATCCAGGAAAACGTGTCGGATATGGCCGGCGGAAGCCCCGCGTATGACAATACGATCGTGAATGTGAGACGGGTTCGGAAGTAGCAGAGTCAACCCACAAAATGGCGGTTTGTTTTTGTCACGCGAAGACGCGAAGTCGCGAAGTAAGGAAAATGAAAGAACGGCGGCAAACTTCAGGGGACTGATTGCTTCTCTTCGCGGCTTCGCGTGAAAATAAAATAGGTAAAATTGCCCCCGGGAGAAATGCATGAGTCAGTACTATCTGTTCCAGGACCAGAAGAAGTGCATCGGCTGCCACGGCTGCGAGGTGCACTGCAAAACGTTCAACGGCATACCGGTAGGGCCTCGGCTTTCACAGGTGGTCGAGGTCGGGCCGAAAGAAGTGGGTGGGGTTCCCCGGATTTCCTTTGTCTTCATGCCCTGCTTTCACTGCGAAGAGCCCTGGTGTGTTTCCGTCTGTCCGACGGGCGCGATGCGGAAGAGGCCGTCGGATGGGATCGTCTATATCGATTCCTCACGCTGTGTAGGCTGCAAAAGCTGCATTACCGCCTGCCCCTGGGGGGCGCCGCAGTGGAACGAAAAGACGGGCAAGGTGGTCAAGTGCAATTACTGCATGGACCGAATCGATGAGGGGCTCAAGCCGGCCTGTGTCACGAAATGCGTTACGCATTGCCTCCATTTCGGGAAGGCCGATGAGATGGAAAATATCCGCCGCGAGCGGTTTGCGAAGAGCCTGACTCAGGAAGCCTAGAGAGACGGATCTCTTTCGGACAGGTGGGTGAATTGGCACAACAGAAAAACGACGGAGAAGAATCGGGGGAAATCAAGGCCGTCTGGATCGGAAAACCTTACGGTCTGATAGTGCCCCCTTCAGCCGCTGAAGCGGATACCCCTCAATCCGGACATGAGGTTCTCGGGCCCGGATCGTGCATCGTATCCGAAGTGCTGGATGCGTTGAGCCGGGCAATTGAAGAGGAAAGCGAAATATGCGGCAACTGCCGGCTGAGCCTTTCCGAAATAGAAGCGGATTTGGCGGGGATCATACGCGGCGAAGGCCGCCCCGATATTCTCGACCGTATCGCCCGGTCCGCTGAAACCCTGTTTTCAGACAAGCACTGTCCTGCGGTTCTGAAGATTCTTGGACCTTTGCGGTCGTCCCTCGAATTTTTCCGGTCCGAATACGAAGCGCACGCCCTGTACGGCAACTGCACGGCAGGAAAATGCGCAAACCTGCTTCCCGCGCCCTGTCAGAACGCCTGTCCCGCAGGCATCGACATCCCCGGATACCTCGCCCTGACCGCACAGGGGAAATACGCCGAAGCCCTGGAACTTATCCGCGAGGACAACCCTTTCCCCTGGGTATGCGGACTGATTTGTCCGCATCCGTGCGAAAAAGCTTGCGCGCGCGGCAAGCTGGATGAGCCTGTAAATATCCGGTACCTCAAGGCATTTGTTGCCGAGCAGGCCATGAAGGAGCCTCAGCGCATTTCGGGAACCGCGCCGCGTAACGGCGGTATCAAAGCGGCGGTCGTGGGATCGGGCCCGGCAGGCCTGTCCTGTGCCCACTATCTTGCAATGAAGGGTTACTCGGTCACAATCTTCGAAGCCCTGCAGAAACCCGGGGGGCTGCTCGTCTACGGGATCCCGGAATATCGGCTCGCGCGCGAAATCGTCAATCGGGAAATCGATGCGATCAGGGCTCTGGGTGTGGAAATACGCACCGGGATAACAGTCGGAAAAGATGTCTCCCTGGATGAACTGCGGGCTGAGGGCTATAGGGCTTTCTTCTTTGGGATAGGCGCGCATAAAGGGTTCCGGCTTGGGATATCCGGAGAAGGGGATTTTTCTCCAGTCTATGATGCGATCGGTTTCCTGCGGGAAATCAATTCAGGAGCTAAGAAAAAGCCGGGCGACCGGGTGGTCGTGATCGGCGGAGGAAACTCTGCGATGGATGCAGCGCGCACCTGCATCCGGCTCGGGTGCAGGGAAGTGCACCTGGCATATCGGAGGACCCGGGCCGAAATGCCTGCCAATCCGCAGGAAGTGGCGGAGGCGATCGAAGAGGGCGTGCAGTTCCATTTCCTGACCATTCCCGTCAGCGTCGGAGGGAAAGACGGGACTGTCGGCTTTCTCGAATGCCTCAGCGCAGAGTTGGGAGAACCCGATGCGAGCGGCCGCAGGAGGCCGGTCCCGGTTGAAGGCAGCAATTTTCATATCGAGGTGGATGCCGTGATCGCGGCAATCGGCCAGGAGCCGGATCTAAGTCCGTTTACCGGCAGAATGCCTTTCGGGATTTCCCGGAGGAACCTCCTCCTGACAAAAGCACCGTACATGCGAACGGACGCTCCCGACATTTTTGCGGCCGGGGATGCGGTTACAGGCCCGGCAACAGTCGTCCGGGCGATCGCGGGGGGCAGGCAGGCGGCCCTCGACATCGATCATTATCTCAGCGGCGGGGAAGGGCATGCGCCCCTGTTTCTGAACTGCAAGAGAAAACGGCAGGAATTCCGGCCTGTTCCGGCCCACGAGAAGATTTCCTCGCAGCGGATCCCCAACCGTCTCGTCGATGTCGCGGCACGCACAAGGACTTTCGAGCCGGTGGAAATCGGGTACTCCGAAGCGGAAGCCCGTCATGAAGCCGGCCGCTGCCTGCGCTGTGACGTTTGCATACGGTGCGGGGCCTGCGAGCGAACCTGCCGCGAAGAGATGAAGGTCGAGGCGCTTTCCTTCCGCGAAATCGGACCCGATGAGCGAATACTTGCCGATTATTCCAGGCCGGGTGAACGCTGTATCGGTTGCGGGGCCTGCGCACTTGCATGTCCGACCGGGGCAATGCAGGTTTCGGATTCAGACGGCCACAGGGAGGTCAGGCTATGCGGCACGCTTCTCAACCGAATGGAACTGTTGCACTGCGGAAACTGCGGCAGGCCGTTCGTCTCGCCGCGCTTAATGGAATTCGTGGTAGGCAATAGCGATGCGAAAATGAACAAGAGCGTGCACAGGGAATTCTGCCCGGAGTGCGCAAGAATCGTTCAGGCGAGGAAATTCGCAGTCTTGCAGGAATCAGTGAGCAGTGAGCGGTGAGAAAGCGCCGGTAAAAGTCGGCTTGGAGTAGTGGATGAAAGAGCCATACGGTGAAGGTCTAACGAACCACACCGGCCCCGAGTCATGCGCCGGTACCTGTGAGGGTACGGGCGAAGCGTTGAC
>JAEZHY010000042.1 GCA_023416335.1 Pseudomonadota bacterium | reverse complement strand
CCGTTAGCTCAAAAACCAGGGACTCTCCGTCGGGAACGACCTGGGGAGCGGCAAAGCACGGCCGCACCGAAGCCGCATCGGATAGCTCCACCGCAGTGCCCTTCACCTGATTCCAGCGATACGAGGTTATCCTGCCTCGGCGTGCAAATGAATTGGCAGCGCTCAGAGTAACGGTCTCCGCTCCCGAAACCACCTGTTCCGGGCCCGCATCGGCTATGAGTTCTCCCGTCTCACGACCGGTGCGGAGACTGGGAGGCGTGGCCGCAGTGGCGGTTTTCCCAGGGACAACTACGACCGTGAACTTTGTACTGGCCGAAGCTTCCCCGTCACCGGCCGAGATGGTGACCACAGCAGAACCGGTCCGTTTTTGAGAGGGAGTGATTGTTGCCGTGCGGTTTGCACCGGAACCCGAAAATACTATGTTTCCATTTGGAATAAGGGCCGGGTCGGATGAGTGAGCGCTCAGAGAAAGAGTGCGGACGGGGTTGTCGGGATCGGAAATCTTGAAAGACGCGCGACCGGAATGGCTCTCAATAATTGTTACGGGCGGAATGAGGGATATCGTGGGTGTCTTGTCGATGTGGGCAATGTCAACCATCACAATTCCCGGGATTACGCACTGGTTAATTCCATCACTCACGCGGAAGCTGAATGAGTCTTTTCCGTATGCTCCTTTATTTGGAACATAGGTGAAAGCCCCGGTCGATGCATTCGTAATGGTGACGTTTCCTTTCGTTCCGTTGAGATAGATGGAATAGATCAGGGTGCCTCCGTCAGGGTCTGAGGCTTCGAGGCGTCCTGCTGCCTGCACGTTTTCTTTTGTTTGCAGGAATGCATTCTTTGCAACAGGCGGGTGATTGTTTTTGTTCACGGTAATGTTGACGGTCGCGATATTGGAGCTGGAATATCCGTTCGTTGCAATAAAAGTGAAAACATCAGAGCCCGAAAATCCCGGTTTAGGCGAATACGTAAGGTTGGGGGCGGTCCCCGTGAGGGACCCGTTGCCGGGTTGGGACTTCAGAATGTAGGAGAGCGGAGCCGCGTTGGGATCTCGACCGGAAAGTGCGATGTTTGCAAGGGTTCCCTGAAGTACCTTGACTGCCTGGGTGAAAGCCGCGGGACGTCCTGGTGGAACTTCTTCGGCACCGATATCGATGCCGGCCCCCATGGGGCGTTTTTTATCTTCGATGTCGATGGACGGGGCACCCGATCGGCTGCCTTTGTCGATACATGGAGAGCCGGGCTGGAGATGGTAGTCTGCGCTGAAACGGGGATCGGCATTGATATTTCCCTCCCCAATGAAAACACCCGAATTTTGCCTGACATCGGAATAGGTTACATTTAGCCGGGCAAGTGAGGCCGCGATCTCTTCCCCGTTTTTCCAGATTATGGAGTTGTGCACGGTAGCGACGGCCGATTTCCCGTCTACGAACAATCCACCGCAGTGCGGTGCGAAGTTGTCGCTGAGTGTGGCATTCAGAAGCTGGAGGAAAGTGTTGGAAACATATAACGCGCCTCCATTAAGGCCGGCAGCATTCGACACAACGAGCGAGTTGATCACCTTTGCAGGGTTTGTCAGGGAAACGATGGGTTGAAATCGTACAGCGGTCGAGCCTTTAGGGGGAGATTTTTCGATTGCCGCCAGTCCACCGCCGAGTCTTGCAGAATTGCCGCTGATTGTGCATTGGCTTATTTCGGGTGAACTCGATTCGACATAGATCCCTCCACCATAAGCCCCTGCCGTGTTGGCAGTAATCTGATTGCGGTTTATAGCCGGAACAGCGCCCGCCGTGATTGCCATTCCTCCGCCTGCATCGGTCGCGCGGTTATCAGTCAGGAAAAGATTTTGGAGCACCGGTCTGGATGCGCCTCTTACGGAAATCCCACCGCCTGTTGACGCACTGTTTTGGGTTATCACACAGCTTCGGATGATTGGGGATGCATTCTCGATCGTAATGCCGCCGCCGTAAGTAGCGAAGCCGTTTCGGATAGTAAATCCCGAAAGGACAGCGTTGGGTCCTTCACTATTGGCTATAGTTACGACGCTGCCTCTACCGGCGCCATCCAGAGTTGTGACATCCGGGCCGTCCGTGGATTCGATCGTGAGGGTCTTTCCTTGAAAATCGACTCTTCCCGTATATACTCCGGGACCGACCAGTACGGAGTCTCCGTTCCGGCTCAACTCTATCGCGGTCTGAATCGACGTGGTATTGCAACCTTGGGCGCAGACCGTTCTGAGTGTGGCGACTTCGACAGTACCTTCATGAAATCTTCTAATTCGGCCATTCTCGGCGTCGGCGAGATAGATCGCCCCCTCCGTGCCAATAGCCAATCCGCGGGGAGCCCCGATTGACGCTGCGGTAGCAAGGCCTCCGTCACCTGAAAATCCGGGGACTCCATTGCCTGCGACAGTCATTATGCTTCCGGTCCCGTCAACTCTTCGGACGCGGTAATTGAAGGTGTCAGCTATATAGATTTCACCCGTCGGGGCCGCTTTCACGTAATGGGGGCAGTTCAAAGCTGCTGCCTGAGCCGGACCTCCGTCCCCCGAAAAGCCGGTTGTCCCGCTCCCTGCAATCGTATCGATCATGCCGTCGTTTCCGATCTTTCTTATCCGGTTATTGAAGGAATCAGCAATGAAGATATTGCCGGAAGTATCGACATCGACACCTCGGGGGAGGTTCAATTCAGCGAGCTGCGCCCCCCCGCCATCCCCGGAAAATCCTGCAGAGCCGTTTCCGGCGATGGTCATTATCCTTCCGTCTATTCCGACAGCGCGTATACGATTGTTGTAAGTATCCGCAATTATCAGCCTCCCGGCAGGATCTATGGCGATCCCTTCAGGGGTGTTCAGTGCGGCATGGACAGCAGAGTCTCCGTCCCCGGAGAAACCAGGGTTCCCGTTTCCGGCAAAGGTGGAAATCATGCCTGTTGAGTCTATCCTGCGGATGCGGTGATTTCCCGAATCCGCTACATAGACATCGGCTGAGGTGGGATCGACTGCAACCTGGGATGGATAGGAAAGGCCGGCCAATCGGCCCATGCCTCCGTCACCGCTGAAACCGGCCTGCCCATTCCCTGCCACGACGGATGAGGAGCCCCTCAAATTGACCTTTAGAACGCGGTGGTCCCCCCGGTCGGCTATGTACAGCATTTGAGAGGCAGCCGTTACGGCGCCGGGGGCTTTCAGGAGCGTGGAACTCGGGGGCGAGGCGGATGAACCGGTCCCGGCAACAGTGCTTATTTGTCCTTGTGTGTCGAGCTTCCGAATACGATTGCCCGAGGTGTCGGCTATGTAGACTTCACCTGAGGGCGCAACTGCCGCCGCTGCCGGAGACTGCAGCCTGATTGCGAGCGCCGGTCCATTTGCGGCGGCTTGTCCGCTGTATCCGGTTCCGGCTATGGTGGTGATTTGGCCCGCAGCGTCAATCTTCCTGATGCGCTGATTATGAGTATCGGCTATATAGATATTTCCGGAAGCGCCGGTAGTAAGTCCGTGAGGGTTCTGGAGCATCGCGGCACGGGCCTGCCCCCCATCGCCAGAGAACCCAGGAGTACCCGTGCCCGCGATGGATTGGATATTTCCAAACTCATCGATCCTTCTGATCAGCTGATTTCCCGCATCGGCGATTATCAGCCTGTTCATGGAGTCGATACAGATTCCGGCGGGGCTGGAAAATGCCGCCTTCGTTGCAGATCCACCGTCGCCGTCATACCCCATGATGCCGGTGCCGGCGGCCGTGGAAATCTTCCCGTCGGCATGCACCATCCTGATCACATGGTTTCCCTTTTCAGAGAAATAGACATTTCCGTAGCTGTCCAGGGCAACCCCCCATGGAAATGAAAGCGAAGCCTTCAGGGCCGGGATGCCGTTCACTCGGCTTGATGTTTCCCCTCCGCCCGCAATGGTGTGAATGATGCCGTCGGTTGTAATCTCCCTGATTACGTGATTGTTGGAATCCGCAAAGAACACGTTTCCGGATTGATCGACTGCTACGCCGATGGGGCCGTCAAGACTTGCGGCTATAGCGTTTCCGCCGTCACCCGAGTAGCCTCTCCTGCCCGTTCCCGCGAGGGTGCTGACATTTCCGTCGGCATCCACCCTTCTGATTCTGTTGTTTTCGGTGTCCGAAAAATAGATGTTGCCCTGCAAATCGAGAGCGATCCCCGATGGAAAGTTGAGCCTTGCCGGTGCTGCCGGGCCGTTGTCGATATTAAGTCCGGCAACTGTCTCAGCGACAAATTCCGAGCGGCAGTCTGCAGGTGCCAGGAGAATGAAGAAGACAAGCAGTTGCACCATAAGAATGGTAACATTTGCTCGAGAGGTTCGATCTGTGGAGGGGCCTTTTCGCAGCATAAGAAAACGAAGCTCCCGTGCGTGAGAAAGATAGACGCCTGGGGACAAAAAGGCGGAAAAATGCGGTGTCCGGTGCGCAAACAGCGATGAGAGGCTGCCAGGGACCATCTTTCACTTGGATTTGAGCAATTTTAGAGAAGGACTAATCTGGCAAAACGATAAGGTGCCGATGAATCTTTGGCAATGGGGGATGATTCCGCCAGCCGATGAGACCAGGAGAGCAGTTGGCAGGGCTTAGAATAGAGCTTGAATGTATACTGTGCGTTTTTCGAAATTGTGTCGGGGTGGGCAGGGTGGAGCGCGGTCATAAGTCCTTCACCGGCAGAAGGTCTAACCTTCAAGCGATTTCAATTCATCTTCGGTAGCTAGACCGTACTTGACGAGGCGGTAGCGAATGGACCGAAAGGTAATGCCAAGAAGTTGAGCGGCCTTGAGCTTGGAGCCGCCGGATTGTTGAAGGGCGGTCTGCAGGAAATGCTTCTCGAGGTCGCCGAGATGTCGGTCCAGCTCGAAGCCCTGTTCGGGGATCTCGGCGGCCGTGTCTTTTTGTTCCTGCTGCTTGCGCCTGTACGTAGAAAGCGTAAGACTGTCGGGAAGAATGATTCGGGAGGACTCCATCGCCACGCCGCGCTCGATTATATGTTCGAGTTCGCGAACGTTGCCCGGGAAGCCATAACTGCAGAGTATATCCATTGCATAGGACGAAACCTTGCGAATGTCCTTGCCGAACTCTGAAGTGAACTTCGAGAGAAAGTATTCCGCGAGGACTGGAATATCTTCTTTGCGCTCCCGCAAGGGCGGAAGACGCAGCGGGAGGACATTGAGGCGATAATAGAGGTCTTCCCGGAAGGTCTTCTCCATCACCATTGCTTCGAGGTCGCGGTTCGTGGCGGAAATGATCCTGACGTCAACAGAGATGTCCTCCGTGCCGCCGATCATCTTTATGGTCTTTTCCTGAACGAGCCTTAGCAGCTTTACCTGCAGGAGTGGTGAGAGTTCGCCGATCTCGTCCAGGAAGAGGGTGCCCCCCTGGGCTGCCTCGACAAGGCCTTTTCTGTTGTTTGTGGCCCCGGTGAAAGCGCCTTTCTTATAACCGAACAGTTCGCTCTCTATGAGGCTTTCAGGCACGCCGCCGCAGTTTACGATAATGAATGGTTCGCTCGAGCGGGCACTTTCCCTGTGAATAGCCTTGGCAACAAGTTCCTTTCCCGTTCCGCTTTCACCTGTAATG